>DATJLQ010000001.1:0-65526 GCA_035509415.1 Alphaproteobacteria bacterium
CTCGTCGAATCCGTTGCTGTCGGGCACTGCGGGAACGCCGTATGACGCGGCGGACGCCCACATCAACGACTACTACTACATCGACCTCGCGGCCGACTGGAACGTCCGCCAGGGTGTCGACCTGCACCTGGGCGTCAACAACGTCTTCGACCGCCTGCCGCCGACGCTCACCACCAACGCTCTGCCGGTCGGTCCGGGCAACGACAACACCTTCCCGGGCACCTACGACTCGCTCGGCCGCACCTTCTTCATCGGTGCGTCGATCAAATACTGAGTTTTGTGCTTGTCAAAACGCGAACGGCGGCCCGGTGGGCCGCCGTTTTGCTTTTCACCTCCCCCTGCGGGGAGGGTCGGATCAATGTCGGAGCTATTCTTCTCCGTCGTGGCTCATCTCGAGCAGGAACCAGCTTCTGTGCTCGGTCTGATCGGCGAGCGTGTCGAGGAGATCGATCGTGTGGGCGTCCTTGTAGCGCTCGCAGAGGCTGCGGGTGTGAGCCAGCGCTTCGGCCATCGCCTTGTTGTCGTCGATCAGCTCGCAGAGCATGTCCGTGGGCTGCACGAATGTCCGCTCATGATCGCGCACGCGGCGAAGCTGGCCCACTTCCGTCAAGGCGGGTTTGCGTCCGCCGATGGCACGCACGCGATCCGCAAGGCGATCCGTCGCCGCGAAAAGCTGCTCTGCGTGTTCGTCGAATTCGAGGCGATAGGAAATCTGATAGGAGCGGAAACGGGGGCCGCCCACCTGCCAGTGAAAATTCTTGGTTTTGAGATAGAGCGCAAAGCTGTCCGCCAGGATGGCATTGAGCGCGCGGGAGATCGCGACGACACCGGCCGAATCGAACTCGGCAACCGGGGAAGCGTCTACACCTTTGCTTTTGATTGTACGGGAAATCTCTACTTGCGCCATGCCGTTTCACTCCCATGGGTAGTAGTTGGACTTTGATTTTGGTGCAGATATGGAGCCGCGCCGTACACACCCCATTTCCACCACACACCCAAACGCGCGGTCTATCTAAAGGGTTGCGACAACGAAGCCAAGTATTCCCGGCCCGCGCTTTAATTCTTCCTTGACGAAACCCTAAAAGCCGGAAAGGGCCGGCAACCGTGCCGACCCTTTGAATTCATTGCGGAATTGAGCCTCGGCTAAAGGTCGGATGCTGCGATGCGGCGCAATTCCTTATCGGCATCGCGTTGAAACATCAGTCCGGTGAGGATTCCGAGGCCTGCTGCGCCGGTAAGAAAGAAGGCGAGGTTGAGAAAATTAAGCGCGCCCGCGATCGCGAAATCGGCGATGCCGCCGATCATCATGAGCCAGAACAGGGCGGCGAGGACGAGGGCGACGCGGCGGATCTGTGCAAAGTCGGTGCTGCGTTCGCGCCGGGATTCGAGCGCCGTCAGCGATGTAACGGTGAAGACGACGAGGGCAGTGAACACGACCGCATCGATCGCGCGCGACGACAGAAGAGTCTGCAGCGTAGTCATTTGCTCTCTCCATCCTTGTTCGGTTGAACCGCTTTCACATCCTTGGCGCCGGCCGCGAGGAGCTTGCGCGCATCGACGAGATCGAGCGAGCCTTCCTCGACCATCTGGCGCACGATGCGTCTGAGCTCGCTCATCGGCTTCTCCTTCGTGGCGCGCCGCACCTTCTCGATCAGCGCGTCCAGGCGCAGACGAATGGTCGGATAGGACACACCATATTCTTCGGCCATCTCCTTGAGCGAACCGGACGCAAGCACGAAGCGGCGCACGAAGGCGAGATCCTCCGGCTCCAACGCATCGGTCCAACGCTGCGGCTCTTCGAATCGGGCCATTTAATAAAGTTCAATTCACTTGAAGAAAATTAAAACGGAGCGGTCGCGCTGTCAAGCGTGACGCGCATTCCTCCCTCGAACGAAGTTCGGGGGAGGGGGACCGCGAAGCGGTGGAGGGGGCGAAGTCTGCCTAGATGCCCCCTCCGTCGCGCACTTCGTGCGCGCCACCTCCCCCAAACTTCGTTCGGGGGAGGATTATGTCGCGAAACAAAAAGGGCCGGAGTTTCCTCCGGCCCTTTCCGTGTGATTGAGGCTGCATGGATCAGCCCTCCTACGCGCTGCGCCCTTCGGAGGGTTGATTGTTCGCGGAGCTCGCGCTCCGCGCCCAATCAAAAGTCCATGTCGCCCATACCGCCGCCCGGCATCGCCGGAGCCGCTGCGTCCTTCTTCGGACGGTCTGCGACCATCGCTTCCGTCGTGATGAGGAGAGCCGCGACGCTCGCCGCATCCTGCAGCGCCGTGCGCACGACTTTCGTCGGGTCCACGATGCCCTTCTCGACGAGATCGACATAGGCTTCCGTCTGCGCATCGAAGCCGAAGGTGTTCGACTTCTGCTCGAGCAGCTTGCCGACGACGATGGAGGCTTCCACGCCCGCGTTCTCGACGATCTGGCGGATCGGCGACTGGATCGCCTTGCGCACGATCGCGATGCCCGCGTTCTGGTCTTCGTTGTCGCCCACGAGGCCGTTCAGCGCCTTCGTGGCATAGAGAAGCGCCGCGCCGCCGCCGGGAAGGATGCCTTCCTCGACCGCCGCCTTCGTCGCATTGAGCGCGTCATCGACGCGATCCTTCTTCTCCTTCACTTCGACTTCCGTCGCACCGCCGACGCGGATGACCGCCACGCCGCCCGCGAGCTTCGCGAGACGCTCCTGGAGCTTCTCCTTGTCGTAGTCCGACGTCGTCTCTTCGATCTGCTGCTTGATCTGGCCGACGCGCGCCTGGATGTCGTTCTTCTTGCCCGAGCCGTCGATGATCGTCGTGTCGTCCTTCGTGATGCGGACTTTCTTCGCCGTGCCGAGCGCGTTCACCTTCACGTTCTCGAGCTTGATGCCGAGATCTTCGCTGATGACCTGGCCGCCGGTGACGATGGCGATGTCTTCGAGCATCGCCTTCCTGCGATCGCCGAAGCCCGGCGCCTTCACCGCCGCAACCTTGAGGCCGCCGCGCAGCTTGTTGACGACGAGAGTCGCCAGCGCTTCGCCTTCGACTTCCTCGGCGATGATCACGAGCGGACGGCCGCTTTGGACAACCGCTTCGAGGATCGGCAGCATCGGCTGCAGCGAGGAGAGCTTCTTCTCGTGGATGAGGATGAAGGGCTCGTCGAGCTCCGCCACCATCTTGTCGGCGTTGGTGATGAAGTAGGGCGAGATGTAGCCGCGGTCGAACTGCATGCCTTCGACGACGTCGAGCTCGGTGTCGAGGCTCTTCGCCTCTTCGACCGTGATCACGCCTTCGTTGCCGACTTTCGCCATCGCTTCGGCGATCATCTTGCCGACCGTGACGTCGCCGTTCGCCGAAATCGTGCCGACTTGGCCGATCTCTTCGTTCGACTTCACCTTCTTGGAGCGCTTCTTGAGGTCGGCGACGACGGTCTCCACGGCCTTCTCGACGCCGCGCTTCAAGTCCATCGGGTTCATGCCCGCGGTCACGGCCTTGACGCCTTCGCGCACGATCGCCTGGGCGAGCACGGTCGCGGTGGTGGTGCCGTCGCCCGCCACGTCGGAGGTCTTGGAGGCGACCTCGCGCAGCATCTGGGCACCCATGTTCTCGAACTTGTCGGCGAGCTCGATCTCCTTCGCGACCGTCACCCCGTCCTTCGAGATGCGCGGCGCGCCGAACGACTTGTCGAGCACCACGTTGCGGCCTTTCGGGCCGAGAGTCACCCTGACTGCATCGGCTAGAATATCGACGCCGCGCAACATGCGCGCGCGGGCGTCGCCGCTGAATTTAACGTCCTTGGCAGCCATCGTTCCTTACTCCTTGAATGGGATCGTTGCGACGCGCGCGGGTCAGGCGGCTTTCTTGCCGGCCTTGGCTCCCTCGATCACGCCCATGATGTCGGACTCCTTCATGATCAGGAGCTCCTCGCCGTCCATCTTGACCTCGGTGCCGGACCATTTGCCGAACAGCACCCGGTCGCCCGGCTTCACGTCGAGGGGATGGATCTTGCCGTTCTCGTCGCGCGTCCCGGCACCCACCGCGATGACCTCGCCCTCCTGGGGCTTCTCCTTGGCGGTGTCGGGGATGATGATGCCGCCCGCGGTCTTGTGCTCGGCGTCGATGCGACGCAAGAGGACGCGGTCGTGCAAGGGCCGGAATTTCATGGTCGGACTCCTCCGTGGAATTGGCGCAATGGTGAATTTCGGCGTGTTGTTAGCACTCTTGTCGTTGGAGTGCCAGGGATTTAGGGAGACCGAAATATCGCTTCAAGGGTAGTAGCGAAAAATCGGCCCTCGCTGGCAGCCCTCTCGGCCGTGGGCTGCTAGAGGATTGATAAAGGCCGCAGATTTTATTTTGCAGTTGCGAGATCGAGGCGCAGAATAGTTGCGTCGAGGGGAGCTTGGGAGGCTCGCATGATCCGGATGCGACGGGCTTTGGGCGACTGGCGGCTCACGACCGCCGAAATCCTCTACCACCTGCCGGATTTCCCGGCCCTGCTCCAAACCTACATCTGGCAAGCGCCCGACATGTCGCCCGACTTCCCGGCCTTGAAGCGCTTCCTCGATTTCTGGGAACGCAATCTCGAGGGCCGGCTCCATTCGGTGCGTATCGCGAGCGCGCGGCTCGTCGGCCCGCGCGAGCTGCGGTATGCGGGCGTCGAGCTCCGGCTCCACTGAAACGGCGCGATCGAAGCGCCGAGCCCCTTGCGGCCCGGCGCTTGGAGCGGCACTCTCCCCGCCCCATGATTTTTCCGAACGCGCGATGCCTTCGCTGATCACAGACTCGCCCGCAGCGCCGACGGCGCACGCTCCCGCGACCCTGCGACCGGACGCGCGCGCCGGCGATCGGGCGCTCGCCCTGTGGCTCCTCGCCTGCTGCGGCATGATTTTCGTCATGGTGATTCTCGGCGGCGTCACGCGCCTCACGCTTTCGGGCCTCTCGATCACCCAATGGCAGCCCTTGATGGGCGTGATCCCGCCCCTCGATCACGCGGATTGGATGCGCGAGTTCGCGCATTACAAGGCGACCACCCAGTATCAGGTCGTGAACGAGGGCATGAGCCTCGCCGACTTCAAATCGATCTTCTGGTGGGAATACACCCATCGTCTTTGGGGCCGGCTCATCGGCATCGCCTTCCTGGTGCCGTTCCTCTATTTCCTCGCGCGCCGGCGCATCGCGCGCCCGCTCGTGCCGCGCCTCGCGATTCTGTTCGCGCTCGGCGCCCTCCAGGGTGCGGTCGGCTGGTACATGGTGATGAGCGGGCTCGAGGGCCGCACCTCGGTGAGCCAATACCGCCTCGCGGCCCATCTCGGCTTGGCGCTTTTGATCTACGCCTACATGCTGTGGCTGGCGCTCGACCTGCTTTGGCCGCGCGCGGATTCCTTGCCGCACGACGCCGCGCGCGGCGTCGCGCGATGGGGACGCGCGCTGGCCGCGTGGATTTACCTCGTGGCCCTCTCGGGCTCGTTCGTCGCGGGGCTCCATGCCGGGCTCATCTACAACACCTTCCCGCTCATGAACGGGCATTTGATCCCGCCCGGTCTTTATCCGCTCTCGCCCTGGTTCCGAAGCGCCTTCGACGACGTGATGACGGTGCAGTTCGACCACCGCATGCTCGCGATCGCGACCGTGCTGCTCGTGGTCGCGTTCCGTCTGGCGCTCGCGCGTCTCGAGCTATCGCCGCGCGCCCGGCTCGCGGCCAATCTCATGTGCGGATGGGTGTTCGTGCAGGTGGCCCTCGGCGTCTCGACTTTGCTGCTCGTGGTGCCGGTGGCGCTCGCCGCCTGCCATCAGGCGGGAGCGCTGGTCCTGTTCAGCCTCGCCATCCTCGCCGCGCATGAGCTCCCCTCCGCGCGGCGGCGCGGCGGCGCCGAAACCTAAGCCGCGCAGGCCGGGCACAGGCCGATCGCCTCGACCACCACGTTGCGGACCTGGAAGCCGAGCGCCTTCGCATCCGCGCCGATGGCACCCTGGATGCGCCGGTCGTGGAGCTCCGACGCCGCACCGCAACGCGCGCAGATGAGGAACTGGGTCGCATGGCCGTGCTCGGGGTCGGCGCAACCCAGATAGGCGTTGAGGGACTCGATGCGATGCACGAGCCCCTGCTCGGTCAGGAATTCGAGCGCGCGATAGACCGTGGGCGGCGCCGCCGCGCGCCGCTCGCGCCGGAGCGCCGCCAGGATCGCGTAGGCGCCCACGGGATCGTGGCTGCGCCAGACGAGCTCGAGCACGCGCCGGCGCAACGGCGTGAGCCGCGCGCCGCGTAGCGCGCACAGGCGCTCGGCCGTGCTCAATGCCGCCGCCTGGCAGCCCGAGTGATTGTGCCGCGTCTTGCCGAACGGGTCGGCCGTGAGCGCGCCGCGCGGCGTAGCGCCGTCGGCGGATGCCGCTCCTTTGCGCGCGACTCGGGAACTGGGCTTCATCGTCCGAGATTACACGAAGCGCCGCGCGCCCGGAAGCCGCGCGGCGCGCGGGCGGCATTTGACGGCGCCGAGGGGCCGTGCTAGGTCGCACGCCGCCTGGCTCGCTTCCTCGAACATGCGCGCTGCGGAGCGAATTGGGCCGGGAGGGCATTCGAGTTCGGGTGCGGCGGATTTGCCGAAAAATTGATCGGCGCTCGACGCGCCCGTAACCACAGATTTGCCACTATTCCTGCTAATCTTCCCCCCTCTAAGTTGTCGTCCCAAAATGGAGAGTAGAATGACGAAGTCGACGATCCGGCTCGCGACCCTGGCCGCGGCCCTCATGCTCGGCGCCGCGACCGTGCTGCCGGGTGCGACCCCGGCTTTTGCCCAGACCACCCCGCCCGCCGCGACCGCGCCGGCGAAGCCCATGCACATGCACAAGCCCATGCACATGGCGCACGGCAGCGCCATGGTCAAGAAGGCGCAGGAGGCTCTCAACAAGGGCGGCGCCAAGCTCGCCGTCGACGGCAAGTACGGGCCCAAGACCAAGGCCGCCATCATGGCGTTCCAGAAGGAGCACGGCCTCAAGGCCAACGGCCATCTGGACAAGGCGACCAAGAAGGCGCTCGGCGTCTAAGCGGCGCATTCCCATCGCAACCGGGCCGTTGCGGGCGACCGCGGCGGCCCGTTTCTTTTTCCGCCTGCGCCCAAGTCTCTCGCGCCACCTTTTTTCGCCACGTCCCGGCTAGGCGCATCATATCCCAAGGGCTAGATTGGGCGCCGATGGACGGGGCCCGCGAGACGCGCGACGAGACGGTTGGCCGCCGCGCGCGCTTTCGCGCCGCGGGGCTCGGCGCGCTCGCCTGCGCCGCGGCGTTGCTCGCGAGCCTGCCGGCCGCGCGCGCCCATCCCCATGTCTGGATCGACAATTCGGTCGTGGTGCGGTTCGAGCACGCGAAGATCGCGGCCCTCGACGTGAGCTGGGTGTTCGACGAGTTCTACAGCGCCGACACGATCCAGGATTTCGACGAAGGCCACAAAGGGACCTTGGACCAAGCCGAGCTCGGCAAGCTCGCCGCGACCGGGGTCAAGTCGCTCAAGGGCTACAACTACTTCTCCTATCTCTATCTCGACGGCAAGAAGACGCCGGTCGCCTCGGTTACCCATTTCGCCGTCGGCCTCGAGAAGAATATCCTGGTCTACCGCTTCACCATCCCGGTGAGCCCGCCCATCGACCCCAAGGCGCGCAAATTCGCCTTCGCCATCTACGACGACAGCTATTTCGTCGACATCGAGCCGGCGAAGACGAATCCGGTGACCTTCGCGGGCGACGTGCCCAAGGGCTGCGCTGCCCGGGCGGCCGAGGACAAGAACGATCCCTATTATTTCGGCCAGGTCTATCCGCTCGTGGTCTCGGTGACCTGCCCATGAGCCGCGTCGCGTCCCTCGTCACCGCGTTGCTCGCGGGGCTCCTCGCACTCGCCATCTGGGCGACCCTCGAGCGCACGCCGTGGCTCGAGGTCGGCTGGATGCACGAGCTGATGCGCGCCGTGTTCCTCGCCCAGCGCGAGCTCTACCGCGACATGGCGCAGGCGGTCGGCGATTACCGCGATCGTGCCGCGCGCGCGCCGCTTCTGTGGCTCATGGGTCTCTCGTTCGTTTACGGCGTGTTCCACGCGGTCGGCCCCGGCCACGGCAAGCTCGTGATCTCGTCCTACCTGGTCGCGCGCGGGAGCCGGATGCGGCGCGGGCTTTGGATCACCCTCGCCTCGGCGCTCGCCCAGGCCGCGAGTGCGGTGGCGCTGGTGGGCACCCTCGCGATCGGCCTCCACGTCACCGGGCGGCGCATCGAGGCCCAGACCCAGACTCTCGAGATCGCGAGCTACGCGCTCATCGTCCTGGTCGGATTCTGGATGCTCTACGGCGCGTTGCGCCGCGCGCAGCCCCATGCCCACGGACCCGCGCACAGCTTCGACCCGCTCGGCGTCGGCGACGAGACGCATTACCCGCCCGGCGCGGGCTTCCTCGCCTTCGCGCGGCGCCATCATGTCGCGGCCGTGGTGCTCGCGGTCGGCATCCGGCCCTGCAGCGGCGCGATCCTGGTGCTGCTCTTCACCCTCGGCCAGGGGATTTTCGCCGTCGGCATCGCGGCCGCCGTGGTGATGGCGCTCGGCACCGCGCTCACGGTCGCGAGCTTGGCGCTCTTCACCGTCGTCTCGCGTGCGGCCGCGGTGCGCCTCGCGCGCCGGAAGTCGCGTTGGGAGGGACTGCTCGAGCGCGCGCTCGAGCTCCTGGGCTCGCTCGCCGTGCTCGCGGGCGGCTCGCTCTTCCTGCTCGTGGCATTGCAACAGCCGGTCCCGCTCTGAGGCGTCCCCGAATGCCGGGGTCGCCTTATCGCACCGAGATCGGGATGCGCAGATCGAGGGTGCTTGCGACCGGCCTGCCGCTCCGAATCGCGGGAAAGAAGCGCCAGCGCCGAAGCGCATCCAGCAATAAGCGATTGACGCGCGGCTCGGCCGTCGGCTCGATCAGCTCGACGGTCGCGCTGCCGTCGGGCTCGATGTGGAAGCGCGCGACCGCGATCCATTCGACGTTGCGGCGGCGGAGGTCGTCGGGCAGCTCGGGCATCGGCTTGAAGATCGCGCGCGGCGCGACACTGTCGCCGAACGATGGGTGCGCAGGGACCGGCGTCGAAGGCGCGCGGGGTGCCGGCTCCGTATTCGCGGGCGAAGCCGGAGCCGGAGATGGGCGAGGCGGCGTGGGTCTGGGCGGCGGCGGCGCCGGTTTGGGCACGGGCATGGGTGCCAGCAGGGGGGCTCGCTCCGGCTGGGGCGCCTCCTGTGGCGGCGGCGGTTCCAGCACGGGCGGTGGCGGCGTCGCCGCTCGAGGTGCGGGGGTCGGCGTCGGCGCCTCGACCGGGTGCAGTTCGACCAATTGCACCACGAGCGGCGCCGGGCGGGGTGTCGGAGGAGCCAGGACCAGGACGCTCAGAAATGCGCCGACCGCGGCCGACGTCGCGAGCAAGGCCGCCGGCAGGAGCCAATAGAGCCGCGGCCATGGATCGTCCCGAAACGTGGACCGCAGCGGGGCCTGGCGCACGGCGCCGCAAGCCTATTCCGGCTTGATCGCGAACAGGAAATGCTCGACGCCCGCCGCGCGCGCCTTGAGCATCGCCTCGACCACGATGCCGTTCGGCGCGGCGCTGTCGGCATTGACCACGAGGCTCGTGGCACCGCCGGGTGCGAGGCGCATAAGCGTCGGTCCGATCGTCTCGAGCGTCACCGGCGTGCGGTCGAGTGCCAAATCGCCCGCGCGCGTGACCGTGAGCGTCACCGACGCTTTGGGCGGCGCCGCCAGCGCCTGTCCGCGCGGGAGGTCGACCGGAAGGGAGTGGAGGTTCTCGAGCGAGAGCGAGGCGAGCATGAAGGTCGCGAGCAAAAAGAACATCACATCGATCATCGGGATGATCTCGATGCGTCCCTTGCGCCGGGCGCGCGCCCTACGCAGCTTCATCGCCCGCTCCTTCCCGGTCCAGGCGCACGCGATCGATCATGCGGGTGCCCAAGCGCTCCATCTCGTCCATGATCCGGGCCTGGCGTTGGGAGAAGTAATTGAAGGCGAACAGCGCAATAAGCGCCACGAACAGGCCGAGCGCGGTCGCGATCAACGCCTCGGCGACGCCCCCGGTGACGCCCGCGGGATCGACCAGGCCCTGGCTGCCGAACAGGCGGAATGCGCGGATCATGCCCGTGATGGTGCCGAGGAGCCCGAGCAAGGGTGCGGCGGTGACGATGGTCTCGAGCATCCAGAGCCAGCGCCCGAGCGATTTCTCGATCAGGCTCGCCTCGTCGCCCGCGCGCGATTCGAGCCACCAGGGCGGCTGGGCGCGGCCTGCGGCGAGCGTCGACAGGAAGGCGCCGAAATAGTTGCGCGATCCGAGCGAGGCGAGCCCGCTCTCGAGCTCGGCCCACGAATACCGGTACGTCTCGATCAGCCCGCGCAGGGGTTCGGGCAGCCGCGTGCGCGCCCAGAAGACGAATCCCTTCTCAAGCACGATGATCGCGGCCAGGAGGGCGAGCGCCAGCAAGGGGTAGACCATCGCACCCCCGGCTTGAAGCGTCGCGAGAACGTTCTGCATGCAAGCTCCGTTAGTCGCCGATCCCGATCCCGACCCCGATTCGTGTCGCCGCTCGGCTAGAATTCCTTGGTGATGCCGGCGAAGAAGGCGCGCCGAGGTCCGTACTGGGGCGCGAACACGCCGACGCCGGTGCCGCTACGGATTTGATAGGTCCGGTCGAACAGGTTGATGACGGTGAATTTGATCTCGAACGTGCCGAAGCTCTCGGTTGCGATCTTGTCCGAGGCGCCGACGTTCATCTGCCAATAGGGCGTCACGGTCGCGCCATTGGGCGTGTCGCCGTCCTCGCGCAGGCCGCTGCCGTAGAGCAAATCCGAGCTGAACCGGACCCCGTGCCATTTGTAGGCGGCGCCGCTCGAGGCGGTGATGAACTGGTCGTGGTCGAGCGGGATGAAGTGGGTCTGGATGTAGGCGAGATCGGACGCGGAGAAATTATACTGTCCCGAGACGATGTCCTTGCCCACCGCGTGGGAGAACGCGACGTTGCCGTAGGCCGAGAAATCGCCCTGGGTGTAGTTGGTCGTGAGCTCGACGCCGTATTGCCGCCCTTCGCGATAGTTGAACGGCGTGAGGATGACCGGCGCGCCGAACTGGCCCTCGTCGATCAAGTCGTGGGATTTCTTGAAGTAGGAATCGATGCCGGCGTCTAGGCCCGGCAGGATCTTCTGGGTGACGCCGCCATCGAAGTAGTGGGAGCGCTCGGCCTTGATCGACGAATCCTCCGTCACCTCGGGTGCTGCCGAAGTGTTGGCGAAGCTCGCCACGCTGGCGGCCGAGAACAGCTCGAAGGGCGGGGGCGTGAAGTAGCGCGCGTAGCCGACATGAAGCGTGGTCGCATCGATCGGCCGCCACACCACGTTGATGCGCGGGCTCAACTGATCGGCATGGGTCACCGTGTCCACGCGGTCGGCGCGCCCGCCGTAATTGATCGTGAGGCGCGGGAACAGCCGCCATTCGTCCTGGAGATAGATGCTCTCGGTCCAGCCGGTCTTGCCTTCCTCGTCGAAGATGCTCTCGGGCGCGGTGCCGATCTGATTGCCGTTCGCGTCGGTCGGCACCACCGACGAGATCGTCTTCGAGATGCTGCGCTCGCCGGTCAGGAGGAAGCCGGAGCGCAAGGTATGGTCGTCGGCGATCCGGTAGCTGCCGTCGGTCTGGATGCCGCTCGCCTGGTCCTGGCGGTAGGCTTGCTGGGCGATGCCGTTATAGAGGAGATCGCCGACCTCGTCGGGAACGAAGTTCAGGCTGCTGTAACGGGTGAAGAAGGCGGTCTGGACGTCGACTTTGTCCCACGATTTCTGCAGCGCTGCGATGCCGAATTGCGTGATCTCGCGCTGGTTCTCGTCGAGCTGCGAGGAATCGAAGGTGGTCTGGCCGTTGACGTTCCATCCGAGGCTCGGCATCTGGCCCGGCGTGTTGGGAATCTCGAACTGGCTGCGCTCGGTGCCGAGCATCGCGCTGATGCGGCTGGTCGGATCGAGGATCGCCGAGAAATAGGCGAAGCCGTGGCCCTGCTCCGATTGGTCGTGAAGCGGGTTCGCGCCCGGCGTCGGCGATTCGATGCCGAGATCGTTCTGGAGATAGTCGCCCGTGACGTAGTAGTCGACCCGGCCGTAGGAGCCGCCATATTCGGCGCTCGGATGCAACGTCGAGCGGCTGCCGCCTTCCATGCTTACGCTGCCGCCCGGCTCGAACGCGCCGCTCTTGGTCCGGATGTCGATGATGCCGGCCGTGTCGAGGCCGTATTCGGCCGGCAAGGCGCCGGTGACGAGCTGGACCTGGTCGGCGAAGCGCGCGCTCAGCGCCTGGCCGAACACGCTCATCCCCTCGGGCAGGATGAAGCCGTTGATGCGGTACTGGAGCGCATTGTGCTCGCCCCGGATATGGAGCTGGCCGAAGGAATCCATGGCGACGCCGGGCGCTTGCAGCACGATCTGGTCCAAGGGATTGTCGGCGCCGAGCGGCTCCGCCGAAATCGCCTCCCGCGAGATCGTGTAGGTCGAAGCGCCGATCTGCGGCTCGATCCCCGCGCGCGCCTCGTCGAGGCGCTTTTCGGTGACGGCCAGATCGAGCGCTTGCTGCGCCGACAGCACGAGCTCCACGCTTGCGACGCCGGAAGCGCTCACGGTCACGATCGTCGTCGCGGGCTCGAAGCCGGCCTTGCTGCCGACGACCGAGAGCACGCCGGGGGCGATACCGGAGACGCGGGCGGAGCCCTCCGGATCGGTCGCGGCGCGGCCCACGACCGCGCCGTCCGCCGATTGCACCTCGGTCTCGACGCCCGCAAGCGGCCGCCCGAGCGAATCCCGAGCCTCGATCTGGATCGCGCCGGTGGACCCCGGGCCGGCCGAGGCCCCGGGCGCCGCGCCGACAAGCCCCGCCGCCAAAAACACACACGCCGCGATCGTCCGCACCATCGGCATCGCGGCCACGCTCCCGCTCGTCGCTTTCATGATCTCCCCCGGAAGGAATGCCCAACGACCGGGATGTTATAGTATAACATTTTGCATCGGCAAGAGCTTTGTTATATTATTACACATCAAGTCGCGCGCGCCGCTCGGAGGCGAGCGCACGGCACCAAACTTATCGGCGTCCACAGGAGGGGCACGATGCGACATTTCATCTTCGCAGCACTGGCCGGCGCGGTTATGATCGTCTCGACCGCGGTCGTCACGACGGCCGCGGCGCAGCCGGTCAACGCCGTCGGCGTGGAAAACGAATATGCCGACGTGATCGAGCAGATCGGCGGCAGTTATGTTAAGGTGAGCGCGATCGAAACCGATCCCAACACCGATCCGCACACCTTCGAGGCAAGCCCCAAGGTCGCGACCCAGATTTCGTCGGCTCAATTGATCGTCGAGAACGGCCTCGGCTACGATTCCTGGGCGGACAAGATCATCGCCGCGGCGCCCAACGCCAACCGCAAGGTGATCGTCGTCCAGCAATTGCTCGGTCTCCCCGACAGCACGCCGAACCCCCATTTGTGGTACGATCCGAAAGCGATGCCGGCCGTGGCGCAGGCAGTGGCGCAGGCCCTCGCAGCCCAACGGCCGGCGCAAGCGGCCTACTTCAAATCCAACGCGGACAAATTCGTGGCATCGCTCAAGCCTTGGATGGCGGCCATCGCTTCGTTCAAGGCGGCGTACGGGCATACGCCGGTCGCGGTCACCGAGCCGGTTGCCGACTACATGCTCGAAGCCATCGGCTGCGACATCCTGACGCCCTTCACGCTCCAGGCGGCGATCATGAACGGAACCGACCCCTCGCCCCAGGACGTGACCACGCAGAACGCCCTTTTCAACGAACACAAGGTCAAGGTCTTCGTCTATAATCAGCAGGTCACGGACACGCTGACCCAGGCGTTCCTCAACCTCGCCAAGAAGAACGGCATACCCGTCGTCGGCGTCTACGAGACGATGCCGACCCCCGGCTACAACTACCAATCCTGGATGCTTGCGGAGGTCGTCGCCCTGCGCAAGGCGGTGACCCTCAAAGCATCCACCGAGACGCTGATCAAGTGAAACCGGCAATCCTACATGATGGAGGCGAGATCCTCGCCGTCGACCGGGTGGGGGTCTCGCTCTCGGGGCGACAAATCCTCCAGGATGTGAGCTTCAAGTTAAGGCCCGGCGAGTTCTGCGGTCTGATCGGCATGAATGGCTCGGGCAAGACCACGCTCCTGCGCGCCATTCTCGGCTTTCTGACTCTGAGCGCGGGCAAAGTCAGGATCGACGGTCGCGGCGACGGCCCGGTCTCGGTCGGCTACGTTCCCCAGAAGATCTCGTTCGATTCCCACGTACCGCTGCGCGCGCGCGATCTGGTCGCGCTCGGCCTCGACGGTCATCGGCTCGGCATCCCGCTCCCCTCGAAGGCGCGCCGACGGCTGGTCGATGAGGCATTGCAGGAGGTGAACGCGGAGAGCTTCGCCGACCGTCGAGTCGGCAATCTCTCCGGCGGCGAGCAGCAACGGGTGCTGATCGCGCATGCCTTGATTCGCCGTCCGCGCCTGCTGTTGCTGGACGAGCCGCTCGCCAATCTCGACATTCGGGGTGTCGCCGAAATCGTCGCGGTCCTGCGCCGCCTATCCGTGGAGCACAAGATCGCGGTGCTGCTTTCCGCCCACGACATGAATCCGCTGCTCCCGGTCATGGATCGCATCGTGTATTTGGCCAGCGGCCGTGCGGCGAGCGGCCGGACGGACGAGGTCGTGCGAACCGAGGTGCTCAGCAAGCTCTACGGCTACCATATCGACGTCGTCCGCGTGCATGGCCGGGTCCTGGTGATCGCCGCCGGGGGCGCCGACGACATCCTCACGGCGGTCGCGGAAAATCCCGCGCACGTCGCCCAGATTCCGTGATCGGCCATGAAATTCCTGCTCACGATGATCTTCGCCCCAGGCTTCCTCACGAGCGAGCCCGTGCAAACCGCGATGATCGTCGGAGGCGGCGCCGCGCTCGTGTCGGGCGTGGTCGGCGTATTCGCGGTCATGAGGGGTCAGTCCTTCGCCGGCCACGCGCTCGCCGACGTGACCAGCGCCGGCGGCGCGGCCTCGTTCCTCCTTGGCATCAATCCGCTGCTCGGATTCTTGTGCATGGCCGTGCTTGCCGCCGGAGGAATGGAGGCGGCCGGGGTTCGTCGCATCCGAGAGCGCGACCTCGTGACCGGCATCGTCCTGGGCGCAGGGCTCGGCGTTACCGCGCTGTTCTTGTACTTGGACGTCACCTTGGGGAGCACCACCGGAGCGGCAAACATGGTGATGTTCGGCTCGATGTTCGCCATCCCCGCCGAGACAATCCCGCTCGCCCTCGGAGTCGGCCTATGCGCGCTGGCGTCGGTCGCCGTCCTCTACCGCCCGTTGCTTCTGAGCTCGCTCAATCCGGAACTCGCCGAGGCCCGGGGGCTGCCGCTTCGGCTGATCGGATTCCTCCAGTTGCTGGCATTGGCCCTGGCCGTGTCGCTCTCCGCGATGACGATCGGCGCCATTCTGTCCACAGCGTTGTTGATCGGGCCGGCTGCGACGGCCTTGCGCGTGGCGCGGCGGCCTGGCTGGGCAATCGTGATCGCCGCCCTGGTCGGCCTCGGCGCCACTTGGGGCGGGATTCTTCTCGCCTATGACAGTTTCTATTGGACGCCCGGGCACGGCTGGCCCGTGAGCTTCTTCGTCGTCACGCTCGTTTTCCTGGCCTACCTGCTCGCGAGCCTCTCCGGGAGAAGGGGCGAACGGACGCGGGACGCGCCGAGCCACTCGGCACCCGGCGCGATGGGCAAGGCCTGACCATGTTCTCGGGCTTCATGATCAACACTTGGGTCGTGGCGAGCATCGTTGCGGCCGTTGCCGGCTGCGTCGGCTTCTTTGTGGTCATCCGGGGTTCCGCGTTCGCCGCTCATGCATTGCCGCTCGGCGCCTTCCCCGGCGCAGCGGCGGCGAGCTTCATCGGCGTCAATCAATTCTTCGGGCTGATCGTGTTCGCCGGTCTCGGGATCGTCGGAATTCTCCAGCTCGGCCGCCGGGGACGGCCCGATGTCGCGACGGCACTTTCCCTGGTGACGCTCCTCGGGCTGGGAACGCTGTTCCTGAGCATGACCCGGGAATATTCTCAGGAAGTCTACGCCCTTCTCTTCGGGCAGGTCCTCGGCATCGGCGCCAAGGACTTCGCGCCGGTCGCGGCGGTGGGCGCGATCTCGGTCGCGGCCATCGTGACGCTGTTCCGGCCCCTCCTGCTCAACTCCCTATCGCCCGAGCTGGGGAATGCCAGGGGAGTGTCGGACCGCCGCTCGGAGCTCTGCTTTTTGATTATTCTGGCGCTCGCCACGACCGTGACGCTCCCGGTGGTGGGCGCACTCCTCGTTTTCAGCCTGATGGTCGGCCCGGCTTCCGCCGCGCGTTTCTTTACCGATCGGCCGCTCCACGCAATGCTCATCTCCATGGGCGTGGCGCTGGTCACTATGTGGTCTGCGATCGCCCTCTCTTACGTCTCGAACTGGCCCATAGGCTTTTTCGTCGGAAGCATGAGTGCCGTTTGCTACGGCGTCGGGCGAACCTGGGCCTGGGTCAGATTGAGCAAGCGGCAAGCGACGTTAGCGGCCGATCTGTCGTAAATCGAGGAAAGCGCCCGTCTAAAGACGCATGCCCGCGTCCACGCCGACGCTCGCCCTCACACCACCTTGGTCGCCGGCTTGCCTTGGAGATTTTCCTCCTCGGCGTAGGTGCGGCTCATGATCACGATCGCGACGCAGGCGAGCGCCAGCGGCAGCCCGCCCAGGAGGAAGATCGAGGCGGTCGGCCATTTGAGCGAGATCAGGAACGCGGCCACGAGCGGCCCGACGATCGCACCCACGCGCCCGATGCCGAGGCACCAGCCGACCCCGGTCGAGCGCATCGCGGTCGGATAGAAGATGGCCGAGAGCGCGTTGGCGCAGTTCTGGCCGCCGATCACGCAGAAGCCGGCGCCGAAGGTGAGCAGCATCAGGACCGGCACGTCGGTGCCCGCGTGGCCGAGCACGATCACGAACACGCAGCCGAGCCCGAACATGAGCGGCAGCACGCGGAACGCGCCGTAGCGGTCCATCGGCATGCCGATAAGGAAGCTCGCGACGATGCCGCCGATCTGGAACAGCGTGCCGATGATGACCGCGGTCTGGACCGGCACGCCGGCGCCCGTGGTGATCGCGGGAATCCAGTTCTGCAGGAAGAAGAGATCGAGCAAATTCATGAAGAAGATGATCCACAGCAGGACCGTGCCGGCGCCGCGCGCGTTGCGGAACAGGTGTGCCACGGGCACGCCCGTGATGTTCGTCTCGCCGATGGTGAAGCGCGCGTCGGCGGCGAGCGCCAGGCGGGGATCGATGCGGCGCACGAGGGAGGCGATGCGCTCGCGCGCGGCGTTGGTCACCATGAGGAAGCGGATCGATTCCGGCAGTGCCGCGAATTGGAGCGGCAGCGTGATGAGCGGCAGGATTCCCCCCACGTACCAGACCACGCGCCAGCCATGCGTCGGGATCGCGTGGGCCGCGATGGCGCCCGCGGCGGCGGCGCCGAACGAGAAGCCGGTGAACATGATCATCACGAGGGTCGCGCGCCGGCGCTCGGGGCAATATTCGGCGGTGAGCGCGATGCAGTTGGGCATCGCCCCGCCGAGCCCGAAGCCGGTCAGGAGCCGGTAGATCAGGAGCTGGGTCAAATTGTCGGATGTCGCCGTGAGCAGCGTGAAGACGCCGAAGATCGCGGTGCAGATCAGGATCACCTTGCGCCGGCCGATCTTGTCGGCGACCACGCCGAACAGAAGCGCCCCCACGAGGAGACCCACCAGGCTCGCGGTGAAGACCGGCCCGAGGGTGAACTTGTCGAGGTGCCATTCCTTCGCGATCGACGGGGCGACGAAGGCGATCGACTGGGCGTCGTACCCGTCGAGGAGCACGGTGAAGCCGCAGATGAGCACCACCCAAAGCTGGAAGCGCCCGAGCTTGCGCTCGTTGATGAAAGACGGAATGTCGATGACCGCGCCGTCGGCCGCCATGATCGCCTCCCCCAGTCGCGCCGGCGGCCCGTGGCCGATCCGGCTGCCATTGAGGCGCGCCTGCGCGCGCCCGTTTTGGAGCATTGTCGGCGATTAGGCGAGCGCGATCAAGCGCGCCGCGCGCACCCTCACGCCATCTTGTTCTCGAGCGTGCCGATGCCCTCGATCCAGAGCTTGACCGTGTCGCCGGGCTTCAGGAACTCGCGCCGCGCGGCGCCCACGCCCGACGGCGTGCCGGTCAAGATCAGGTCGCCCGGATAGAGTGTCACGTAGGTCGAGAGCTGGGAGAGCTGCTCGGCGAGGGTGAAGATCATCTTCGCGGTGTTCGAATCCTGCTTGATCGCGCCGTTGACCCAGAGCTTGAGGTCGAGCGTCTGCGGATCGGCGATCGCGCGCGCGGGCACGATCCAGGGCCCGAGCGGGCACGCGCCGTCGAAGCATTTCTGCGCGACCCAGTCGTACTTGAAGGGCGAGCTGTCGGGGAGCGGATCGCGCTTCATCACGTCGCGCGCCGAAAGATCGTTCGCGATCGTGTAGCCCGCGACGTGGTCGAGGGCGCGCTCGAGCGGCACGCGCGTCGCGATGCGTCCGATCACCGCCACGAGCTCGACCTCCCAATCGACCGCCTTCGAGTGGGGCGGCAGCTTCACTTCCGCGCCCGGCCCGACGATGGCGCGCGGCGACTTGATGAAATGCCAGGGCTTGAGGCCCACCTGGTGCGGATCGGGCGCCGGCGCGATCTTGTGCAGGTTCGCCATCTCCAGCATGTGGTCGGTGTAGTTGGCGCCGGCGCAATAGACGCACGAGGGGTAGAGCACGGGCGCGAGCAACGCCGCCTCGGTGAGCGGGATCGCCTTCCCCTTGGGCTTGGCGGCGGCGGCCGAAAGGCGCCCCTCGGCGCGGGCCCAATCCTCGAGGATGGCGAGCACGCTCGCGTCGGCCCCATTCCCGGTCGCGGCCGCCGCGTCGTAGACCGTGTCCCCCAGAACGAGGCCCGCGCGCGGGCCGGACGAGGTGCCGTAGGTCGCGAGCTTGTAGCTGGTCATGGGCGGGGCTCCTGGTTCGGGGCGGACTGGGGCGATGGGCGGAGGCGCGAGCCTATCCGCGCCCGCCGCTCCCGGTCAATCGCGCGGGGTGCCCAGCCGAACCCCCTCGAACCCGTTCCGCGGTTGGAGTAGTCTCGGCCTCCCGGGCGGCTCCCAGAACAACAACGAACGCGCCGCCTCGGAACGGACGCAAACCGCACTCGGGCGAAGGATCCTTCCATGACCATCTACGGCGGACCCGTTTTCGAGATGGCGCGCCAGCAATTCGTTGCCGTCGCCGACCATCTCGCCATTCCGGCCGACGAGCGCGACCGGCTCCTCTATCCGAAGCGCGCGGTCGCGGTCGCGATCCCGATTCACGCCGACGACGGCTCGACGCGCGTGTTCGAAGGCTATCGCGTGCAGCACCACCTGACCCTCGGACCGACCAAGGGCGGGACGCGCTTCGCGCCCACGCTCGACATCGGCGAGGTGGGGGCGCTCGCGATCTGGATGAGCTGGAAATGCGCGCTCGCGGGCCTGCCCTACGGCGGCGCCAAGGGCGGGGTCGCGTGCGACCCGTTGAAGCTCTCGCCGCGCGAGCTCGAGGCGGTGTCGCGCCGCTACATGCAGGAAATGATCCCCTTCGTCGGCCCGCACACCGACATCATGGCGCCGGACATGGGCACCAACGAGCAGGTCATGGCCTGGTTCATGGACACCTACTCCATGCATCACGGCCACGCGATCACCGAGATCGTGACCGGGAAGCCGGTCTCGGTCGGCGGCACGGTCGGGCGGCGCGAGGCGACCGGGCGCGGCGTCGCCTATCTCGCCTCGCGCGCGCTCCAGAAGCTCAACCTGCGCTCGACCGACTGCACCGCGATCGTGCAGGGCTTCGGCAATGTCGGGAGCTACGCGGCCCTCATCCTCGCGCGCCAGCACGGGCTCAAGATTCTCGGCGTGTCCGACCACACGGCCGCCTATTTCGACGCGCGCGGCCTGCCGCTCGACGACATCGAGCGCCACGTCGCGAAGAACCGCGTGCTCGCGGGCTGGTCCAAGGAGGCGCTCGCCGATCCCGCCGAGTTGCTTACGCGCGAATGCGACGTGCTGGTGCCGGCGGCGGTCGAGCAGGTGATTACCGGCAAGAACGCCGGCCAGCTCAAATGCCGCGTGCTCGCCGAGGGAGCAAACGGACCCACCACACCCGAGGCGGACGCCGTCCTCGCCCAGCGCAACGACGAGATCTTCGTCATCCCGGACATATTGTGCAATTCGGGCGGCGTGATCGTGTCCTATTTCGAATGGGTGCAGGATCTCCAACAGCTGTTCTGGACCGAGGTCGAGGTCAACAGCCGGCTCGAGCGTCTCCTCGAGATGGCGTTCCAGCAGGTGGTGAAGCGCGCGGCCGCCGAGCGGATCGCGAACCGCACCGCCGCGATGTCGATCGGCGTCGAGAAGGTGTGGGCCGGGAAGCGCCTTCGGGGGCTGTTCCCGTGAGACGCGGCGCCGGGTTGCGCGCCGCTTTCGGCGCCGCGGCGGCGCTGGCGCTCGTCGCCGGCGCGGGCGCCGCGCGGGCGCAGGTGCGCACCTATTCCTTCCCCGAGACGCGCGTCGAGCAGCCGCGCGAGGAGAACGGCTGCGAGATCAAGCCCTACACCCAATGCATCAACGCCAATTTGCACGGCGTCGATTACTCGAACGCGAACCTGCAGCAGGCAAGCTTCCAGAACAGCAACCTGGAGCAAGCCAACCTGACCGGCGCCAACCTCGAGAGCGCCGATTTCCGCGGCGCGGACCTGACCGACGCCAATTTGACGCAGGCCGACCTCACCTTCGCGAGCTTCCAGGGCGCCAACCTCACCCACGCGAATTTCAACAGCGCCACGCTCGACTCGGCCAATTTCACCGGCGCCACCCTGTTCAAGACCGACTTCCGCTTCGCCCACATGCTGCGCGCGAAGCTCGCCGACCTCGATCTGCGCCAGACGCTGCTCTCGAACGTGAAGCTCGGCGCCGCCGATCTCGAGCGCGTCCGGCTCTCCGACGCGGACATCTCGTCGAGCTCGTTCGACCAGTCCGACTTCACGGACGCCGACCTGACGCGCGCCAACGCCAACGGCTCGAGCTTCCAGGGCGCCAATCTCTCGGGCGTCAAGCTGACCTCGGCCATCCTGACCGGCTGCGACTTCACCGGCGCGATCCTGGCCGGTGCCGATTTGACCAAGGCCAATCTCTCGGGCGCGACCTGGATCGACGGCCGCGTGTGCGCCGAGCAGTCGATCGGCACCTGCAAATAGCCCCGCGGGCGCCGGACGCGACGGTCCGGTCCCGCCCAACATCCGTTCCGGAAGGGAGGAGTCCATGGAGCCGCATGCGCGCGGACTGACCGAGGAGCAGCGCCTGATGCGCGCGAGCTGCCGCGCCTTCGTCGACCAGGTGGTCACGCCCTTCATGCGCCGCGACTGGCAGCGCGAATGGCTCATGGATCCGGACGCGCGCCTGCCGCCCGAAATCCTCGAGGCGGCCGACAAGGTCGGCGTACGCACCCTCGGCGTGCCCGAGGCGTTCGGCGGCATCGAGCTCGAGCCCGCGACCGAGGTGCGGAGCTTCGCCGTGATCGCGGAGGAGATCGCGCGCGGCGATTCCGGCCTCGCCGACAAGCTGGTGCAGAACTGGAAGGTCGCGGTGCTGCTGCGGAACCTGGCGCCGCGCCATCTCCAGGAGCGCTGGTTCAAGCGCCTCGTGGCCGAGCCCGGGTTCCTCCTCGCCCATTGCCTCACCGAGCCGCGCGGGGCGTCGGACCGCTGGCTGCCCTACGACGTGCCCGAGGCCGCGATGCACACGCGCGCCGTCCTCGAGGGCGACGAATGGGTCATCAACGGACGGAAGCAGTTCATCAGCAACGGCTACGACGCGGGCCTGTTCGTCGTCTACGCCAACACGAACCCGAAGACCGGCATGATGCGCGGCACCTCGAGCTTCGTGGTGCCGCGCGATACGCCGGGCCTCACGATCGCGCGTTGCAACGAGACCATCGGCTGCCGCTTCATGAACAACGGCGAGCTGGTGTTCGAGGATTGCCGCGTGCCGCGCGACCATCTCCTGGTCGAGGGCGAGGCGCTGGGGAAGGCCGCGGTCTATTTCCGGCCCGGGAAGATCATCCAGGCGGCGAAGAATCTCGGCGTCGGGGTGGCAGCGTTCGAGCGCACGGCGGACTACGTCCAGACCTACGTCCAGGGCGGGCGCATCCTGATCAAGCACCAGGCGGTCGCGTTGCGGCTCGCCGAGATGGCGACCAAGCTCGCGGCCGTGCGCGCCCTTCTCGGCGAGGCCGCGCGCGCGGTCGACGAGCAGGCGCCCGACGCCGACCAGCTCTGCAACATGGTGAAGCTGTTCGCGTCCGAGGAGGTGTTCAAGGTGAGCCAACACGCCATGGAGCTCCATGGCGGCAACGGGGCCATGCTCGATTTCGGCATCGAGAAGCTGATGCGCGACGCGTCCATCTTCCTCCACATGGACGCGACCACGGACATTTCGCGCTTCAAGATCGTGAAGGCGATGTTCCCCGCGACCGCGGGGAAATACGCAGGGCCGGAGGCGTGACGGCGCTCAGTCGCAGCGCGCGGCCATGCCGCCATCGACCAGGATCTCGGCGCCGGTGACGAAGCGCGCCTCGTCGGACGCGAGATAGAGGGCGGCAAAGGCCGTGTCGCGCCCGTCGCCCATGAAGCCGAGCGGAATGCGCTTCAGGCGCTCGGCCAAGAGCGTCTCGACGTCGCCGCCGGTGCGCTCGCGCGCGAGACGCGCCTCGACCATGGGCGTATGGAGCTGGCCCGGAATCACGCAATTCGCGCGGATGCGCTTCGGTGCGTACTGGACCGCGGTCACGCGCGTGAGCTGAAGCACGCCCGCCTTCGACGCCGCGTAGCCGACTTGGGGATTGCCCGAGAAGCGGATGCCCGAGGTCGAGGCGACGTTCACGATCGCCCCGCCGCCCGCATCGATCATCGCCGGGATGGCGTGCTTCGTCGCGAGGAACACGCTCGTGAGGTTGAGCTCGAGCTGGGCGTGCCACGCGGCCTCGCTCAGCTCGGCGGCACCGCCGGGTGCGGAGCCGCCCACATTGTTGACCAATATGTCGACGCGGCCGAAACGCTCGCGGCAGGCCGCGACCATTTCTTCGACCGCGTCCGCATCCGTGAGGTCGGCCAGATGGCGCACGAGCGTGCCGCCCTCCGCCGCGACCAGCGAACCGGTCTCCTCCATGCGCCCGGCGTCGCGGTCGACCGCGAACACGGAGGCGCCCTCGCGCGCGAACAGCGCCGCGATCGCGCGCCCGTTGCCCCAGCCGGGCCCGACCGAGCCAGCACCGGTCACGATCGCAACCTTGCCTTGGAGCCGTCCGGCCATGCCGTCCCTCTCTCGATGCGGGCTCTAGGGCTCGAGCTCGGTGGCAGCACCCTCGGGCAGCTTCACCTCGAAGACGTTGAGGGTCATCGAGACCAGCGTGTAATAGCCGAGAATGCCGACCAGCTCGACCAGTCCCTGGTCGCCGAGAGCCGCCGCCGCGGCATCATAGAGTGCCTCGTCGACTTGGTGCCCCTCATGAAGCGATTTCGCGAAGCGATAGACGGTGCGCTCCTCGTCGGCCGCGAAGCGCGGCTCGCGGCGCGTGCGGATGGCCTCGACGATCGCGGGGTCGAGCCCGGCGGCGAGCGCCTCCTTCTTGTGCGCATGCCACTCGTAATGGGAGGTCCAATGGCGCGCGGTCACCAGGATCGCGAGCTCGGAAAGGCGTTTCGGCAGCGAGGTCTGGTAACGCGCGAACTCGCCGAGGCGCTCGGCGCGGCGCGCGAGCTCGGGCGAGGTGAGCCACAACGCCGTCGGCGCCGGCACGCGGCCGCGGCGTGCGGTAACGTCGTCATGCACCGCGCGTTGGGCGGTGCTCATGGTCTCGGGCTTGGGCGGGGTGAGACGCGGCATGGATCGCTCCTCGAGGCGGCGGTCCCGTCCTGTAGCGGCTTCCGCCGGGCGGCGCAACGGCCTCGCGTGGCCGGCCAGGCTCAGGCGATTGACAGGCGCTGTGCCCCCATGGCCTATACGGCGCATGAGGACGGGCGGGGCACGCGCATGATGGTCGACGCCAATGGCAGCCGCTTCCATTGCCGCGTCGACGGGCCGGACCGCGTCGACGGGCCGGCGGGAGCGCCCTGGATCGCGTTCAGCAATTCGCTTGCGACCGATCTTTCCATGTGGGACGACCAGGCGGCTTTTTTCGCGCGCCGTTACCGCGTGCTGCGTTACGACCAACGCGGCCACGGCTTGAGCGCAGCCCCCGAGGGCGATTACGATTTCGCGCTCCTGGTCGCGGACGCGCTCGCCCTTCTCGACGCGCACGGGATCGAGCGTTGCCATTTCGTCGGATTGTCCATGGGCGGCGTCACGGCCCTCGGCCTCGCCGAGCGGCATGGCGCGCGGCTTCTCTCGGTCGCGGTGTGCGACGCGAACGGCGCCTCGAGCCCCGAGGGTGCGCGTGCCTGGAGCGAGCGCTGCACCCTCGCGCGCGCCCAAGGTATCGAGGCGCTGGTCGAGCCGACGGTGAAGCGCTGGTTCCATCCCGATTATTACGCGCGCAATCCCGCGGGGCTCGAGAAGGTACGCGGGATGATCCGAACGACCCCGCTCGCGGGCTTTCTCGGCTGCGCCGCGGCGCTCTCGGATTACGACTACAAGACGGATTTGGGCCGCATCCGCGTGCCGACGCTGTTTCTCGCAGGTGCCGAGGACGGTGCCGTGCCCCAAGGCATGCGCGCGATGGCGGCGTCCGTCCCGGGTGCGCGTTATGCCGAGGTCTCGCCCGCGGGCCATATCTCCAACATCGAGCAGCCCGAAGCCTTCACCGAGGCGCTCGGCGATTTCATCGCGAGCGTCGCGTCATGAGCGCCGGGATCGAGCGGCCCAACGACCTCGCCGCCTATTGGATGCCGTTCACGGCCAACCGGCGCTTCAAGGCCGATCCCGTGATGCTGGTCGGAGCCGAGGGCATGTATTACCGCGCGGCCGACGGCCGCGAGATCCTCGACGGCTCGGCCGGGCTCTGGTGCGTGAACGCGGGCCATGGGCGGAAGGAAATCGTCGACGCGGTGCATGGCGCGATGTCGACCCTCGATTACGCGCCCTCGTTCCAGGTCGGCCATCCCTTGGCCTTCACCGCCGCGAGCCGCCTCGCCGCGATCGCGCCCGCCGATTTGAGCCGCGTCTTCTTCACGAACTCCGGCTCGGAATCGGTCGATACCGCGCTCAAGATCGCCCTCGCCTATCACCGCGCGCGCGGCGAGGGGCAACGCACGCGCTTCGTCGGACGCGAGCGCGGCTATCACGGCGTCGGCTTCGGCGGCATTTCCGTGGGCGGCATTGCGGCGAACCGCAAGGCGTTCGGCACCCTCCTGCCCGGCATCGACCATCTGCCCCACACCCATTTGCCCGAGCAAAACGCCTTCGCGCGCGGCCAGCCCGCTTACGGCGCCGAGCTCGCCGATGCGCTCGAGCGTATCGTGGCGTTGCACGATCCCTCGACCGTCGCGGCCGTGATCGTCGAGCCCGTCGCGGGCTCGACCGGCGTGCTCATCCCGCCCAAGGGCTATCTCGAGCGTCTGCGCGCGATCTGCGACAAGCACGGCATTCTCCTCATCTTCGACGAGGTGATCACCGGCTTCGGGCGTTTGGGCTCCGCCTTCGCCGCGACGCGCTTCGGCATCGCCCCCGACCTCATCGCCTGCGCCAAGGGCTTGACCAACGGCGCCATCCCCATGGGGGCCGTGCTGGTGCGCGAGCCGATCCACGCTTCCCTCATGACCGGGCCCGAGGAGACGATCGAGCTCTTCCACGGCTACACCTATTCGGGCCATCCCGCGGCAGCGGCGGCGGCGATTGCGACCCTCGACATTTACGCCAAGGAAAAGCTGTTCGAGCGCGCGGCGTCGCTCGAGAAGACATGGGAAGACGCGGTCCACGGGCTCAAAGGCCTGCCGCACGTGATCGACATCCGCAATCTCGGCCTCGTGGCGGGCATCGAGCTCGAGTCTGCCCCCGGAAAGCCGGGTGCGCGCGGCTATGCCGCGTTCCGGCAATGCTTCGAGCGCGGGCTGTTCCTGCGTTTCACCGGCGACATCCTCGCCCTCTCGCCGCCGCTCGTGATCTCGGCGGCCGAGATCGAGCGCATCTTCGCGATCGTCGCCCAGGTGTTGAAATCGCTCTAGGCTATGCGACCCAACGACGGACGCATCAACGCAAGGGAAGACGCGACATGGACGGCAAGATCGGGCTCGAGGAGCATTTCGCGACGGAGGAAACGATCGGCGATTCGGCGGGCTTCGTCGACGATGCGACCTGGGTCGATCTCAAGGCGCGTCTCCTCGATTTCCAGGAGAAGCGCGTCGCGATCATGGACCAGCTCGGCATCGAGCGCATGATCCTCTCACTCAACGCGCCCGCGATCCAGCGCATCGACGACGCCAAGAAGGCGGCCGAGGTCGCGCGTCGCGCCAACGACTTGCTCGCGCAGCAGATCGCGAAGCGGCCTCATCGATTCTCGGGCTTCGCGGCGCTTGCGATGCAGGACCCCGAGGGGGCCGCGCGCGAGCTCGAGCGCTCGGTCGAGCAATACGGCTTCAAGGGTGCCCTGGTGAACGGCTATTCCCAGCTCGGCAATCCCGAGAACTGCCTCTATTACGACGTGAAGAGCTACTGGCCGTTCTGGGCCGCGGTCGAGGAGATCGGCGTTCCCTTCTATCTCCATCCGCGCGAGCCGAGCCAGCGCCGCGCCTATGAGGGCCATCCCTGGCTGGTCGGTCCCGCCTACGGCTTCGCGGCCGAGACCGGGCTCCACGCGTTGCGCCTCATGGGCTCGGGCCTGTTCGACAAGTATCCGCGGCTCACCATCATCCTCGGCCACATGGGCGAGAACCTGCCCTTCACGCTTCATCGCACCGATGGGCGCATCGCCTGGTCGCCCATGGGCTATCCGGCAAAGCACCCGATCTCCCACTACTTCCGCAACAACTTCTACATCACCACCGCCGGCAATTTCCGTACCCAGTCTCTCGTCTCCTCGATGCTCGAGGTGGGTGCCGACCGCATCCTGTTCTCGACCGACTATCCTTTCGAGCAGGCGGCGGAGGCGGCGCACTGGTTCGACGCCGCCTCGATCAGCGAGGCCGACCGGCTCAAGATCGGCCGCACCAATGCGCTGAAGCTGTTCAAGCTCGGCGCGTGACGCGCGGCGCGGGAGGACATCCATGGAGCCCGTGAGATTGGCGCTCGCCGGGGCCGGGATCATCGGCCGCGCCCATGCCGGCGTGATCGCGCGCGACCCCGGGGCGACGCTGGTCGCGATCGCGGATCCGGCACCCGCCGCCGCGGATTATGCGCGCGAGCTCGGGGTCGCCCATTTCGCCGACGTGGCGGACATGCTCGACGATGCCAAGCCCGAGGGCCTGGTGGTCGCGTCCCCCAATGCGCTTCACCTTCCCCACGCACTCGCCGCGATCGAGCGCCGCATTCCGGCGCTCGTCGAGAAGCCGATCGCCGACACGCTCGAGGCGGCCGCGTCGCTGGTCGCGGCGTCGGATGCCGCGCGCGTCCCCGTCCTGGTCGGCCACCACCGGCGCCACAGCCCGACGATCGCCGCGGCGCGCGACGCGGTGCGCGCGGGGCGCATCGGGCGCGTGGTCTCGGTCGCAGCCCTCTGCCAGTACCTGAAGCCCGACGCCTATTTCGACATTGCCTGGCGCCGCGCCCCCGGCGGCGGGCCGGTCCTCATCAATCTCATCCACGACATCGACAGCCTGCGCCACGTCGTGGGCGAGATCGCGAGCGTGCAGGCCGCGACCTCGAACGCGGTGCGCGGCTTTCCGGTCGAGGACACCGCCGCCCTCGTGCTGCGCTTCGCCGAGGGTGCCATCGGCACGGTCGCGATCACGGACGCGGCCGCCGCCCCCTGGAACTGGGAGCACGATTCGGGCGAGAATCCGTTCTACCCGCATGTCGCGGAGAATTGCTATTACCTCGCGGGCACCGAGGGGGCGCTCGCGTTGCCGCGCCTCGACCTCTGGCGCTACGAAGGGGCGCGCGGCTGGACCGAGCCCTTCGCCCGTTCGCGCCTCGAGATCGTGCGCGCCGATCCGCTCGTCGTGCAGATGCGCCATTTCTGCCGCGTCGCGCGCGGAGAAGAGGCGCCGCTCGTCTCGGCCGAGGACGCGGCGCGCACCCTTGCCGCGACGCTTGCGGCACGCCGCTCGGCCGAGACCGGCGCGCGCATCGATTTGTGAGAGCTGCCCTCAGCCGCCGAACATCGGCTCCGGCACGCCGCGCACGCCGACCTCGAGCCTGAAGAGGCTGCCCGCCTCGGGCTCGGCCGCGCGCTGGGCCGCGTCGAGGGCGAAGGATGCCGAAGTGACGTAGAGACAGTCCAGGCGCTCGCCGCCGAAAGCGCAGCAGGTGGGACAGCTCACCGGCAATTCGACCTCGCGGTCGACCCGCCCGTCGGGCGCATAGCGCACGATGCGGCCGCCGGCATATTCGGCGTTCCAGAGAAACCCCTCCGCGTCGACGCAGGAGCCATCGGGCCGGCCGCGTCGGCCCGCAAGGTCGGCGAAGACGCGCCGGTTCGAGATCGCACCCGAGGCGAGGTCGAGATCGAAGGTCCAGATCGCGAAGCGCCGCGTGTCGGCGAAGAAGAGACGCCGGTCGTCGAGGTCGAAGGCGAGGGAGTTCGGGATTGCGATGCCGCCGAGGACGCGCGCCGCGCGCCCGCTTGGCTCGACGCGATAGAGCGCTCCCGTGACACCGCGGTCCGCGGCATCCATCGAGCCGACCCAGAAGCGTCCGCGCCGGTCGCACTTCCCGTCATTGAGCCGGTTTCCCGGCCGGTCCGGCTCGAGCTCGACGAGCGGCGTCGCCTCGCCACGTCCGGGCTCGAAGCCGAGCAGTCCCCGCTCGGTCGCGAGCACGAACCCGCCCGAGGCGCGTAGCGCGATCGAGCCGAGCGTCTCAGCCGGCACGCGCTCGATCCGATGCTCGCCCGTCGCGGGATCGTAGGATTGGAGCGCCGGGCGCAGGATGTCGACCCACCAGAGGCGCTTGGTGCGCGCGCACCAGAGGGGCGATTCGCCGAGCCGATCCCGGCTCGGCACGATGCACTCGATGTCGGTCATGCCGCACGCGGTCCCGGGCGGCGGGCGCCCCTGCCTCTCTGTGGCCGATCGCGCGCCCGATTGCAACCGCGCGCGGCGTCAGAGCGCCGGAGCCTCCGGCGCGTCAGAGCGTCTTGGCGTCAGAGCGTCCGGGCGAGCACCTCGAACGAGGAGGCGGCGCGGGCATTGGCTTGGGCGGCCAAACGCACCGGCGTGTTGGCGGCGCCGAACAGGTCGTAGTTGCGCCGCTCGACGATCTCGAAGAAGAAGCGGTCCTCGAAGGTCGCGGTGTAGGCGTGGAAGAACTCGCCGCCGGCCTGGCCGCGGTCGTAGAGCACGTTGAGCTCGCGCATGCGCTCGAGCGCGGGTGCTGGAATGTCGAAGCGCGCGCCGAGGTCTTCGTAGTAGTTCTTCGGGATGTCGAGGAAGGAGACGCCGCGGTCGCGCGCGCGCTCGACGAAATCGAGCAGGTTCGCGGTTTCGAGCGCGATCTGCTGGATGCCGGCGCCGCCGAATGCGCCCATGAAGCTCACGGCCGCGGTCGATCCGCCCTCGGCGACGTTGAGCGGGATGCGGATCTGGCCGTCGCGCGAGCGCACGACGCGGCTCGAGAGGGCGCCGTAGGGATCGGCGAGCTCGATCTGGGGCTCGCTCACGAAGCCGAACATGGCCTTGTAGAACAAGAGCCAGGTGAGGAATTCGCCGCGCCGCACGACGTTGGAGAAATGGTCGATGCGCGTGAGCGGACCCGGCACCGTGGGCCCCAGGGGCACGAAATCGCGCTCCCAGATCGACGGGCCCGAGCGCGCGCCGGGCGCGGGCACGAAATAGATCAGGCTGTTCTCGATTCCCGCGATCGCCGGGATCAGCGTCTCGCCCTGGCCGATGCGCCCGTAATAGGTGCTCGAGCCGAGCGCGTTGGCGCGCTCGAGCGCGCGCTCCGGCTCGTCGAAGCGCAGCGCCATGGCGCACACCGAGGTCCCGTGCACCAAAAAGAAGGAATGGGCGAAGCTGTCGGTCTCGCGGTTGACCACGATGTTAACGTCGTTCTGGCGGTAGAGATCGATGTCCTTGCTGCGATGATGGCCCGCGCGCGCGAAGCCGAGCCCCTCGAGAAGCTTGGCGAGCCGCCCGGCCTCCTTGCCGCCCGAGGCGAACTCGACGAACTCGATGCCGCGGACCTGGGCGGGTGGCGGCATCGGCGCCCCCGACGGCGTCGCCGGCACCGTCACGGACGGATGCGCGCGCCGCAGCGCCTCGCCGCACAGCTCGAGCGAGCGCATGCCGTCGAGGGCGATGCCCGAGACCGAGGCGCCGCGGAACTGGTCGTTGAAGATCACGAGCGAAACCGGCCCGCTGTAGCCCGTGCGCACGACCGCCTCGAGGAACGGCTCGATCGGCCAGTCGCCCTGGCCGGGAAAGCAGCGGTGATGCCGGCTCAAGGACATCGGGTCCATCACCAGCGCCGGCGCGTCCGCGATTTGGACCAGCGCGATGCGGTCGCCCGGCAACGACGAGATCGTCTCGATCGGGCCGTTGCGCACCAAAGTGTGGAAGCTGTCGAGCACGAGGCCGAGATTGGGCCGGTCGGCGAGACGCACGATGTCCCACGCCTGGGTCCATTCGCGCACGTGGGTGCCCCAGGCGAGCGCCTGGTAGCCGATGCGCAGCCCGCGCGCCTGGGCGCGGTCGGCGAGCAGCGCCAGGTCCGCGGCGGCGCGCTCCACCCCGTCGAGCGCCTCGGGTGCGACGTTCGAGCACACGCAGAGAAGCCGCGTGCCGAGCTCGTCCATCAGGTCGAGCTTGCGGCTCGCGCGCTCGAGGTTGCGCGCGCGTTGCGGCTCGGGCATGGCCTCGAAGTCGCGCAGCGGCTGGAGGGCCACGATCTCGAGCCCGAGGCCCTCGGCCATGCGGCGCACGTCGCGCGGCGAGCCGTTGAAGAAGGTCAGGTCGTTCTCGAACAGCTCGACGGCGCGGAAGCCGGCCTTGGCGACCGCCATCAGCTTGGCCTCGAGGGTCCCGCCCAGGGACGCCGTCGAGATCGACCATTTGAGCATTGCAGTAATCTCCTATATTTCGGAGATAATCATATAACTACGCAATTTGAAAATAAAGCGGATTTGACGTAGGGTCGCCGGGCGACTCTTTCCGAGCGGATGGGCGGCAATGAGCGACGGAGCGGAACGGGCTGCCGGTTCGGCGACGCTGACGGAGGCGCTCCAGGAGCGTATCCGCCAGGATATCATCTTGGGCGCGCTCGAGCCAGGCGCCAAGCTCCGGCTCGAGCGTCTGCGCAAGATTTACGGCGCGAGCGTCAACACGCTGCGCGAGACGCTCTCGCGCCTCGCCTCGGAGGGGCTGGTCGTGGCCGAGGGCCAACGCGGCTTCGCGGTGCTGCCGGTCTCGCTCGAGGATTTGCGCGACATCACCTACATGCGCCAGCTTCTCGAGTGCCATGCGCTCCGGGTCTCGATCGAGCATGCCGACCTCGACTGGGAGGCGCGCGTGGTGGGCGCCTACCACAAGCTTTCCAAGATCGACAACCTGGTCGAGGATCGCCCCGACGAATTCGGCGACGCGTGGGAGAAGTACAATCAGGAATTCCACGAGGCGCTGATCTCGAATTGCGGCTCGCGTTGGCTCGCGTTGTTCCACCGGGCCATGTACGACCACAGCCGGCGCTACCGCATGCTCTCGCTCAAGACCAAGCCGTTCCCGCGCTCGCAATCGGCCGAGGAGCACAAGGCTATTCTCGAGGCCGCGATCGCGCGCGACGCGGACCGGGCTTGCGCGATCCTCCAGGCTCACATCCTCAAGGGTGCCGATCTCGATCAGCCCGGCGAAGTGGCGGCCAAGGCGCAAAAGCGCGGCGCCGCGCGCCGGCGCCAGGGCAACGCGAGTGCCAAGCAGAAATAGCGCCGCGCCGAGGAGCGCCGTCCGCGCTCACACGGTCGCGACGTGGGAAATGCCCTTTCCCGGCGAATAGATGTCCAGAATGTTCCAGTGGCCGGCGGTCGGCGTCGGGTTGTTGACCATCGCGACGTCGATCACCGAAGGCCGGCCCGAAGCGATCGCCTCCGCGAGCGCGGGCTTGAACTCGGACGCCTTGCGGATGCGGATGCCGTGGACGCCGTAGCCGCGCGCGATCGCGGCATAGTCGGGCATGAAGGGCCCGCCCGTCTCCGGGAAGGTCGTGCCGTAGGTCAGGCCGAAATGCGCCTTCTGCAGGCCCGCGATCGTGCCGAAGGCGTTGTTGTTCATGACCACCCAGATCACCGCGAGATTTTCCTCGGCCGCGGTCGCGAGCGTCGCGGGGTTCTGGCCGAAGCCGCCGTCGCCGACGAGCGAGACCACCACCCGGTCCGGCCGCGCGATCTTGGCGCCGAGCGCCGCGGGCGGGCCGAATCCCATGGTCGCGTAGCCGCCGGGGGTCAAGATGCTGCCGGGCGTATAGATGGGGAATTGCTGGCCGACGCCGTTCTTGTTCCAGCCCACGTCGGTCGTGACGATGGCGTCGCGCGGCAGCACCTCGCGCACTTCGGCGAGGATGCGCTCGGGCATCATCGGGAACGCCTCGCTCCGCACCATCTCGAGATTGGCCCGACGCTGCTCGGCGCGATAGGCCGCGATCTCGCGCTCGAGCGCCTCGTTGCGGCGCGCGCGCGGCACGAGCTCGCGCGCGATCCGGTTGAGCGTCTTGAGCGCCTGCTTCAAGTCCGCGACCGCGCCGATCGCGGTCGGGAAATTGCGCCCGATCTCGCTCGGCTCGATGTCGATGTGGATGAGCTTCGAGGGCGGGAAGCTGAAGGTGTATTTGGGCTCCCAGGAGCTGCTGTCGGCCTCCTTGAAGCGCGTGCCGAGGCCGAGCATCCAATCGGCGCCGAGGCACTTCGCGTTGATGAACTTGGTACCCCAGAAGCCGGTCATGCCGAGGACGAGCGGATGGTCGTCGGGCAAGGCGCCCTTGCCCATGAGGCTGTGGGCGACCGGGATCGCGAGATGGTCGACCAAGGCGCGTAGCTCCTCCGCCGCCTGGGCCAGCACGACGCCGCCGCCGACATAGATCACCGGCCGCTTCGCCGCGGCGAGCGTGCGCACGATCTCGGCCGCGACCGCGGCGTCGATGTCCGGCTTCGCGATCGACTTCGCGTTGAGGGCCAGCCGGTCGAAGCGCTCGACGTCCACCTCGCGCGAGAAAATGTCCATCGGCACGTCGACCAGGACCGGTCCCGGCTGACCCGATTCCGCGAGCTGGAACGCCTTCTCGATGATCTCGGGGAACAGCTCCGGGCTCTCGACGCGCCAGGCGCGCTTCACGAACGGGCGATAGATCTCGAACTGGGTCGCGTCGCCGTGGAGGTTGACCTCCTGGTGCGGATGCTTGCCGTAGTAATGGCTCGGGATGTCGCCCGCGATCACCACCATGGGAATGCAGTCGAGGGCCGCGTTGGCGACCCCGGTCGCGGCGTTGGTCAGGCCCGGGCCGAGATGGGTCAGGAGCACCGAGGCCTTCCCGGTCACGCGCGCGTAGCCGTCGGCGGCGTGCGCCGCGATCTGCTCGTGCCGCACGGTGACGAACTGGATCTTGCTGTTCGCCATCGCCGAGAGCACCGCGATGTTGGTGTGGCCGCACAGCCCGAAGACGTGGGTGATGCCGCGGCCTTCGAGGTAGCGGACCAGCTGATGGGAGACGAGATCGCGCATGGGATCCTCGCAATCGGTGCGCGCCGAGGCGCGCCCCGCGACTAAAGAGCGTCGGTGCCGAAGAACTCGCCGAACAGCTCCTGCTCCGTCGGCCGGTCCTCGGCGATCGGTCGGCTGACCCAGGTGACGTTCATGTAGTGGCGCAGGTTGATGTTCTCGTTGGTGATGTTGCCGCCCCAGATGCCGCAGCCGAGGCTCGAGGTCATCGGCATGCCGTTGTTGAAGGCGCCCGCGTTCGCCTTCGACTGGGGTTGGCGCACCATGATGCGGCTGACCGGGGCCACGCGCGCGAGCCGGTCGACATGGTCGTCGTCGAACGAGTAGATGCCGCACGAGTGGCCCTTGCCGCCGACCTCGTAGATATCGTGCACCATCTGGAGCGCTTCGTCGAAGGTCCGGTACTTGAAGACCGCGAGCACGACGCACAGCTTCTCGCTCGAGAACCGGTGCTGCTTGCCGATCGCGTCCTGGCGTACGAACAGGAACACGCGGTCGGCCGGAATCGCGAAGCCGGCGCGCTCGGCGATGCGTTGCGCGGAGATCGCGATGGTGTCGGGCCGGCGATGGCCCTCCTCGTCCCACAGCGCCTTCTCGAGCAGCGCCTTTTCGCGCTCGTCGCAGAGGTAGCCGCCCTCCTTCTGGAGCTGCGCGATCATCGCGTCGTAGAGCTTGGCGTCGACCAGCATGTTGCCGTCCGCCGAGCAGCCCGAGCCGAAATCGGAGGTCTTGCTGATGCGCGTGTTGCGCGCCGCATCCGCCACGTCCGCGGTCTCGTCGACCAGGACGGTCGAGTTCCCGGCCCCGACCCCGAAGGCGGGCCGGCCCGAGCTGTAGGCGGCCTCGACCATGGGCCGTCCGCCGGTCGCCATGGTAAGGTCGCAGGTCGACATCAGCTCGGCCGTGAGCGGGATGCTGGGCTTCCACACGCATTGGAACAGGTCCTCGGGGGCGCCCAGGCTCTTGAGCGTCTTGCGCATCACCTCGACCATCTCGTAGGTCGTCTGCCGGCTGCGCGGGTGCGGCGAGAAGATCACCGCGTCCTTGCATTTGAGCGCGTAGATCGCGGTCACCGGCGGCGTGAGCTCGGGATTGGTGGTCGGCACCAGCGAGACGATCACGCCCGCGGGCTTCGCGTACTTGACCAGCCCTTTGGCTTCGTCGACCTCGATCACGCCCATGCTTTTCTGGCGCAACGCGTCGCGCAGCACGCCCTGGATCTTGAAGCGCTTGGCGCCGCGGCCGGCGCGGTCGCCGATGCCGCTCTCGTCGACGCCCATCTGGGCGATGCGCAGGAAGGTCTTCTCGTTGCCGGTCGCCCAGCCGATCGCCCGGCACAGCCGGTCGATCCGGGCCTGATCGTAATCCGCGACCGCGGCCATTGCCGCGCGCGCCTTGGCGAGAAGCTCGTGCGCGAGCACCCGCTCCTCGGGCGTGATGTCCCTGGCCATGATCGACGCGTCCTCCGCTCGATGCCGCCGACGCGGCGGCGGCGCGCGCTAGCGGGTCGGCAGGAATCCGGGCGGCGCGTAGCACCACAGCAGCCACAACGGCTCGTTGCCGTCGTTGTAGTGGACGTGCGCGTTGCCGGCGGGGATGAAGATCCAGTCGTTCTGCTTGAAGCGCATCTCGGTGCCGGCGGTGCGGTCGTAGGCGATGCCGCCGCCGCGGATCGCGACGTTGATTTCCTCGGAGCCCGGGTGATTGTGCTCGGCGCAGCGCTCGCCGGGCTCGAACACGGTCAGGCCGGCAACCATCTGCGAAGCGCCCACGCGGTCCTTGTCGATGAGCCTGAAGACCTTGCGCCGCAACCCCTCCTCGCCGAGGCCGAGCCAGATTTCCTTGGCGTCCTTGAAGGGGTCGAGGATTTGAATCTTGTTCATCGAGGTTCCTCCCTGACGCGCGCGGCGCCTCTTCTCGGGTTCCGATCGCCGCGCGGCCGCATTACCGCCGATCGGCCCGCGCGCCGCAATCGATGGAGCGTAAACATCCTATGTTTCGCGTTTACGCCAAAAATGTACCATTTTGTACATCTCGGCGCCGAACCGTGTCAATGGCAGGAACATCATATATTTTTCGAAATATGGAAAAGCATTCGGAATCCGTCGCGTACGCGACGCGGCGCGTCGGCGCCCGGGCCAAGCCGGCCCGGAGTCGCAACCGCTAGCGGCCCGCGCCGAGCACGCCGATCCGCACCAGCTCGTCGATCTCGCTGCGCTCGAGACCGAGCTCCTCGGCAACCGCCTTGCTGTGCTCACCCGCGCGCGGCACGTCGAGACGCCGGCCCAAGCGCGCGCCGCCGAGCTCGAGCGGCAACGCCGGAAGCCGCGTGGATCCGCCGTCGGGCAGGCTCACCTCGATCATGGCCCCTTGCGTGTCGAGCTGCGGGTCGTCGAACAATTCGTCCGGCCGCGCGATGGGCGCGAACGGCAGCCCGACGCGCTCGCATTTCCGCGCGATCTCGGCGCGGCTCATGGTCTTGAACAGCGTGCGCAAGTGCGGGATCAGCCGCTCGCGCGCGGCGACGCGTCGATTGTTCGTGGCGAGCGCCGCGTCGGCCGCGAGGTCGGCCGCGTCGAACTCGCCGCAGAAGGCGCGCCACTGGGTGTCGGTGACGACGCCGACGAAAATCTGCAGCGCGTCCGCGGTATCGAACACGTCGTAGACGCCCCAGGCGGAGATGCGCGCGGGCATCGGCTGGGCCGGCTGGCCGGTCACGGCATATTGCGCCATCGAGGTCGAGACCAGGAACGCGACGTTCTCGAACAACGCGCTCCTGACGCATTGGCCGCGCCCGGTCCGGTCGCGCTCGCGCAACGCCGCGAGCACGCCGATCGCGGCGAACAGGCCGCCCATCATGTCGTTGACCGGCGCACCGGCGCGTAGCGGCCGGCCCGGCGGCCCGGTCATGTAGGCGAGGCCGCCCATCATCTGCACCACCTCGTCGAGGGCGGCGCGATGCTCGTAGGGGCCGGAGAGGAATCCCTTGAGCGAGCAATAGACGAGGCGCGGGTTGAGCGGCTCGAGGGTCTCATAGCCCAGGCCCATCGCGTCCATCGCCCCGGGCCGGAAATTCTCGATCAGCACGTCGGCGCGCGCGATCAGCCGGCGCGCGAGATCGAGCCCGCGCGGCGCTTTCATGTCGAGCGCCAAGCTGCGCTTGTTGCGGTTGAAGCTGATGAAGAATCCGGCACCCGAGCCCGGGAGATTCCGCGTGTTGTCGCCGCCCTTGGCGGGCTCGACCTTGACCACGTCGGCACCCAGGTCCGCGAGGACCAGGCCGCAGCTCGGGCCCATCACCATATGGGAGAATTCCACCACGCGCACGCCGTCGAGGGGAAGGCGCGTCGTCATGCGGGTCGCTTCGTCATGCCGGGCGCGTTCCCATGCCGGCGCGTTACGCCGGGTGCGGAGTCGTATGGGCGAATCCCTTCGGCAGGCCCGCGTCGGAGACGAAGCCGTAGATCGGCTCGTCCGGCAGCGACGCGGCGAGCAGCCTGCGCGCGGCGAACAGCGCGTCGAAGTCGATGCCGGTCCTGAGCCCCATGGATTCGAGGAGGAAGACGAGATCCTCGGTGACGATGTTGCCGCTCGCCCCCGGCGCATAGGGGCAGCCGCCGATCCCGCCTTGGGACGAATCGAAGGTCCGCACGCCGACCTCGAGCGCCGCCACGACGTTGGCGAGCCCTTGGCCGCGCGTGTTGTGGAGATGGGCACCCCCGGTCCGCTCGCCGATCGCGGCGCGCACCGCGGTGAACAGGCGCCGCACCTGGACCGGGTTGGCATAGCCCACCGTGTCCGCGAGATTGACCGAATCGACGCCCGCCTCGGCCATGGCGAGTGCGAGGCGCACGGTGTCGCTTTCCGGCACCACGCCCTGGATGGTGCAGCCGAACGCGGTCGAGAGCCCGGTTTCGACCTTGACGCTCGGGTAGCGCTCGTTGCGCAAGGCGACGATCGCCTTCACCTCGGCCAGCATCTGCTCGTGGGTCATGCGCACGTTGCGCATGAGATGCGCGGCACTCACCGAGACCGGGATCGTGATCATGTGCGCGCCGGCCTCGAGCGCGAGGCGCGCATATTTGAGGTTCGGCACCAGGACCGCGACGCGCAGGCGCGGGATGGTCAGCGCATGGGCCACGACCGCGCCGATATCGGCCATCTGCGGCAAGATCTTGGGCGAGACGAACGAGCCGACTTCGATTTCGCGGAGGCCGGCCGCCGCGAGCGCCGAGATCCAGCGATTCTTGTCCTCGGTCCGCATGGCGTGCTTGGCGCTTTGCAGGCCGTCGCGCGGGCCGACCTCGCTCACCAGGACGTCGATGTCGCTGTCGCTGCCGGTCATGGCCGATCTCCTCGCGCTCGCGCCGGCCGCGCGCGGCCGACGCCGCCTTGCCATGTCGCGCCGAAATCGCGCGCGGCGCCGCGTGCGGAGCCGTGATTGATAATCTCGGGTCGGTTGACTGTCAACTCGCGGCCAAGTGCGCGCGGCTCCTCAGGCCGATGGCGCGCGCGCGGCGATGAGGCGCGCGATCGCGTCGACGGCGAGGACGTAGCCCTGCGGCCCGAAGCCCGCGAGCACGGCGGTCGCCGCCTGCGACACCAGCGAATGACGACGGAACGCGTCGCGCCGGTGGATGTTGGTGACGTGGATCTCGACGATCGGCCCGCCGAACGCGAGCAGCGCGTCGAGCACCGCGACCGAGGTCGTCGTCCAGCCCGCCGGGTTGATGACGATGCCGGCCGCGCGCTTCGACGCCTCCTGGATCCAGTCGACCAGCTTGCCCTCGCTGTTGGTCTGGCGGAACACGGCCGTGAGGCCGTGCTCCGCCGCGCGCCGCGCGCACTGCGCCGCCACCTCGGGCAGCGTGGTCGAGCCGTAGAGATGGGGCTCGCGCGTCCCGAGCAGGTTGAGGTTCGATCCGTTCAGGATATAGAGGCGCTTCGGCATGTTCGCTCTCCCTCGGATTCGGGCGCCCGGCGCCGGCACGCTCGGCGCTCGCGGCCGCCGGCCATCCCTAGGCCCGACGGCCCCGCTTGTCAATTCGAGGCGGCCGGTTCGCCGGTGCCGCGACCGCTCGAAGCTTGGCGTGCCATGATTTGCATTTCGCGCCCGCACAGAGCATCCTGTGCCTCGGTCCATGGCGCTTCCCGCCTGCGTCGCGCGCGCCTCGGCGCCCCGCGACCGCCCGGGCCGCCCGCCGGAGATTTCCCCCATGAGCCGCACGCACGCCGAGAAACACAAGCCGCGCCGGCGGCGCGTCAACGATCCCGAGGGGACCAAGCGCAACATCATCGAGGTCGCGACGCGCGAGTTCGCCGACAAGGGCTATGGCGGCGCCCGCGTCGACCAGATCGCGGCGCGCACCCGGACCAGCAAGCGCATGATCTATTACTATTTCGGCGGCAAGGAGGGCCTCTACATCGCCGTGCTCGAGGAGGCCTACCGCAGCATCCGCAGCATCGAATCGACCCTCGATCTCGGCCGGCGCGGACCCGAGGAGGCGCTCCGCAAGCTGGTCGCCTTCACCTTCGACTACCAGAATGCGCACCCCAAGTTCGTGCGCCTGGTGATGAACGAGAACATCCTCAACGGCGCCCACGTCGCGCGCTCGACCGCGATCCAGCGCCTCAACACCGTCGTCATCGACACGTTGCGCGAGCTGCTCGCCCGGGGCCGGGCCGAGGGCGTGTTCCGGCGCGACATCGACCCGGTCGAGCTTCATATGTCGATCAGCGCGCTGTGCATCTTCAACGTCGCGAACCGCGCCACCTTCTCGACCATCTTCAAGCGCGACATGACGTCCGCCGCGGCCCTGGCCGCGCGCCGCACCCAGGTCGTCGACCTGATCATCCGGTACGTGATGCGCTGAGCGGCGCGGACCGCGGTCTCCCTCCGGGGCGGCGCCGCTGTTTTGGCTCGTTGACAAAATGAACCAACTGGTACATTTTGGCGCCCGATAAAGAGCCGCAAGAGCCCCTGCCGACGGGCGCGCCGCGCGACCCGGGCAGAATCGATCATGGGAGGATGAAAAATGAAGTCGATCAAACGTCGCACCGTTTTGGCCGCCGGCGCCTCGATCGTCGCGCTCGGCATGGCGGGCGTGCCGCGCGCGCGCGCCAAGACCAAGCTTCGCTTCTCCGGCGCGTTCACCGAGCAGGACCCTCGGGCCGACGCCTACAAGGCGCTCGCGCAGGCGGTCAAGGACGAGTTCGAGATCGAGCTTTACTTCAACAACACGCTCTTCAAGCAGGGCACCGAGCTCGTCGCCATGGAGCGCGGCAATCTCGAGATGTGCAACCTCGCCCCGCAGGACATCGCGAAGCAGGTGCCGGCCTGGACGCTCATGACCTCGGCCTATCTCTTCCGCGGCATCGACCACCTCGAGAAGACGTACAAGAGCGCTCCCGGCAAGGAGATGATCAAGCTCGCCAAGGACAAGCTCGGCGTCCAGGTCATCACGCCGGTCTATTTCGGCACGCGCCAGGTGAACCTGAAGCCCGACCGCAAGATCGAGACGCCGAAGGACATGGCGGGGATCAAGCTGCGCATGCCGCCGGGCGAGGTGTGGCAATTCCTCGGCGAGGCGATCGGCGCCAACCCGACGCCGGTTGCGTTCTCCGAGGTCTACACCGCGCTCCAGACCGGCGCCATCGACGGCCAGGACAATCCGCTGGTGCTGAGCAAGCTGATGAAGTTCTACGAGGTCACCACCCAGTTCGTGCTCACCAGCCACCTGGTCGGCCACGACGTGATGGCGATGGATTCCAAGGTCTGGAACGCCATGACGCCGGCGCAGCAGGCGCGCTTCCAGTCGGCGGCGGAGAAGTCGATCAAGATCTCCACCTCGGCGTTCAACGGCCAGGAGCAGGACGCGGCGGCCTTCTTCAAGGCGCAAGGCCTGAAGCTCTACAAGCCCGACGTGGCCGCGTTCCGCACCTACGCCCAGAAGAAGTACCTCGACAAGTACGGCGCGGATTGGCCCAAGGGCATGCTCGAGCGCATCAACGCGATCGCCTGAGCCGCACCCGCCGATTGCGGCACGCAAGCGAATCCAGGCGGCCGTCCGCGGACGGTCGCCTGGACGCACGAACGGGATAGCGGCGCGCCGCCTTCGGCGCGCTGCGAGGGGATCCTGCCGATGAGAGGGGAATCCGCCTTGACGCACTGGGGCCGGTGGCTGCGGCGGCGCGCGGAGAACGTCGCGGTGGCCCTCCTCGCGACCATGTTCGTCGCCTTCATCGTCCAGATCGTCTTCCGCTACGTGTTCGATTACCCGGTCGGCTGGACCGTCGAGGTCAGCACCGTCACGTGGCTCTGGACCGTGCTGTGGGGGGCCGCGTTCGTGCTCTCCGAGCGCGACGAGATCCGCTTCGACATCGTCTACGGCAGCGTGCCCGAGCGCTGGCGGCGCCGCTTCACGATCGTCACCGGGATCGCGCTCGTGGCACTCTACGGCGCGTCGCTGCCGGCCGCCTACCGCTACGTCGCCTTCATGAAGATCGAGACCTCGACCTATCTCCACATTCCGATCGATTACCTCTACTCGATCTACATCATCTTCGCCGTCGCCTGCATTTGCCGCTACGGCTGGCTGGTCTGGCGCGCGCTCCATAGGGCGAAGTCGCCGGTCACCGACCCCGCCAGGCTGGCGGACTGACCATGACGATCACGCCCTTCGAGGTCTGCGTCGGCACCATCGTCGGCCTGGGCATCCTCGGCCTCCCGATCGGCCATTCGATGATCGCCGCCTCGATCCTCTACCTGTTCCTCGCCCATCTCGATCCGGGCACCGCGGCCGAGCAGATCCTGAACGGCATCAACGACAGCTACGTGCTGATCGCGGTGCCGTTGTTCATCGTCGCGGCCGACATCATGAACGCCGGCAGCCTGACCGACCGGCTGCTCAATTTCTGCCTCGCCCTGGTCGGCCGGTTCCGCGGCGGCCTCGGCCACGTGAACGTCGTGGCCAACGTGATTTTCGCCGGCATGTCGGGCTCGGCGATCGCGGACGCGGTCGGCATCGGCCGCATCATCATCGGCATGATGACCAAGGAGAACCGCTACCCCGCCGCGTATGCGGGCGCCATTACCGCCGCCTCCGCCGTGATCGGGCCGATCATCCCGCCCTCGATCCCGATGGTGGTTTACGCGCTCATCTCGGACGCCTCGATCGGCTACCTCTTCCTCGGCGGCGTGGTGCCCGGCCTGCTCTTGGGCGTCGCCTACATGGTGACCAACGCCGTCATCTCCCGCCGCCGGCGCTATCCCGTCGAGGCGCCGGTGCCGCTGCGCGAATTCCCCAAGATCACGATGCGCGCGTTCCCCGCGCTGATGCTGCCGGTGATCCTGCTGTTCGGCATCTATGGCGGGGTCACGACGCCGACCGAGGGTGCCGCGCTCGCCGCCGCCTACGCGCTCTTCGCCTCGACCGTGATCTACCGCGCGGTCACTTGGAAGCAGCTCTACGCCGCGTTCCTCACGAGCTTCAAGTCGGCCTCCTCGGTCGGCATCCTGATCGCCGGCGCCCTCGCCTTCAATTACGTCGTAACGATCGAGAACGTGCCGACCGGGCTCCAGCATTTCATGAGCGGCTTCCATCTCTCGGCCTGGGGCTTCCTGCTGCTGGTGAACATCCTGCTCCTGATTCTCGGCTGCCTGCTCGAGGGCACCACCATCCTGCTCGTCATCGTTCCGATCTTCATTCCGACCGCGAAGTCGCTCGGCATCGATCTCGTCTATTTCGGCGTCGTGGTCGTGGTCAACATCATGATCGGCCTGGTGACGCCGCCCTACGGCCTGCTGCTGTTCGTCATCGCCAACATGACCAAAGAGCCGCTGGCCAAGATCGTGCGCGAGGCAGCACCCTTCATCGTCGCGGCGGTCGTGGTCCTGATCCTGATCACGGCCGTACCCGACCTGGTGCTCTGGCTGCCGCGCGAAATCGGCTACAAGGGATAGCGCCGTGAACGGACCCTTCCCCGCGCAGCACGGCACGCCGTCCGGCAGGACAGCCGCGACGGGGAGCGCGCTCGTGGGCCTCATCGGCGCCAATATCAAGAGCTCGCTCTCGCCAGCGCTCCACGAGGATGCGTTCGCGGCGGCGGGCCTGCGCGGCCATTACCATCTCATGGATCTCGATCTTCTCCCCGGCCGCACGCTCGCCGAGCTGCTCGCTTCCGTGCGCGCCGCGGGCTTCGCCGGCGTCAACGTCACCTATCCCTGCAAGGAGGCGGTGCTACCGCTGCTCGACGCGGTGTCGGCGGAGGCGCGCGACATCGGCGCCGTCAACACGGTCACGATCGCGCCCGACCGCTCGACCGTGGGCTACAACACCGACCGGATCGGATTTCGGCGCGCCTTCGAGGAGACGTTCGGGCGCGGCCCGGTCGAGGGGGCGACGGCGCTTCTCATCGGCGCGGGCGGCGCCGGCCGCGCGGTCGCGTTCTCGCTCTTCGATCTCGGCGTCGCGACCCTCCTGGTCCACGACCTCGCTCGGACGCGCGCGGTCGCCCTTGCCGACGAGCTCGCGCAGCGCTTCGGCCCGGGCCGCGCGCGCGCGGCGAGCGATGCCGCCGCCGCTCTCGCCGAGGCCGCTGGCGTGGTGAACGCGACGCCGGTGGGCATGCTCGGCATCCCCGGCAACCCCGTGCCCATGGCGGCGCTCGAGCCGCGCCACTGGGTCGCGGACGTGATCTACACGCCGCTCGAGACCCAGCTCGTCACGGGTGCCCGCGCGATCGGCGCCCGCGCCATGGGCGGGTCCGCGATGTGCGTGCACCAGGCGGCGGAATCGTTCCGCCTCTTCACCGGCCTCGTCCCCGACATCGCGCGTATGCGCCGCACCTTCGCCGACGCCGCCGCCGCGCGCGAAGCCACGCTCGCGCGCGCGGGCTGAGCGCGGCCCCGGCACGTTTTCAGCGTTTCCGCGTTATGGAGCGTCGGGCGGCCGCGCGACCGCGCACGGCGTTGCGCGCAGCCTTGCCCGCGCATCGTCCCGCCCGCGCGCGCCCCGGCTTGGGCGCCGCAAGGCCTGAAGCCCCGCTTTCCCAATGAAATAGGAGATTTTCTTGAATATCATATAATCGCGTTGATTTCTCCGCGCGTGCCACTTAGGCTCCGATGCCGAGCCCGGCGGAACGGGCGGGCGCTTCGGCGCCTTCCGCCCGCCGGGCCCGGATGCTACAAAAGCTGCCCGGGTCGCGGGCCACCGCCGGTTCCGGGCAACAACGACAACGAGACCCAAACGGGAGGAAATGATCATGAAATCGTTCGTCGCGGGCGTCGCCATCGCGGGCGCCGCCCTCATCCTGTCGCCCATCGCCGCGCGCGCCGCGGATACGGTGCTCATCCCCTATGTGGGCGAGCTGTCCGGGCCCGGCGCCGTCTCCGGCACCAACTTCCGCGACGGCATCGTCCTGGCCGAAGAGGAGATCAACGCCAAGGGCGGCATTCTCGGCAAGAAGATCGACACGCCGATGTACGACACCCAGAGCGACGCGAGCGTCTCGCGCGCCCAGATCCAGAAGGTGCTCGACGAGCATCCCTACGTGATCCTGGGCCCGGTCTATTCCGGCTCGGTCGTGGTCGACATGAAGCTGACCCAGGCGGCCGAAATCCCCGAGATCGTCGGCGGCGAGGCGGGCAACATCACGACCCAGGGCGACCCCTACGTGTTCCGCACCTCGTTCGGCCAGCAGTTCAGCATGCCGATCATCGCGAACTACATGGCCGACCAGCTCAAGATCAAGTCGGTCGCGGTGGTGTGGGTCAACAACGATTTCGGCAAGGGCGGGCGCGACGCCTTCGACAAGGAGATGGCCAAGCGCGGCATCAAGGTGGTCGTCGACGATTCGACCGAATCGGGCCAGACCGACTTCTCGGCCGACGTGGTCAAGGTCAAGGCGGCCAACCCGGACGCGGTGTTCGTCTATCTCAACGAGGAGGAAAGCGCGCGCTTCCTGCGTGAGGCCAAGAAGCAGGGCCTCCATAAGCCGCTCATCGGCGAGACCACGCTCCTGGGCCAGATCGTGATCAAGCTCGCCGGCGACGCCGCCAACGGCGTGCGCGGACATGTCGGCCTCACGATCGACGCGCCGATTCCGGCGGTCAAGGCGTTCGCCGAGCGCTTCCACAAGCGCTTCGGCTATTACTGCGATCATAACGGCATCAAGGGCTATACGGCCGTCTACATGATCAAGTACGTGACCGAGAAGATGGGCAAGTTCGATTCGAAGCTGTTTGCCACCACCCTCCATGGGCTCACCATCACGCCCAAGGAGGAGCCGAACATCCTGATGACGGCGACCTGGGACAAGAACGGCGACATCTACCGCGAGAGCTTCCTCGGCGAGGTCGTCGACGGCAAGCAGAAGATCGTGCAGATTCTGCCCGCGCTCAAGCCCTAGGCACGGCCCGACCGCTCAAGGGCCCGGCGTCCTCGCAGGGGCGCCGGGCCGCCGAGGGATAATAATGGTCGCGCTCATTCAGCTTCTGGTCTCCGGGCTCGCGACGGGCGCCATCTACGCGCTCGCCGCGGTCGGCTTCACCCTGCTTTGGCAGACCTCGCAGACGATCAACTTCGCCCAGGGCGAGTTCGTCATGCTGCCCGCCTTCTTCGTGCTCGCGGCGATGAAGTTCCTCGGCCTCGGCTTCTGGCCGGCGTCCCTCCTGGGCGTGCTGCTCTCGGTCCTGGTGCTCGGCCTCCTGTTCAAGCGCCTGGTGGTCGACCCGATGCTGCGCCACGGCCTCCTGCCGCTCGTGATCTCGACCATCGCGCTCTCGCTCCTTCTCAAGGAGTCGGTCAAGGATTTCTACAGCCCGCAGGCCCAATCCTTCCCCTCGATGGTCGAGGCGCGCGACCTCCATGTGCTGGGGGCGGCGATCTCGACCCAGAGTATCGCCGTGATCGGCGCCGCGGTCATTGCGATCGCGGCGTTGCACGTCTTCCTCCACTCGACGCGCGTCGGCCGCGCGATGCAGGCGACGGCGCAGAACCCGACGGTCGCGCGCATTCTCGGGATTCCGGTCGAGCGCATGATCCTCTACACCTTCCTGATCAACGCGGTCCTCGTGGCTCTCGCCTCGCTCCTGGTGAGCCCGATCTATCTCGCAAAATTCACCAACGGCGAGACGCTCGGCCTCGCGGCCTTCATCGCCGCCATCGTGGGCGGCTTCAACCAGGTGCGCGGCGCCATCCTCGGCGGCGTCATCCTCGGCATCCTCGACAACCTGACCGCGGCCTATCTCTCGGCCCAGTATCGCGGCGCGATTCCGCTCGTGCTGCTCATCGTCGTGATCCTGTTCCGGCCCCAGGGCATCTTGGGCCGGGTCGAGGAGCGCACGGTATGACGCGCCTCGGCGTGCTGTGCGCGGCCCTCGTCCTTGGGGCCGCCTGCGTGCTCCCCTTCTTCCTCGAGCCCTACGGCATCTATCTCCTGAGTGTCTGGGCGGTGACCTCGATCGCGGCCCTCGGGCTCAATCTCACCCTCGGCTATGCGGGCCAAATCTCGCTCGCCCAAGGTGCGTTCGTCGGCATCGGCGCCTATGTGGTGGCGCTCCTGACCAAGGGTGGGGTGCCGTTTCCGATCGCCTTCGCGGCCGCGGGTGCGGCCGCCTTCGCGGTCGGCTGGTGCTTGGGATATCCGGCCCTCCGGGTCCAGCACCACTATCTCGCCTTCGTGACCCTCGCCTTCACCACCCTCGTGTTCCTGGTTTTGCGCAACGAGGAATGGCTCACGGGCGGCACCTACGGAATCAACGGCATCGCGCGGCCCGACGTCCTCGGCTGGTCGACCGAGCCCGCGCGCGCCTATTACTTTTTTTGCCTGGCGCTCATGGTGGTCGCGGCGGCGGCGTTCTGGGCCATGCTGCGCTCGCCCTGGGGCCGCGCCTTCGTCGCCTTGCGCGAGAACCCGGTGCGGGCACTCTCGCTCGGCGTCGACACGCGGCGCTACACGCTCATGGCGTTCGCGATCGGCTCGGCCTTCGGCGGCATCGCGGGCGCGCTCGACGCGCCGCTGGTCCAGTTCATCGAGCCCAACTCCTTCGCGCTCGGCCTCTCCTTCAACCTGCTGCTGATGGTGATCGTGGGCGGCGCCGGCACCTTCTTCGGGCCGTTCGTCGGCGCCATGGTCGCGGTATTGCTGCCGGAATGGTTGCGCATCGCCCAGGCCTATTACCTGATCCTCTACGCGCTCGCGGTGATGGTGCTGATGGCGTTCTGTCCGTCGGGCATCCTGGGCCTGGTACGGCGCATCGGCGACGCGGCGCGCGCCCGGCGCACCGCGCTCGCGCGCGCGGCGGCGGCGAACGCGGCCGGGGGCTCGAAATGAGCGCGGTGCTCGAGGTCTCGGCGCTCAAGAAATCCTTCGGCGGCATCCTCGCGGTCGACGGCGTCTCCTTCTCGGTCGAGGAAGGCGAAATCCTCGGCATCATCGGCCCGAACGGCTCGGGGAAATCGACGCTCTTCAACTGCGTCCTCGGCCAGATGCGCCCCAGTGCCGGCGAGGTGCGGGTCGACGGGCGCCGGGTCACGGGCATGCGTCCCTGCGATCTCAACCGGCTCGGGGTCAGCCGCACCTTCCAGCTCTTGCAGGTGTTCCCCGAGCTCTCGGTGCGCGATAATCTGATCCTCGCGGGCCAGGAGCATCGCGGCACCATGCTCTCGCGCCTCCTCGGCCACCCCGACGCGGGCCTCGGCGCGGCGGCGGAGCGCATGATCGCGTTCTTCGCCCTCGGCCACCTCGAAAACGAGAAGGCGGGCCGCTTGAGCTACGGCCAGCAGAAGCTGCTCGATGCCGCGATGGCGTTCATGGCGGGCCCGCGCCTGGTGCTCCTCGACGAGCCCGCGGGCGGCGTCAATCCGAGCATGCTCGGCCAGCTGGCCGAGCGCTTGCGCGCGATCAACGCGGAGCAAGGGGCGACTTTCGTCGTGATCGAGCACAACATGGACTTCGTCATGTCGCTGTGCAGCCGGATCCTGGTGCTCGCCGAAGGGAAGATCATCGCCGAGGGGACGCCCGAAGCGGTGCGCCGCGATGCCCTCGTGATGGAGGCCTATCTTGGCCGCTGACGCCGCAGCGCCCGACGCTACGCCGATCCTCGAGCTCGACGGGATCGTCGCGGGCTACGGGGCCATGACCATCCTCCACGGCACCTCGTTCAAGGTGCGGCGCGGCGCGATCACCACCGTGATCGGGCCCAACGGCGCGGGGAAGTCGACCGTATTCAAGACCGTGTTCGGCCTGCTCAAGGCGCGCGCGGGGCGCGTGCTGTTCGACGGCGCCGACGTCACCAACGCGAGCCCGCGCCGCCTTCTCGATCTCGGCATGTGCTACGTGCCCCAGGGACGCAACATCTTCCCCGAGCTCAGCGTGCGTCATAACATCGAGCTCGGCGCGGTGTCGGCGCGCCGCGACGTCGACGTGGGCGCGCGCGTCGACGCGGCGATGGAGCGGTTTCCGGTCTTGAAGCGCAAGGCGGGCCACCAGGCGTCGACCTTGAGCGGCGGCGAGCAGAAGCTGCTCGAGATCGCGCGCGGCCTGTTGCTCGATCCGAAGCTCATCCTGATCGACGAGCCCTCGATCGGCCTCTCGCCCATCATGGCGGCGGAGACTTTCGCGATCCTCAAGGAGCTGCGCGCCCAGGGTCGCTCGATCCTCATGGTCGAGCAGAACGCGAAGAGTGCCCTCGGCATTTCGGACGACGGGCTGGTGCTCGAGCTCGGGCGCGCGCGCCTGGCGGCACCCGCCGCCGCCATGCTCGCCGACCCGCGGGTCGGCCATCTGTTCCTGGGCGGCGCCATGGAGGGGACGGCGTGAGCGGGACCGGCCCGGCATCGGGGGGAATGGCGGGCCAGGTCGCGATCGTGACCGGCGGAGCGCGCGGCATCGGGCTCGGCATCGCGCGGCGGCTCGCGGCCGAGGGATGCAAGGTCGCGGTGTGGGACTGGAACCTCGAGCCGCTCGCGGCGGGGGGATACGCGCCCGAGGGCGCGTGGCAGGTCGACGTCACGGACTATGCCGCGGTCGAGCGCGCGGCGGGCGAGGTTGCGGCGCGGTTCGGCGCCATCCAGATCCTGATCAACAATGCGGGCGTGAACGGGCCGGTCCTGCCGGCCTGGGAATACCCGCTCGGGGAATGGCAACGCGTGCTCGCGGTCGACCTGACGGGCGTGTTCCATTGCTGCCGCGCGGTGGTGCCCCATATGCGGAGGAAAGGCTACGGCCGCATCGTCAACATCGCCTCCATCGCGGGGAAGGAGGGCATGCCCGGCATTGCCGCCTACTCCGCGGCCAAGGCGGGTGTCATCGGCTTCGCCAAGGCGCTCGCGCGCGAGCTCGTGACCGCCGGCATCACGGTCAATTGCCTGACGCCGGGGATCACCGAGACCGAGCTGTTCCGCGAGATGACCGAGGAGCACATCGCGAGCGCCAAGAGCCGCATCCCCATGGGCCGCTTCTGCACGGTTGACGAAATCGCGGCGATGACGGCCTATGTCGCGAGCCCGGAATGCAGCTTTACCACGGGTGCCGTGTTTGATCTTTCGGGCGGGCGCGCGACGTATTAAATAGGCGCTCGGCCGCTCGGCCGTCCCGCCTGTCCGCCGCCCCGCCCCAAGGAGACCCGTGCATGTCCCACCCCGATCGCTTTCTGCTCGCCGGCGTCATGGGCTGGCCGGTGATGCATTCGCGTTCGCCGAAGCTCCATAATTTCTGGCTTGCCGAGCACAATCTCGCGGGCGCGTACCTGCCGCTCGCGATCAAGGTCGAGCGGCTCGGGCCCGCGTTGCGCGCCTTGCCGGCGCTCGGCTTTTCCGGCTGCAACCTCACCATCCCCCACAAGGTCGCGGCCCTCGACATCGTCGATCGGATCGACCCCGCGGCGAAGCACATGGGCGCGATCAATTGCGTCGTGGTGGAAGCGGACGGCTCGCTCTCCGGGTTCAACTACGACAGCTTCGGCTACACCCAATGCCTCCGCGAGGCGCACCCCGAGTGGCGCGCGGATGCGGGCCCGATCGCCGTCATGGGCGCCGGCGGCGGGGCGCGCGCGGTGCTCACCAGCCTCATCGAGCGCGGCGCCAGGGAGATCCGCCTCGCGAACCGCACGCCGTCGCATGCCGAAGCGCTCGCGCGCGATCTCGGCGGGCCGATCCGCATCGTCCCATGGTCCGAACGTCACGCAGCACTCGACGGCGCAACGCTCCTGGTCAACGCGACGAGCCAGGGCATGGTCGGAAACCCGCCTCTCGATCTCAAGCTCGACAAGCTGCCGAAGGCGGCGCTCGTCTCCGACATCATCTACATTCCGCTCGAGACGCCGCTCCTCGCCGCCGCGCGCGCGCGCGGCAACATGACGGTCAACGGACTCGGCATGCTGCTCAATCAGGCGCGGCCCGCGTTCAACGCCTGGTTCGGCGTGATGCCCGAGGTGACGCCTGCGTTGCGCAAGATGATCGAAGCCACGATCTGAAGCCCGCGATCTGATGCTCGCGCGCTAATGCGCGTCCCGCGGCGGGCCCGCCGTGGACGCCACCTTGCGTAGGAGCGGCACGAGCGCGGTCGCGAGCGCGAAACAGAGGGCGAGCGCGAAGAACGCGTCGGCATAAGTCTGGGTCTGGGCCTCGCGCCACGTTATTTGCCAGAGCTGGGCGAGCGCGGCATGGTGCGCGCGCACCGGATCGCCGCCGAGGAACGTCGCATCGTGCGCGGCAAGCGTCGCGAGATAGCGCGCGAGCGCCGCGTTGGTCGCGTTCAGATGCTCGGCCAGGCGGAGGAAATGGAGGTTGGCGCGGTCGTTGAGGATGGTGCCCGAAAGCGCGATCCCGATCGCACCGCCCAAATTGCGCATCAGGTTGAACAGGCCCGAGGCGAGCCTCAGGCGCTCGGGCGCCAGGCCGCCGAGCGTCAACGTCACCGCGGGCGCCACCGCGAAGAGCTGGGCGAAGCCGCGGAACGCCTGGGGCAAAAGCAGCTCGTGCCAGCCCCATTGGCTGGTGATCGAGGTGAAGTCCCACATGCCGATGCCGAAACAGGCAAGGCCGAACATCATCAGCCATCGGAGATCGACGTAGCGCGTGAGCGTCGTGTAGACCGGGATCGCGACGACCTGGAACAAGCCGGTCGAGAACACGGCGAAGCCGATGTCGAGGGCGCTCATGCCGCGCACGCGGCCAAGGAAGAGCGGCGTCAGATAGATGGTCGCGAAGATGCCGATGCCGGTCACGAACGAGAAGAAGCAGCCGAGCGCGAAGTTGCGGCTCTTGAGCGCCCGGAGATCGACCACGGGCTGCGCGTAGGAGAGGCTTCGCAGCACGAACGCGACGCCCGCGATGCCCGAGATCCACGCGGTCGTCAGGATGGTTCGGTCGCCGAACCAGCCCCAACGCGGCCCTTCTTCCAACGTGTATTCGAGGCAGCCGAGGAAAAGCGCCATGAGCGCCATGCCGGGATAGTCGGCGCCGCGCAGCAGCCCCCAATTGGGCCGGTCGACGCGCACCAGCGCCGGCACCGCGAAGGTCACGAACAGCCCCGGCACGAGGTTCACGTAGAACAGCCAGTGCCAGGAATAATGGTCGGTGATCCAGCCGCCGATCGTGGGGCCGAGGGTCGGGGCCAGGGACGCGATGCAGCCGATGACCGCGGCCGAAATCACGCGCTGCGGCCCGCGGAAATAGAGGAACGAGGTGGTGAACACGGTCGGGATCATCGAGCCGCCGAGGAAGCCCTGCAACGCGCGGAACAGGATCATGCTCTCGATGTTCCAGGCCCAGCCGCACAACATGCTGGTCGCCGTGAAGCCCGCGGCCGAAACCGCGAACAGCCAACGCGTGGACATGACGCGGCTGAGCCAGCCCGAAAGCGGAATCACCACGATCTCGGCGATGAGATAGCTGGTCTGGACCCAGGCGATTTCGTCGGGCCCGGCCGAGAGGCCGCCCGCGATGTCGGACAGCGAGGCAGCGACGATCTGGATGTCGAGGAGGGCGATGAAGAAGCCCACGCACATGGCCGAGAAGGCGAATATCTTGGCCGCGGTCGAAAGCTCGGGCTCGGCCGCGGGCTCGACGCCCACGGGCGCGCGCGGCGCCGCGAGCTTCCCGGCGAGGGTCGCGGCAGTCATTGCGCCGTGCCTTGGTCGGCGCGCGGCCGCGTATCGACCTCGACCGTGACCGAGAGCCCCGGGCGCAAAGCGCCCAAGAGCGCGCCCTCGCCGGTCAAGCGGATGCGTACCGGCACGCGCTGCACGATCTTGGTGAAGTTGCCGGTGGCATTCTCCGGCGGCAGCAAGCTGAAGAGAGCACCGCTCGCCGGCGCGAAGCTCTCGACATAGCCGCGCAGCGTCTTGCCCGGCAAAGCATCGACGGTGACGCTGACCGGCTGCCCCGGCCGGATGCCGGCGAGCTGCGTCTCCTTGAAGTTGGCGACGACATAGACGTTGGGCAGCGGCACCAGCGCCAGCAGCAAGGTGCCGGGCTTGACCAGCTGGCCGATCTCGACGCCCTTATTGCCGACGACGCCGTCGATCGGCGCGCGGATCACGGTGTCGTCGAGATCGTTCTTCGCCAGCTGCAACGCCGCCTCCGCCTGCTTTACCTTCGCCTGATCCTGCACGCGCTCGGCATCCAGCACGGCGAGCTGATCGCGCTCGGCGGCGAGCGCGGCGCGGGCGCGATTCATGCCGGCATCGGCCTTCTCGGCATCGGCCTCGGCGGATTCGAATTTCTGCCGGCTCGCCACATCCATCTTGCTGAGATTGCGCTGGCGCGTCAGCTCGAGCTGAGAGCGGTGCAGCTCCGCCTCGGCGCTCGCCACCGCGGCAGCGGCCTGCTCGATCACCGCCTTTTGCCAGTTGCGGCGGGTTTCGAGCATGGCGAGCGCGGCGTGCGCGGCATCGCGGCTGCCGCGCGCCTGATCGGCGCGCGCGGTGAAATCGCGATCGTCGATCACCACCAGGACATCGCCGGCCTTCACCTGCTGATTGTCGGTGACGTGCACCTCGCGCACATAGCCTTCGACCTTGGGGCTGATGGCAGAGATATCGGCCTGCACGAAAGCGTCGTCGGTCGATTCGATGAAGCGCCCCACGCGCCACCAATAGGCGGCGCCCGCCGTGCCGGCGGCGATGAGCGCGACCAGGACCAGAATCCCCCAGGGCTTCCGCATGTGCGACTTCAACCTCCCGCCGATGCCCGGCCGCTGTCCGCGGCTCTTGGACCCACGTCACAATGGGGCACGGGATGAAATCCCGTCAAGGTAGTGTGGCGAAAGACTGACTCCCGATTTATAGCTTTCGAGATATCGGCCGAAACACCTCAACCCTTACGCGCTAAAGGCGACCGCAGATCAATCGGCGTCGCCCTGCGTCGCGCTGCGGCGGAAGGGATGGCCGGGATAAACCCCGAGAATGCGCACCTCGCGCGAGAAGAAGCGCAGCTCCTCGAGTGCGAGCTTCAGCGGCCGATCCTCCGGATGCGCTTCGACATCGGCGTAGAACTGCGTGGCGGTGAAGCGGCCGCCCAGCATGTAGCTTTCGAGCTTGGTCATGTTGACGCCGTTGGTGGCGAAGCCGCCCAACGCCTTGTAGAGCGCCGCCGGCACGTTGCGCACGCGAAAGACGAAGGTGGTGACGATGAGGCCGCTGCCGGGCTTCGCCAGCTTCGGCGCGCGCGACATGACCAGAAAGCGGGTGGTGTTGTGCTCGGCATCCTCGATATTCGCCTTGAGCGAAACCAGGCCATAGATCTTGCCGGCCAGCGCCGAGGCGATCGCGGCTTCGCTGGGATCGCCGCGCTCGGCCACCTCGGCGGCAGCGCCGGCCGTATCGGCGGCGACCACCGCTTTGATCCCGAGCTCGCGGATGAGCTTGCGACATTGCGACAGCGCGTGGACATGGCTGCGCACCACCTTCAGTCCTTTGAGCGTCGCGCCCTTCGGCGCCAGCAGGTGATGGTTCACGCGCTGGAAATGCTCGCCGATGATGTGCAGGCCCGATTCCGGCATCAGGTGATGGATGTCGGCGACGCGCCCAGCCACCGAGTTCTCGATCGGCAGCATGCCGTAGCGCGCGCGGCCGCGCCGCACCGCCGCGATCGCCGCTTCGAAATCGACGCAAGGCAGCGTCGTGAGGCGCGGAAAGACCTCGCGGCAGGCGAGATCGGAATAAGCGCCCCACGCACCTTGAAAGGCGATCAGCGAAGCCGGGTTCTGGCGAGAGGTCATTCTGGACGAGGCGGGAAGCCGACCGGCGCGAGCAGCTCACGCGCGCGGGCAAGCTCGGCCGGAGTATCGACACCGAAGGGAAAGGTGTCAACGAGCGCGAGGTCGATGCGCATGCCCGCCTGCAGCGCACGCAGCTGCTCGAGGTTCTCGCGCTGCTCCAGCAGCGCGGCCGGCAGCGCAACGAAGCGCTCGAGCGCGGCACGGCGATAGGCGTAGATGCCGATATGGTGGTAGTGGTCGCCCGCGCCCGAGGGCACCGGCAGTCGGCTGAAATAGAGCGCGCGGGCGATGCGCTGCCCGGCGGCGAAACCGGCGGCGGCCTTCACCGCATTCGGGTTGTCGCGCTCATCCGCGTCGCGAATCCGGCAGGCGAGCGTGGCGATATCGACCTCGGGATCGGCAAGCGGCGCCAGCACGGCGCGGATCGCCGCGGGATCGATCATGGGAAAATCACCCTGGAGATTGACGACGACGTCGTGGCGGCGGTCGGGGTCGCTCTGCGCCAGCGCTTCGAAAATCCGGTCGGAGCCCGAGGCGTGATCGGGCCGAGTCAGCACCGCCCTGCCGCCGGCGCGCTCGACCGCGGCCTTGATCTCGGCCTCGGCGCAAGCGACCAGCACCGGACCGATCGCCGCCGCCTCGGCGCGACGCAACACATGGACGATCATCGGCTGCCCAGCGATATCGGCGAGCGGCTTGCCCGGAAGCCGCTTCGCGGCCATGCGCGCGGGGATCACCACGATCGGTCGAAAGCTCGGCACGGGAAGGCTCAAAGGGCTCCTTTTCTCGGCCCGACCCAACGCCTCGTTGCGGCGTTATGCCGCACGAAAACCGGGGCGGGCAGCGCATCGGGCAAGCTATTGTCCGGCCGCTTCAATTGTCCCGCCGCTTCAATCACATTTCGTTTGAGTTGTCAGCGAAATTCCGTTTTTCTCCGCCGCTGGAACAGCTTGCCCGAGGGATAGGGGGAATGTCGTCTTTCGATTGGAACAAAGTCATCGGTGCGGTCCTCGCCTCGATGATCCTGGCCATGGTCTCGGGCATCATTGCCGGCAATCTGGTCAAGCCGACCATTCCGGCAAAGCCCGCCTATGTCGTCGCCGGCGCGGCGCAGCCGGCTGAGACGCAGGCCGCCGCTCCCGCGGAAGCCGGACCCGAGCCGATCGCGCCGCTGCTGGCCAAGGCCGATCCCAAGCAGGGTGAGGCGGAGACGAAGCCGTGCCAGGTCTGCCATACCTTCAACAAGGGCGGCCCCAACCGCATCGGCCCCAACCTCTACGCGGTTTTCGACCAGCCGATCGCCGAGGACCGCAATGGCTACGAGTTCTCGGAAGCGCTCTCCAAGCACAAGGGCGACAAATGGACGGTCGACAACCTGAACAAGTGGCTGTTTAAACCGTCGGGCTTCGCTCCGGGGACCAAGATGACCTTCGTCGGCCTGCCCAAGGCGCAGGACCGTGCGGACGTCGTCGCCTATCTCAATACGCTGAGCGACAAGCCAGAGACTCTCGGCAAGTAGCGCGGACGGGCGGCATGACGGAAGAGGTCAGCGCCGCCCATATCGCCCTCGCCGAGGCGCTGGCAGACGCGGCGGGCGCGATCATCCGCGGCCATTTCCGCCAGCCGATCGCGGTCGACGAAAAGAGCGACCAAACCCCCGTCACCATCGCCGACCGCGCGGCGGAAGCGGCGATGCGCGCGCTCATCGAGCAGCGCTTCCCCGAGCACGGCATCATCGGCGAGGAGCATGGCAGCACGCGCGCAGAAGCCGAGCATGTCTGGGTGCTCGATCCCATCGACGGCACCAAATCCTTCATCAGCGGCATCCCGCTGTTCGGCACGCTTATCGCCTTGACCCGCCGCGGGCGGCCGGTGCTCGGCGTCATCGACCAGCCGATCCTGCGCGAGCGTTGGCTCGGCGCCGAAGGGCGCGCGACCACGCTGAACGGCGCCCCGGTGCGCGCGCGCGCCTGCGCCGCGCTCGACCGGGCGACGCTGTTCTCGACCGCGCCCGAGCTCATGTTCCAGGGCGCCGACGCGGCGGGGTTCGCGCGGCTGCGCGCCGCGGTGAAGCTGGTCCGCGCCGGCGGCGATTGCTACGCCTACGCGCAGCTCGCGAGCGGCTTCATCGATCTCGTCGTCGAGGCGCAGCTCAAGCCATACGATTATTGCGCGCTGGCGCCGGTGATTGCCGGCGCGGGCGGCACGATCACCGATTGGCAGGGGCGCACGCTCGATCTTGCCGCCGATGGCCGCGTGATCGCCTGCGGCGACCCTGCCCTCGCCGCGCCGGCGCGGGCGCTGCTCGCCGGCGGTTGAACGACCGCGCCTCGCAATCGCGCTGTCGCGGCCGGCGCTTTCCACTAAAGTGTCACGCAACGAGATTCGAAGGAACGCTTCATGCGCGTCGTGCTCGCCGCTCTCATCGCCTTGATCTTTGCCCTGCCGGCCGCCGCGGCCGATCCCGGTGGGCCCAGCTACGGCATGTCGCTCTTCGGCGACCCGCTCAAATATCCGCCCAACTTCACCCATTTCGACTACGTCAACCCCGACGCGCCCAAGGGCGGCAGCGTGCGCTTCGGCGATCTCGGCACCTTCGACAATCTCAACCCCTTCATCCTGCGCGGCGTTTCTTATATTCGCTTTGCCGATTCCATGGTCGGCGTCGGCGCAATGTACGACAGCCTGATGGCCGGCGCTTTGGACGAGCCCAACGCCGCTTACGGCCTCATCGCCGAGACCGTCGAGCTGGCGCCGGACCGCAGCTCGATCATCTTCAACCTGCGCCCTGAGGCTCGCTTCCAGGACGGCAGCCCGATCACCGCCGCGGATGTCTGCTGGACCTACGACACGCTGATCAGCAAAGGCGCGCCGGTGTTTCGCATCGAATTCGCCAATGTCGACAAATGCCAGGTGCAGGGCCCGCACCGCGTCGAATTCTTGTTCAAGAACGGCAGTGACCGCGATCTGCCGATGCAGGTCGCGGGGCTTCCCGTGCTGCCGCAGAAATGGTGGCAGGGGCGCGATTTCAGCCAGCCGACGCTCGACATCCCGCTCGGCAGCGGCGCCTACCGCATCACGGCCGTCGATCCCGGCCGCTCCATCACCTATGAGCGGGTGAAGGATTACTGGGCCAAGGATCTGCCGGTGAACAAGGGCTCGAACAATTTCGACACCATCCGCGTCGACTACTACCGCGACATGTCGGTGATGTTCGAGGCTCTGAAAGCCGGGCAGATCGACGTGCGCGGCGAGTACACGGCCAAGGATTGGGAGACGCTCTACGATTTCCCGGCGGTCAAGGACGGCATGGTGATCAAGGCGCAGGTGCATCACGAAGTACCGCAGGGCATGCAAGGCTTCATCTTCAACACCAGGCGGCCGATCTTCAGCGACCGCCGCGTGCGCCGCGCCATCGGCTATCTCTTCGATTTCGAATGGACCAACAAGAACATCCTCTACGACGCCTATAAGCGCACCAAGAGCTATTGGGAGAATTCCGATCTCGCCGCGCGGGGCCTGCCGCAGGGCGAGGAGCTGAAGCTGCTCGAGGGCTATCGCGGCCGGATTCCGGACGAGATCTTCACCACCGCCTACGAGCCGCCCGTCTATGACGGCAGCGGCGACATCCGCCCCGGCATCCGCGAGGCGCTGAAGCTCTTCCAGGAGGCGGGCTGGAGCATCAAGAACGGCAGGCTGGTCAACGACAAGACCGGGCAGCCCTTCACCTTCGAGTTCCTGAGCGACGAGCCGCGGATGGAGAAGGTGGTTCTGCCCTTCCTCGACAATTTGAAGCGCGTCGGCATCTTCGCGCAGCTGCGCAACATCGACGCGGCGCAGTACGAGAACCGCCGACGCAACTACGATTTCGACATGATCAGCGTGCGCTACAACGCGTCGCTGTCGCCCGGCACCGAGCTGCGCGAGTTTTTCGGCAGCGCGGCCGCCGACGAGCCGGACAGCGCCAATACCTCAGGCATCAAGGATCCCGTCGTCGACGACCTCGTCGAGCGGGCGATCAAGGCGAAGTCGCGCGCCGCGCTGGTGCCGATCATCCACGCGCTCGACCGCGTCCTGCTGTTCGGCTACTACGTCGTGCCGAACTGGTATTCGGATTATTACCGCGTCGCCTATTGGAACAAGTTCGGCATGCCCAAGGTGCAGCCGAAATATGCCAGCTCCGCCGCCGCGGTGATCAACGACTGGTGGATCGACCCGAGCAAGGAGCAGCAGGTCTCCGCGCGCCAGGCGCACGCCGGACCCGCGGCGCATTAGGCGCGACGGGCCGATGCTCGCCTATATCGTCAGGCGCCTGCTGCTGGTGATACCGACGCTGTTCGGCATCATGCTGGTCAATTTCGTCATCGTGCAAGCGGCGCCGGGCGGCCCGATCGACCAGGTCATCGCCCAGATCCGCGGCGCGCAGGGCGGTGCTTTGGCACGGATCAGCGGCGGCGGCCAGGGCGAGGCCGGCACGCCGCAGACGCGCGCCGGGCGCGGCATCGATCCCAAGCTCATCGCCGATCTGCAGCATCAATTCGGCTTCGACAAGCCGCCGGGCGAACGCTTCCTGCTGATGATGGGCAACTATCTCCGCTTCGATTTCGGCAACAGCTTCTTCGAGAACGGCACCGTCGCCCAGCTCGTCGCCCAGCGCCTGCCGGTGTCGATCTCGCTCGGCATCTGGACGACGCTGCTGGGCTATCTCATCTCGATTCCGCTCGGCATCCGCAAGGCGGTGCGCGACGGCTCGAGCTTCGACGTCTGGACCAGCGCCGTGATCATCATCGGCTATGCCATACCGTCGTTCCTCTTCGCCATCCTGCTGATCGTGGTGTTCGCCGGCGGCAGCTACGTTCAGTGGTTCCCGCTGCGCGGCCTCGTCTCGGATAATTGGGCGAGCCTCGCCTGGCCGCAGCGCATCCTCGATTACTTCTGGCATCTGGCGCTGCCGGTCACGGCGATGATCATCGGCAGCTTCGCCAACCTCACCATGCTGACCAAGAATTCCTTCCTCGACGAGATCAACAAGCAATACGTGGTCACCGCGCGCGCCAAGGGGCTGGGCGCGCGGCGCGTGCTCTACCGCCACGTCTTCCGCAACGCCATGCTGATCATCGTCGCCAATTTCCCCGCCGCCTTCGTCAGCGTCCTGTTCACCAGCGCGTTGCTGATCGAGGTGATCTTCTCGCTGAACGGCCTCGGCCTCCTGGGATTCGAGGCCGTGCTCAACCGCGACTACCCCATCATCTTCGGCACGCTCTACATCTATACGCTGGTCGGCATCGCGCTCAACCTGGTGCGGGACATCACCTACATGCTGGTCGATCCCCGCATCGATTTCGCGACGCGCCAGGCATGAGCGCCGCCGAGACGATTGGCGCGCGCCGGGCCGACCGCGTGCTGGGCCTGCGCGTGAGCCCGCTCACGCGCCGGCGCCTCGCCAATTTCCGCGCCAACCGCCGCGGCTTCTGGTCGCTGTGGATTTTTCTCGCGCTCTTCGTCGTGAGCCTCTTCGCCGAGTTCATTGCCAACGACCGGCCGATCGTCGTCTCCTATGCCGGTCATCTCTATTTCCCGATCTTCGCCAACTATCCCGAGACCACCTTCGGCGGCGAGTTTCCGACCGAGGCGGATTATCGCGACCCCTACGTCAAAAAGCGCATCGAGGCGAAGGGCTGGATCGTCTGGCCGCCGATCCCGTTCCACTACGATACGATCAACTACGCGCTGAAGACGCCGGCGCCCTCGCCGCCCGATTCCGTCGATTGGCTCGGCACCGACGATCAGGGGCGCGATGTGCTGGCGCGGCTCATCTACGGCTTCCGCATCTCGACGCTGTTCGGGCTGACACTCACCATCCTGAGCTCGATCATCGGCATCGCCGCCGGCGCCATCCAGGGCTATTACGGCGGCCTCGTCGACCTCTCCTTCCAGCGCTTCATCGAGCTCTGGTCGAACATCCCGACCCTTTTCCTGCTCATCATCCTGTCGAGCTTCGTCCAGCCGAACTTCTGGTGGCTCCTCGGCATCATGCTCGCCCTCTCCTGGATGCAGCTCGTCGATCTCGTGCGCGCCGAGTTCCTGCGCGCGCGGAACTTCGACTATGTCCGGGCGGCGCGCGCGCTCGGCGTGCGCAATCCCGTGATCATCGTCCGCCATGTCCTGCCCAACGCCATGGTCTCGACGCTGACCTTCATGCCGTTCATCCTGAACGGCTCCATCACCACCCTCACCTCGCTCGACTTTCTCGGTTTCGGGCTGCCGCCGGGCTCGCCGTCGCTCGGCGAATTGCTGCTGCAAGGCAAGAACAACATCACCGCCCCCTGGCTCGGCCTCACCGGCTTCTTCGTCCTCGCCCTGATGCTGAGCCTCCTTACTTTTATCGGCGAAGCCGTTCGCGATGCGTTCGATCCGAGGAAGGTAAGATAAGGGAGTTGTCAGTTGTCAGTTCTCAGCTATCAGTCGTCAGACTGGAGCCGGCCATGCAGAACTTTCGGGATCTCAGAGTTTGGCGCAAGGCACATGACGTGGCGCTTTCCGTCTACAAAATGTCCGACGGCTTCCCGTCCGCTGAACGTTATGGCATCACCAGCCAAATGCGGCGCGCCGCTTTCTCGGTGCCATCGAATATCGCAGAAGGTTGTGGCAGATCGAGCGGTGCCGACTTTGCCCGATTTCTCGACATCGCCTTCGGGTCGGCCAGCGAGCTCGAATACCTGCTCCTCCTCGCCGTCGACCTGGGCATTCTCGAATCTGCGACATATGACGCTATGCTCGCCGAGCTGCAGGAGGTCAAGCGCATGCTGACCGCGCTGATTGGCCGCGTGAGGTCAGGCACTGAGAACTGAGAACTGACGACTGAGAACTGACAACTCACAACTGAGAACTGACAACCAACCCCGCCATGCCCCTCCTCTCCGTCCGCAATCTCCACGTCACCTTTGCCGTTCCCGGCGGCGCGGTCGAGGCGGTGAAAGGGGTTTCGTTCGATCTCGACAAGGGCGGCACGCTGGCGCTGGTCGGTGAATCCGGCTCGGGCAAGTCGGTCACCGCGCTCTCGGTTCTGCAGCTCCTGCCCTATCCCATGGCGCGTCACGCGGCGGGCAGCAGCATCGTTTTCGACGGCGCCGAGCTGGTCGGCGCGCCCGAATCGCAGCTGCGCGACATTCGCGGCAACCGCATCGCGATGGTGTTCCAGGAGCCGATGACCTCGCTGAACCCGCTCCATACCATCGAAAAACAAATCGCCGAAACGCTTTATCTGCACAAGCACATGGCGCCCAGCGCGGCGCGCGCCCGGGTACTCGAGCTGCTGCGGCTGGTCGGGCTGTCCGAGGCCGAGAAGCGGCTCGGCGCCTATCCGCACCAGCTCTCCGGCGGGCAGCGCCAGCGCGTGATGATCGCCATGGCGCTCGCCAACGAGCCCGACATCCTCATCGCCGACGAGCCGACGACGGCGCTCGACGTCACCATCCAGGCCCAGATCCTGAAGCTGCTGAAGGAGCTGCAGGCGCGCTTCGGCATGGCGCTGCTGCTCATCACCCACGATCTCGGCGTCGTCCGCAAGATGGCCGACACGGTGCTGGTGATGACCAAGGGCGAGGTCGTCGAGGCGGGTCCGGTCGGCGATGTGTTCGCCCGGCCGCAGCATGCCTATACGCGTCATCTGCTGGCGGCCGAGCCCAAGGGCGCGCCGCCGCCGGCTGATCCCGCGGCGCCGGTGCTCGTCGCCGCCGACGGCCTCAAAGTGTGGTTCCCGATCCGCAGCGGCGTGCTCCGCCGCGTCACCGACCATGTCAAGGCGGTGGACGGCGTCGGCTTCGAGCTGCGCCAGGGCGAGACGCTCGGCGTCGTCGGCGAGAGCGGCTCGGGCAAGACGACGCTCGGCCTGGCCCTGCTTCGGCTCATCGCCAGCGAAGGCGCGATCTCCTTCGACGGCAAGCGGCTCGACGACCTCTCCGAGGGCCGCATGCGGCCGCTCCGCCGCGCGCTGCAGATCGTCTTCCAGGACCCCTTCTCCAGCCTTTCGCCGCGTCTCTCGGTGGCGCAGATCGTCGAGGAAGGGCTCAAGGTGCATCGCATCGGACGAAACGCGCAGGAGCGCCGCGCCATCATCGACCAGGCGCTCGTCGAGGTCGGGCTCGATCCCGACTCCGCCGAGCGCTACCCGCATGAATTCTCGGGCGGGCAGCGCCAGCGTGTCGCCATTGCCCGCGCCACGGTGCTGAAGCCGCGCTTCGTCGTGCTGGACGAGCCGACCTCGGCGCTCGACATGTCGGTGCAGGCGCAAGTGGTCGAGCTGCTGCGCGAGCTGCAGCGGCGCCACGGCCTCTCCTATCTCTTCATCAGCCATGATTTGCGCGTGGTGCGCGCGCTCGCGCATCAGGTGATGGTGATGAAGGACGGCAAGATCGTCGAGGCCGGCCCGGCGCAGGAGCTGTTCCAGCGGCCGCGCCATCCCTATACGCGCGCGCTGATGGCCGCGGCCTTCGAACTCGAGGTGGTGGAGGGCGCCGCGACGACGCAGTAGAGTGGCCGAGTATGGCTCTTCTCTTCCTCTCCGACGTTGACAGCGCCCGTGACTGGCGGAAGGAGCTGGCAAAGCACCTCCCCGGTCTGGAGATGCGCGTCTGGCCTGAGCTCGGCGATCCCGGCGAGATCGACGCGGCGCTGGTCTGGCGCCCGCCGGCGGGACTCTGGGACCGGCTGCCCAATCTGAAGCTGATCGCGTCGCTCGGCGCCGGCGTCGATCACATCTTTGCCGATCCGTCGCTGCCGCCCGGCGTCCCGATCGTGCGTCTCGTCGATCCCTACCTGACGACGGCGATGAGCGAATATGTGCAGCTTCAGGTGCTGCGCCTCCATCGCAACGATCCCGTCTATCGCGCCCAGCAGCAAGCGCGGGTATGGCGGCCATGGCCGCAGCCGAATGCCGCCGAGCGCCGCGTCGGCGTGCTCGGGTTGGGCGTGCTCGGCCGCGACGCGGCCTCGAAACTCGAAGTGCTGGGCTTCGACGTTGCCGGCTGGAGCCGCCGCGAGAAGCGGCTGCCGGGAATTCCAAGCTTCCACGGCGCCCAGGGTCTCGAGGCGCTGCTCCAGCGCTCGGAGATCCTGGTCTGTCTGCTACCGCTGACGCCGGCGACGGAGAACATCCTCGACACCAGGCTCTTCACCCGGTTACCGCGCGGCGCCGCGATCATCAATTGCGGGCGCGGCCGGCATCTCGTCGAAGCCGATCTCCTCGCCGCGCTCGACAGCGGCACGCTCTCCGCCGCGGCGCTCGACGTGTTCCGCGACGAGCCGCTGCCGCCGCAGCATCCGTTCTGGCGCCATGAGCGTATCCTGGTGACGCCGCATGTCGCGGCCGCAACCAATCCGCCGACCGCCGCCTTGGCGGTGGTGGACAATCTCCGCCGGCTGCGCGACGGCAGGCCGCTGCGCAACCGCGTCGACGGTTCAGAGCGCTATTGACCGCTCGTAAGGGATGAGGGTGTCGCGCTGCTGCTCGAGCCGGCGGCTCGCCGCCGCGACGCTTTCGGCGAAATCGCTCAGGAACACCGAGCCCTTCACCGTACGCTGCACCAACACCGAGCGGCGATCCTGATCATCGCGCCGGCGCCGCGCCAGGCCGAGCATGCCGAGCCGGTCGAGCGCGCGGGTGACGGCAGGCTTCGAGATGCGCAACAGGGCCGCAAGCCCGCGCACCGTGTGCGGCGGCGGCGTCAGATAGACGGTGAGGACGATGGCGAGCTGGCGTGCCGAGAGGTCGGGTCCGGCGCTGCGCACGGTCTCGATCAACACGTCCCGCCAGAGATCCAGCGCCTGGGTCGGCTTAAGCTCGGCCATCCCCGTCCTCGCCTTGGGCTGCCATAGCCGCCCATTCTCGGCGACGCAGGGTTGAGGAAACGTAAAGGGCGATCGCGTTGGCGGCGATCGCGCGCGCGGCGAACCGAACCCTGCCTTCGGGGATTTGGCGACGCCGTCACACCCGCCGCGGGCCGAAGCGGTCGGTGACGAGGCGGTAGAGAGCGCGCAAGGCCAGCGCCTCGCCGCCTTCCGGTCGGCCGGGGCGGCTGGTCGCGTTCCAGGCATAGGTGTCGAAATGCGCCCAGGGGGTCGTCTTGCCGACGAACTCCTGCAGAAACACCGCCGCGGTGATGGCGCCGGCGAAGGCCGATTCCGAGACGTTGTTGATATCGGCGATGCCGCTCTTCAGCAGCTTGCGATAGGGCGCCCACAGCGGCAGGCGCCAGAGCGGATCCTGCTCCGCCTCGCCGGCGCGCAACAGCTCGGCGGCGAGCCGCTCGTCATTGCAGAACAGCGCCGGCAGCTCCGGACCGAGCGCGGTGCGCGCCGCGCCGGTCAAGGTCGCCATATCGATGAGCAGCGCAGGCGCCTCCGTATCGGCCTCGGCGAGGGCGTCGGCGAGAATGAGACGGCCCTCGGCATCGGTATTGCCGATCTCCACGGTGATGCCCTTGCGCGAGCGGATCACGTCGAGCGGCCGGAAGGCATTGGCCGACACCGCATTCTCGACCGCCGGGACAAGGAGCCGGAGGCGCACCGGCAGATTGGCATCCATCACCGCGCTGGCCAGACCGATGAGCGTCGCCGCGCCGCCCATGTCCTTTTTCATCATGCGCATGCCGCTCGCCGGCTTCAGATCGAGCCCGCCGCTATCGAAGCAGACGCCCTTGCCGACCAGGGTCAGCTTGGGCGCGCCGGCATCACCCCAGGTGAGATCGGCCAGCGCCGGCGGCCGCGCGCTGGCGCGGCCCACCGCGTGGATCAGCGGGTAGTTCTCGGCGACCAACGCCTCGCCGGAGATCAGACGGCAGGGCGTGGCGTTGCGCGCCGCCAGCTCCTCGACCGCGCCGGCAAGCTCGGCCGGGCCCAGATCCTCGGCCGGCGTGTTGATGAGATCGCGGGCCAGCCCGATGCCGCGCGCCAGCCGCTCGACCAGGCCGCGATCGGCACCGCGCGGCCAGGCCAGATGGGCGAACCCGCGCTTCCTCGGCTTGTAACGGGTGAAGGCATAGCAGCCGAGCGCCCAGCCCAGCGCCATACGCGTCGCCAGCGCCGGCTCCGGCTCGGGATCGATGCGGTAGACGCCTTCGGGCAGGCTGTCGGGAAGGCCCGCCAGCGCCCAAAGCTCGTCGCCGCTGGCGCCCCCCACCAGCACGCGGGCGAGACCGCCCGCGGCGTCGGGGAGCAGCGTCCATTTGCCCGCTTCGGCGGCAAATCCCGTGGCCTTGACCCAGGCGCGGGCGCGATCGTCGAGCGCCGCCATCCGGCTCTCGAGCCCGTCGCCCGCCATGACCGGCGTAATCGGCACGGCCCC
>DATJLQ010000002.1:0-51309 GCA_035509415.1 Alphaproteobacteria bacterium
GAAGAGCGTGCCGAAGCTGCCATTGTTGGTGATCGTGTAGGTGCCGCCCTCGAGGTCGCCGGGGGCGAGCTTGCCGGTCTTCGCCTTCTCGACCTGGCGCGCGATCGCCTTCGCGAGGCCGCCCGCGGTCATCTCGTCCGCATGATGCACGACCGGAACCAGGAGCCCGGCATGGTCGAGGTCGGTCGCGATGCCGAGATTGACGTCGCGATGGACCAGGAGGCGCGTCTGGTCGAAGCTCGCATTGACGCGCGGATAGTCGCGGAGCGCCAGGCACACCGCGCGCGCGATGAAGGGCAGATACGTCAAGGCCACGCCGAAATGCTTCTGGTACGCGGCCTTCGCCGCCTGACGCGCCGCGTCGATCTTGGAGAAATCGACCTCGACCGCCTGGAACACGTGGGGCGCCTCGCGCCAAGCGGCGGCGAGATGCTGGGCGGTCTGGAGGCGGATGCGATTCAAGGGTTCGATCGCGTCGCCCGGGCGCGGCACCAGCGGCGCGCGCGCCGCTGCCGGTGCCCCTCGACCGGCGGGTGCCGATTTCACGTCCTTGGCGGCGATGCGCGAGCCGCCGCGCGCGCGCACGGCCTCGGCGAGGGACGCGAGGTCGATCCCCGCCTGGTGCACGAGGCGCCGCGCGAGGGGCGTGATCTTGAGGCCCTGGGGCGCCGTCGCCTTGCCAAACTGGTCGACCGGCGTGCGCATTTCCTCGAAGGGCGACATCGGCCCCGCCGGCTTGCGGCTCGCAGCTTGAGGGGCCATGGCCGGCGCCGGCTTCGAAGCGGGCATCGGCGCAGCCGCCGCGGGTTTCGCCGCGGGTTTCGCCGTCTCTTTCTTGGGTGCTTCTTTCTTCGAAGCTTCCGGGCTGTAGCCCGAATCCGCGAGCACGGCGACCACGGTCCCGACCGGCACGGTCTCGCCCGCCGCGACCTTGATCTCGGCCAGCACGCCCGGCTCGGTCGCCTGGACCTCCATCGAGACCTTGTCGGTCTCGATCTCGAACAGATTGTCGCCCGCCTTGACCTCGTCGCCGACCGACTTGAACCAGGTGCCGATCTTGCCCTCGGCCACCGTCTCGCCCAGCTGCGGCATGATCACGTTCATGGGCGCTACCAATTGGCCGAGATGTATTGGGTCTCGAGGAACTCGAGCATGCCCTCATGCGCACCCTCGCGGCCCAAGCCCGACTGTTTCGAGCCGCCGAAGGGTGCTGCGGGGTCCGAGACCACGCCGCGGTTCAAGCCCACCATGCCGGAATCGAGCTTCTCCGAGACCCTGAGCCCGCGCGCGAGATCGCGCGTATAGAGATAGGAGACGAGCCCGTATTCCGTGTTGTTGGCCTTTTGGATCGCCTCGTCCTCGGTCTTGAAGGTGACGATGGGCGCCACGGGCCCGAAGATTTCCTCGGCGAGGCATTGCGCATCCTCGGGCACGTTCACCAGGACCGTGGGCGGATAGTAGAAGCCCTTGCCGTCCATGCGTTTCCCGCCGATCACGGCCTTGGCACCGCGCGCGAGCGCGTCGTCGACGAGATGGGCCACCTTGTCGCGCGTGTCGGCATTCACCAAGGGGCCGACGGCGACGCCATCCTCGAGCCCGTTCCCGACCTTGAGCGCCTTCATCTTGGCGGCGAACTTCTCGACGAAGGCGTCGTGCACCTTCTCGTGCACGTAGAAGCGGTTGGCGGCCGTGCAGGCCTCGCCCATGTTGCGCATCTTCGCGATCATCGCACCGTCGACCGCGGCATCGAGGTCCGCATCCTCGAACACGAGGAAGGGCGCGTTGCCGCCGAGCTCCATCGCGGGCCGCACCACCATGTCGGCGGCGGAATGCAAAAGACGCCGTCCGACCTCGGTCGAGCCGGTGAACGAGATCACGCGTACGCGGCTGTCCTTGAGCATCGCGTTCACGACCGAGCCCGACTTGCGGGACGGCAGGATGTTGACGACACCCGCGGGAACGCCCGCCTCTTCCATGAGCTTGGCCAAGGCCAGCATGGTGAGCGGCGTCTCGGACGCGGGCTTGAGCACGACGGTGCAGCCGGCGGCAAGCGCCGGCGCGATCTTGCGCGTCCCCATGGCGGCGGGGAAGTTCCAGGGCGTCACCAAGACGCCGATGCCGGCCGGCTTGTGCTGCACGAGGATGCGCGCCCCGGTCGATGGCGCCTTCGAGACCTGGCCGATGTTGCGCGGCGCCTCCTCGGCGTACCAGCGGAAGAACTCGGCGGCGTAGGTCGCCTCGGCGCGGGAATCCACCAGCGCCTTCCCGTTCTCGAGGGTCATGAGGCGCGCGAAATATTCCTTCTTCGCGCTGAAGAGCTCGAAGCATTTCCGCAAAATCTCGCCGCGCTCGCGGGGGCTGCGCGCGGCCCAGCCGTCGAACGCCTTGGCCGCCGCCTCGACCGCGGCCAACGCGTCCTCGACCGTGCCATCGGCGACCGAGGCGAGCACCGTCTCGCTCGCGGGATCGAGCACGTCGAAGCGCCCGCCGTCCGACGCGTCGCGGAACTTGCCGCCGATATAGAGGCCGGTGGGCACGTCGGGCGGAAGCGCGGATTCGTTCTTCATCTCGGTCGGTCCTTCGGTGTCGGGCGCCGGGATCGAGGCGCCGAAAATCATGCGCCTCGTGTCACGCGCCGAGGGTGCGGCGCACGCGCTCGGCGATGCGGGCTGCGGACGGCAAGGCCAAATCCTCGAGATTGTCGGCCGCGGGCAGCGGGATGTGCGGGGTCGTGATACGCACGACCGGCCCGTCGAGGTCGTAGAACGCCTCGTCGGCCGCGATGGAGGCGATCTCCGCCCCCCAGCCGCAAAGACGCGGATTCTCCTCGACCGTGAACAAGCGCCCGGTGCGCGCGAGCGAGCCCAGGATGGTCTGGGTATCGAGCGGCACCAGCGAGCGCACGTCGATCACCTCGGCCTCGATGCCGAACTCCTTCGAGAGCGTGCTCGCCGCCTCGAGGGCGCGCGGCACCATGAGGGCGAGGGCGAGGATGGTCGCGTCCTTCCCCGGGCGCAGAATCTTCGCCGTCCCGAGCGTGTCCACGATCTCGCCGTCCGGGACGTCGCCCTTCACGGCGTATAGCGACTTGTGCTCGAAGAAGATCACCGGGTCCGGGTCGCGCACCGATGCCGCAAGAAGTCCCACCACGTCGACCGGCGAGGAGGGGGCGACCACCTTGAGCCCCGGGATCATCATCGCCCAGTTCTCGACACTTTGGCTGTGCTGGGCGCCGAAGCGCGCGCCGCCGCCGTTTCCGGTACGCACCACGAGCGGGCACTTCACCTGGCCGTTGGTCATGTAGCGCGATTTCGGGAACTCGTTCGCGATGTAGTCGAAGCAGACCGCAATGAAGTCCGAGAACATGATCTCGGCGATGGGCTTCAAGCCGGTCATGGCCGCCCCCATGGCCGCCCCCAGGATCGCCTGCTCCGAGATCGGCGTGTCGCGCACGCGCTTCGGCCCGAACTGGTCGTAGAGCCCGACCGTCGCCTTGAACACGCCGCCCGCCTTGGCCACGTCCTCGCCCAGGAACACGACGTCCTCGTCGCGCTCCATCTCCTGGGCGATGCCGCGCACCACGGCGTCGCGATAGGTCAGTTCCGCCATGCCCAGCCTCCATCGGCGTATACGTCGGTCGTCAGCAGATCGGGCGAGGCGGGGGGCGCGGCCTTGCATTTCGCCGTCGCGTCGTCGACCTTGCGCTTCGACTCCTCTTCGATCTTCGCGATGGTCGCCTCGTCGATGCCGAAATCGAGGAGGCGTTTCCGGTAGAGCTTGATCGGATCGCGCTTCTTCCATTCGTCGAGCTCGCCCTCGGGGCGGTACTTTGCCGGATCGGCGCGGCTGTGGCCGCTATGGCGATAGGTCATGCACTCGATGAGCGACGGGCCGTCGCCCGCGCGCGCCTTGGCGAAGGCGGCCTTGGCGGCGCGGTAGACCGCGTCCGCGTCGTTGCCGTCGATCACGATCCGCTCGAGCCCATAGGCGGACGCGCGGTCGGCCGCGGGATGCTCGACCGCGGTCACGTCGGCGATGGGCGTGTATTCCATGTAGAGATTGTTCTCGCACACGAAGACGACCGGGAGCTTCCACACGGCGGCGAAGTTGAGCGCCTCGTGGAACGCGCCGATGTTGGTGGTGCCGTCGCCGAAGAAGCAGACCGAGACGTCCTTGGCGCCCTTGTACTGGGCGCGCCAGGCGGCGCCGCACGCGATCGGCAAATGCGCGCCGATGATGGCGTAGGAGCCCATGACGCCGTGCTCGACCGAGGTCAGGTGCATCGAGCCGCCCTTGCCGCGCATGAGCCCGTTGTCGCGCTGCATGAGCTCGCCCAGCACCTTCTCGATCGGAACGCCGCGCGCGAGCGTGTGGGCATGGCCGCGATAGGTGCAGAAGGAAAGATCGCCCTTCTCCATCGCGGCGGCGCAGCCGGCGGCGACCGCCTCCTGGCCGAGCGAGAGGTGCGACGTGCCCTTCACCAGATTCTGGAGGAAGAGGTCGTAGGCGCGTTGCTCGGCATCCCGGATCTCGACCTGGATGCGGTACATCTCGAGGCGCTTCGCCTCGTCGAGATCGTCGTTCTGGCGCGCGACTTCTTTCAGTTGCGGGCGGGGTTTCACGGCGGCGATCCTCCGAGGAAACGGCGGCGGCGCGTTGCGGGCGGCGTGCCGGGTCTTTTCAGGGGCGCCGGCGCGTCCGGCGCGGAGCAAGGGTTTTAGCCCGGTTCCGCCCGGAATTCCAGCCCGCGCCCGTTCTGCAATCGATTGCACCAACAGAGCATGCGCGGGCGTGGGAAGTCAACGGGCGGCGGCGGGTTTCGAGCGGTTCGCGCGGTTTCGACATCGTGAGTGCGTCACCCCGCCGCTTCCCGGGCCAACCCGGCGCAGGTGCCGGCACTCACGCCCCGCGCGCGGATGCCGATTTGGCCCGACGCGTCCTGGACCGCACGCGCTTCCGCGCCGCCGCGGCCCGCATGCCGGGGCCGGCCCTGTACGGCCTGATCAGGCTCTCGGCCGGGATGCGCCATTCGCGCGCGAGCTTCCAGATCGTCTCGAGGGTGAGCGGGCGCTTGCGGTTGAGGATTTCGGAGGCGCGCGAGCGCGAGCCGATGAGCGCCGCCAGGTCCGCTTGGCGATAGCCTGCCCGCTCCATGCGGTCCTTGATCGCCTCGACCGGGTCGGGCGGGTCGATCGGCCAATGCTTGCGCTCGTAATCCTCGATCACGAGGGCGAGGAGGTCGAAACGGTCGCCCTCCGGCGTGCCGGGCTCGGGCTCGCGCTCGAAATAGGGCGCGATGTCCTCGAGCGCCGCGTCGTAATCGGCTTCGCTCCTGAGAGGCTTGACGTCCCGAAAAGGCTTAACCTCAGTGTGCATCGATGGTCTCCGGGTCGATCTTGTCGTATTCGGCGTGGGTCCCGACGAACTTCACCAGCACGCGCTTGAACCGGTACGCGATATGGGCCACGAGCCGGTACCGGTTGCCGGCGATGTCGAAGATCGCCCGGTTGTCCGCGACGAAATCGACCGTCGCGCCGAACTGGGCCTTGACGTCCGCCGGCCCGTCCCACGCGGCCGCGGCGACGAGCGCGTACCAAATCTTGAGCGGCGTCTCCGCCCGCGGGTGCCGCGCCCAGAACTGCCGCAAGGTGCGCCGGGCGACGATCTGCATGGCCGAGGCTAGCACGTTCCCAATTTGGGAACAAGAGATTTCCCAAATTGGGAACAACGGTACCGGAGCCTCGGGCGGCGCCTATCCCGCCGCTTCCCGGGCCAATTCGGCGAGCGCTTGGGCGAGCGCGTCCACCGCCGCCGCGGCCTCGGCGCCGAGGTTGTGGCGCGTCGCGAGCCAATGCATGTCGTTGTAGGCGAGCCAGACCTTGCCGGCTTCGTCCTGCCAGGCGAGCGCCTTCAATGGCAAATCGATGCCGACGGTCTGGCGCGCCTCCATGAGGGGCGTGCCGCCCTTCGGATGGCCGAAGACCAGGAGCTCGGTCGGGCGCAAGCTCATGCCCACGGCGGCGGCACCCGCGCCGTGGTCGATGCGCGCGAAGACTTGGATGCCTTTCGATTTGAGCGCGGCCTCGAGCCGGTCGAGCGTGTCCTTGACCGAATGGCTCGAGGGGAGCGCGACGAGACCTGCAATGTTCATATAATCTCCGCGCCGCGCGTTCCCCGATCTCAGTCGAGGGCCCTACGCGCGTGGAGCGCCATGCCGATCAGGGCCGTGCCGCCGAACACCATGTTGATGCCGACCAAGAGCCCGATCGCCCAAGCGGCCGTGCCTGGGAGCCCTAAGAGGATGATCGCGGCGAGGAATAGATCGACGATGCCGCTCAGCATCATCCAGCCCCAGCGCCCCGAAAGCGCGCGCCGGTGGTCGAGCGCGAACAGGATGGTCGCAACCCCCTCGATGATGAAGAAGGCGATGGCGACGAGGGTGAGCGAGACGGCGCCGCTCGCCGGCGCCGCGACCAGCACGAGCCCCGCCGCGAGCGCGACCAGGGCCGAGAGGAGCGACCACCAGAATCCGGGCGCCTGGCGCATCGAGAGGGTCGAGACCAGGCCCACGACGCCGCCGATGAGGAAAATCCAGCCGAGGAAGATCGCAACCGCGAGGGTCGCGAGCGGCGGCACCAGGATCGCGGCCGCGCCGAGCACCACCAGCACGATGCCCTCGATCAGGAAGGCGCGCCAATGGTCGTGGAGCGAGTGCTTGAGAACCTGTTCGAGCTTCTCGGCGGGGGACGGTTCCATGGACATGGGGCGCTCCGGGTGCGGGTTCCGCTCGCGCGATTCAACACCCCCGACGCCGCTTGAGTCCAGCCCGGTTCGATGACGGAACGGCGGCGCGGACGCGGGACCGGCAGCCCGCGCCCGCGCGCATCGGCTCAGCCGAGGGAATTGAAGTAGGCGATCTGAACGCAGCTATCGTTGTAGTCGGTACCGCCGCCATCCTCGGCGATGAACGTCGAGCACTGGTAATACACCGTGCCGCCGGTGGTCAGCGCGTCGTCGTCCCAGATGACCTGGGACCACTGTTGGCCGTTGTTGATGCCGATATACATCATGTAATTGCCGGCGATCGCGACGAAGTTGCCGGCGCCGATCTGCTTCGGCGCGCCGCCGGTGCCGCCCGACCCAGACGCGGTGAACACGACCTTGCCGGTCGGATCCTTCAACTGCACGAACTGGGTCCAGGAGGCCTGCACCGTGACCGCCCAAAAGCAGGTCTTGCCCGACGTTAGCGTGAAGGGAATGCCATTGCCGCTGACTGGTCCGACGCTCATTGCGCCCTCCTTCGGTGGGTTTGGATTGACCGCGTGGAGCGCCGCCGACGGCGCGCGCCCCCGCGCCGCGCGACTCTGCGCGTGACACGTAATAAGAGCAAATGAAATTTTATATTCTACTCATTGGAGATTAAGCGCAACGCCCGCTCGGGCGCGCGCGAGCGCATTCCGTGCGGCGATTGCGCGTTTGCGGTCGAGCGCAGGAGTCGAGGATTAGTGCCGGGCGATGGCGGAAGGTGCGCCGTCGAGCTTCATGAGCCGCTCCGCGTTGCGCCGGAAGATGCGGTCGCGCGCGTCCTCCGTGACCTCGAGCGCATCGAGGATCTTGATGGTCTCGCGGATGTACATCGGCCCCTTCTCGGGGTCGAAGGGCGCGTCGGACGCGAACACCACCTTGTCGACGCCGAAGAACTCGAGCCCGCAACGCGTGGCCGCGGCCGAGCCGAACACGGCGGTGTCGGCGTAGAATAGCTTGAAATAGTCGGCCGGCCGGCGCTTCAGCCCCTTGAGCACCGCCTCGTAATCCTCGTCCGTGGTGCGTTTCCCGAGCTGGTCCCAGCCGGGTCCGACCCGGCCTTCGAAGAACGGCACCATGCCCCCCATGTGGTGGGTGATGAACTTCAAGTCGGGCAGCCGGTCGAACAGGCCCGAGAACACCATGCGCGCCATGAACACGCTGGTCTCGTAAGGCCAGCCGAAGGTCCACCAGATCTCGAATTTCGACTTCTTCTCGGCGCGGTAATCGGGGAACTCGGCGCCGCGCGCGGGATGCACCCAGATCGGCAGGTCGTATTGCGCCATCGCCTCGAAGAGCGGCGCGTATTGCGGCTCGTCGAGGGCATGGCCGTTGACGTTGGTGAAAATCTGGATGCCGCGCGCGCCGAGCTGTTTGATCGCGCGATGGGTTTCGACCAATGCCGCGTCCGGGTCGTTCATGGGCAGCGACGCGGTGAAGGCGGGGAACCGGTCGGGATGGCGCCGAACCAGCTCGGCCATGCCGTCGTTCGCGATCTGGGCCATCTCGACGGCCCCGTTCGCGCCGAACATGATCTCGAGCGGCGGCGAGGCGAGCGAGAGCACCTGGCGGTAATCGGCGCCGAACCGGTCCATGACCCGGAAGCGCTCGTCGAGGTCGGCGAGCATGGGCACGCCGCGCACGCGCTTCTGCATGTCCTGGCCGTTGGGCACGCGCGTCAACATTTCGCGGTAAAAGCGCGCCGGGAAGATGTGGTTGAACATGTCGATCTTGATCATGGCGCCACTATAGCCGGTCGGCGCCACCGGCAGAAGGGCGGCACCCGGCCAGGAAAGCGCGCGGGTATGCTGCACGATCGGGCCGGGCGCTTGACCTGGATCATGGCTTGCGGCGCGGGACCCCGCGATCATGCCCCGTGGGAGAGCCCGGAACGGGCTCGAGGAGCGTCCATGCCGACGATCGATCCCGACAAGGTCTGCTACATCATCGTGAAGGCGCGCGAGTTCGACGAGCAGGTCGGGCCCGAGGAGCCCGACGAGGGCTCGAACCCCGCGGACGACAAGGGGGTCGGCATCCTCGAGGACCGCGCCGGCGATCCCACGCTCTTGGAGCTCCAGACCGCGATCCGCGACCTGAACGTGGACGAGCAGATCGAGCTCGTGGCCCTCACCTGGGTCGGGCGCGGCGATTACGCCGCCGACGAATGGGGCGAGGCGGTCGCCCAGGCGCGCGCGAGCCGCAATACGCGCACGGCGGAATACTTGACCGGCACGCCGATGCTGGGCGATTTCCTCGAGGAGGGCCTAGCGGCCTTCGACATCTCGTGCGAGGAGACCGAGAAGGATCGGCTCTAGAGTCCGAGACGCAAGAATTGACGGGCGCTCTCAGATCGTCATTCCCGCGCAATCGGGAATCCATCGTTCAAGGGCCCTCCGCTCCCGGCCCGCGCGGGGACAAGCGTCGCGGGGGCGGCGGCAAGGGCGAATCGAGCCGGCTGGATCGGACCGTCGGCGGCGAAGGGCTGCTAGAACTCGACGTCGAGCTCCTCGAGCTCGTCCGGCTCGCCCTTCGCGGCCTCGACCCATTCGACCATCTCGGGCATCGCCATGATGTGCTTCGCGAAGGCGCGCGCCTCGGCGTCGAGCTTCACGTCGTAGGAGAGAAAGCGCGTCACCACGGGCGCGTACATCGCGTCCGCCACGGTGCGCTGGGCGCCGAAGAGATAGGGGCCCTTATAGGTCGCGAAGCATTCGTGCCAGATCTGAAGGATGCGGTCGATGTCCGCCTGGGCGTTGGCCCAGATGCGGAAGCCGGGGAAATGGCCCTTGAGATTCATGGGGAGCGCCGCGCGCATGCTCGCGAAGCCCGAATGCATCTCGCCCGAGATCGAGCGGCAGAAGGCGCGCGCCGCGCGGTCGGCCGGCCACAGGCCCGCCTTCGGGCGAATCTCGTTGAGATATTCGGCGATCGAGATCGTGTCCCACACCTTGACGCCGTTATGCGTCAGGCATGGCACCAGGAACGAGGGCGAGAGCAGCAGGAGCTCGGCGCGCGCCGAGGGATCGTCCGCGGGAATCATCTTCTCCGCGACCTCGAGGCCCGCGAACTTGCAAAGCAGCCAGCCGCGCAAACACCAGGAGGAGTAGTTCTTGCTGCTGATGGTGATGGTCGCTTCCGCCGCCGCGGCTACCTTTGCCGACGGCTTGGCCGCACTCTTCTTCCGTGCCGGCTGTAGGTCCGCCTGGTGCATGGTCCGCCCACCCCAAACTCGTGCCTCGACCGAGTCGCCGCCACGGTGGCGCGCTAACCCCTTATGCGCGCTCCGAAATCCCATTGCGTTGCCGCGCAACGCGGGACCGGTCGCCTAGTCCTATAATCCCATAATAATCTCGCAGTGCAGCAAAAAATGCACTACCCTTCTTGGCTCAAAAGTCGGTTTATTTCCGACCAGCCGACCAGGCGGCGGGGGCACCAAGAGTCGGGACATGGGATGATTTATAGCGCCTACCAGGCCCAAGCCGACTTCCTCGCTCCCGTGCGCGCCATGGCGAAATTGGCCTCGGCCGCGCTGGTACCGCGCCTCAACGGTGCCGCTCACCACGTCCCGCTCAAGAGCTTCGCCGCGACCTGCGAGCTGATCGCACTCGCCGGCCTGACCCACACGCGGCCCGCCTACGGCATCTCGTCCGTCATGGTCGGGAACCGCGAGGCCCAGGTGACCGAGGAGCCGGCTCACGTGCTCCCGTTCGGCACCCTGCTCCACTTCAAGAAGGACACCGACACCGGCCAGCCGAAGGTGCTCCTGGTCGCCCCCATGTCGGGCCATTTCGCGACCTTGCTGCGCGGCACCGTGCGCACCCTGCTCGAAGACCACGACGTCTACATCACCGATTGGCACAACGCGCGCGACGTGAGCCTGAGGCACGGGCCGTTCGGCTTCGACGATTTCGTCGATTATCTCGTCGAGTTTCTCGAGGTGATGGGCGAGGGATCGCACGTGATCGCGGTGTGCCAGCCCTGCGTCGCGGTGCTCGCGGCGGTCGCCCTCATGGCCGAGGACAGTCACCCCGCGCTCCCGCGCAGCATGACGCTCATGGCGGGGCCGATCGACACGCGCGTGAGCCCGACGGTGGTCAACAAGCTCGCGACCGGCCGCTCGATCGAATGGTTCGAGCGCAACCTGATCGCGACCGTGCCTTTGCACCATGTGGGAGCGCTGCGGCAGGTCTATCCCGGCTTCCTCCAGATCGCAGGCTTCATGTCGATGAACATCGACCGCCATGTGAAGGCGCACGCCGAGCTCTACGAGCACATCAGGAACGGCGAGCACGAGAAGGCCGAGGCGATCCGCGTCTTCTACGACGAGTATTTCGCGGTCATGGATCTGCCGGCCGAATTCTACCTCGAGACCGTGCGCACCGTGTTCCAGGAATTCGCGCTGCCCTTGGGCAAGCTCACCTGTCACGGCCGCACGATCGACCCGCGCGCGATCAAGCGGCTCATGCTGTTCACGGTCGAGGGCGAGAAGGACGACATCTGCGCGGTCGGCCAGACCATGGCGGCGCACGATCTCTGCGCCAGCCTGCGCCCCTACATGAAGCGCCACCACATGCAGGCGGGCGTCGGCCATTACGGCGTGTTCAACGGCCGCCGTTGGACTCACGAGATCTACCCGATGCTGCGCAACGTGATCTACAGCAGCAATTAGGCGAAAGCGCGCTCGGTCAGTTTCCGACGAGCTGCTTTCCGCAGTCGAAGGATACCCCTCACCCAGCTCCAGGTAAGCCCCCGGGGCAAGCCCGGGGGTTCGCCGCGCCAACCCTTCGCGACCCCGACGCAAGCTCAACGCAGCGTCGGGCCCTCAAGGGGAGAGGGTCATAACGCAACATGGGATGATTCCCCCTCCCCCCTTGAGGGGGGGGGTGGGGTGGGGGGTAACAAGATAGGCGGATTAACCGGAAATCCCACCTAGTTCAGCAATTTCTGAATCTGATCGACGATCGGCGCGAGCCAGGTGTGGGCGGCCCAACCGCTCGCGAAGCCCACGGCGAAATGCACGTCGAACACGAAATTGAACAGCCAGCCGGCCGCGAAGACGATGGGATAGGACAGAAGCCGGATCATCGCCGTTCCTCCAAGGTCGTTTCAGGCAAGCTCGCCCCGCCAAAGTTCGCCCCGCCAAAGCGCGCTCCGCGCAAGATCGTCTCGCGCGAAACCGCCCCGTGCAAGCCTATCGACGGCCTCAACGATGCTCCGGTGCCAACGCTCCCGCCAGCACGCGCGCGACGTGGAGCGCCTCGCGTCCCGCGCCGTCCCTGATCTGGTGGCGGCAGCTCGTGCCGTCCGCGACCAGGATCGTGTCCGCGCCCGCCGCGCGCATCGCGGGGAGCAGATTGGCCTCGGCCATGCGCATCGAAACGTCGAACGTCTCCGCCTGGTAGCCGAAGGCGCCCGCCATGCCGCAGCAGCTCGAGGCCACGGTCTCGACCGCGAGGCCGGGCACGAGCTTGAGCGCCGTCTCGACCGCCCCCATCGCGGCGAATGCCTTCTGATGGCAATGGCCGTGGAGGAGCGCCTTCGCGGCGCCGATCGGGTGGAGCTCGAGGGCGAGCCGGCCCGACGCCTTCTCCTCGGCGAGGAATTCCTCGAACAAGCGCGCGCGCCCCGCGAGGAGCGCCGCCTCGGCGCCGAGGCCCATCGCGGTCAGCTCGTCGCGCAGCGTCAGGAGGCACGAGGGCTCGAGCCCGACGATCGCGGCGCCGCGCTCGAGCGCGGGCTTGAGCCCCGCAAGCGTGCGGCGCATCTCGTAACGCGCCTCGTCGACCAGGCCGGCCGCCAAGAACGTGCGCCCGCAGCAAAGCGGCCGGCCGCCATCCTCGGGTGCCGCGACCTCGACGCGATAGCCGGCGCTCGAGAGCACGTCGAGTGCCGCCGTGCCGTTCTCGGGCTCGAAATAGGTCGTGAACGTGTCGGCGAACAGCACGACGTCGCGCCCGGATTTGGGCCCGCGCGCGGTACCGCGGAAAATATCGCGGCGCCATTCGGGCAGACTGCGCTCGGCCGCGAGCCCGAGCGAGGTCCGGCCGAGACGCCGTAGCGCCGGTACCGCGTTGCGTAGATTGGCGAGGGCCGCGAAATGGGCGGCGTAGGGCGCGTAGCGCGGCAGATACGCCACGAGCCGCTCGCGCCAGGGCAGGCGATGGCGCTTGTTGTATTGATGCTGGAATTCGATCTTCATGCGCGCCATGTCGACGCCGGTCGGGCATTCGCGCTTGCAGCCCTTGCAACCGACGCAAAGGCTCATGGTCTCCTTCATCTCGGGCGAGGTGAGCGCCTCCGGCCCGAGCTGGCCCGACAATGCCAGGCGCAAGGAATTCGCGCGCCCGCGCGTCACGTGGCGCTCGTCGAGGGTCGCGCGGTACGAGGGACACATGACGGCGGCGTCGATTTTCCGGCAGGTGCCGTTGTTGTTGCACATCTCGACCGCGGCGCCGAAGCCGCCCCAGTCGGACCAGTCGAGCGCGGTCTCGATCCGCTCGCTCTTGTAGCCGGGCTTGAAGCGGAAGAGGGCGCGATCGTCCATCTTGGGCGCCTTGACGATCTTCCCGGGATTGAACAGCCCTGCGGGATCGAGCGCTTCCTTCACCGCTTCGAAGGCGCGCACCATGCGCGCGCCGAACATGGGCTCGTGGAACTCCGAGCGCACGAGCCCGTCGCCATGCTCGCCCGAGTGGGAGCCCTTGTATTCGCGCACGATGGCGAACGCCTCCTCGGCGATCGCGCGCATCTTCTTGGCCCCTTCCGGGTCCTTCATGTTGAGGATGGGGCGCACATGGAGGCAGCCGACCGAGGCGTGCGCGTACCAGGTGCCGGTCGTGCCGTGCTTCGCGAACAGCTCGGTCAAGCGCTGCGTATAGTCCGCGAGATCGTCGAGCCCGACCGCGCAATCCTCGATGAAGGAGACCGGTTTCCCGTCGCCCTTCATCGACATCATGATGTTGAGGCCCGCCTTGCGCACGTCCCAGATCGCGCGCTGGAACGCGGGCTCGACCGCCTCGACGACGGCGTTGGGAAAGCCGAGATCGCCCATGAGCGCGACCAGCTCCTTGAGGCGCGCGAGCTGCGGCTCCAACGCGTCGCCCGCGAACTCGACCAGGAGCAAGGCGTCCGGCTCGCCGCGTACGCAGCGCTCGAGCGTGGGACGGAACAGCGCAATGTCGCGCGCGAGCTCGATCATGGTGCGGTCGACCAGCTCGACCGCGTCGGGGCCGAGCGCGACGATGTGCCTGGTCGCATCCATCGCCTGGTAGAAGCTCGGGAAATGGCACACGCCGAGCGCCTTGTGCTTCGGGAGCGCGTGAAGCTTCAATTCGATGCGGCGCGAGAAGGCGAGGGTGCCTTCGGAGCCCACGAGAAGATGCGCGAGATTGATCGGCGGCGCGTTCGCCCCGCGCGGGGTCAGGGCGTCGATGTTGTAGCCGCCGACGCGGCGCTGGAGCTTCGGAAAGCGCGTCGCGATTTCCTCGGCCTGGTCGCGGCCTAGCTCGAGAAGCCGCGTCACCATCGCGCGTTGGGCGGGTGGGACGCTCGCGAGGCCCGATTCGAGCGCTCCGAAGCGCATGGCGTTGCCGTCGGCGAGCGTCGCCTCGATCGAGAGCACGTTGTCGCGCATGGTGCCGTAGCGGATCGAGCGCGCGCCGCAGGAATTGTTCCCCGTCATGCCGCCGATGGTCGCCTGGCTCGAGGTCGAGACGTCGACCGGGTAGAAGAGCCCGTGCTTCGCAAGCTGCGCGTTGAGCCGGTCGAGCACGATGCCGGGCTCGACCAGCGCGCGGTTCCCTTGGACGTCGAGCTCGAGCACGCGGTTGAGGCTCGGGCTCACATCGACCACGACCGCTTCGCCCACGGTCTGGCCGCATTGCGACGTGCCGGCGCCGCGCGGCAACACGGGCACGCCTACGTCGCGGCAGATGTCGATCGCGCGCGCTACGTCCGCCTCGCTCTTGGGCACCACCACGCCCAAGGGCTCGATCTGGTAGATCGATGCATCGGTCGAATAGCGCCCGCGCGTGAAGGCGTCGAAGCGCACCTCGCCCTCGATCTCGCGGCTCAAACGCGCGGCGAGGGCGGAGTCGCCCGGCTTCACGCGGGCGGCGCGGGGCGTCACGGGATCTCCCCGGCCGCCGCGAGGGCGTAGCTTTTGTTGTCGAGATGGCTGCGCAGGAGATGGGCCAAGCGCTCGCCGTCGCGCGCCGCGAGGGCCGCCAATATCTCCTCATGCTCGGCGACCGCCTCGTCCCAACGCTTCGGATCGAGATTGGCGGCGTAACGCGCGCGCCGGATGCGGCCCGAGAGACTGGCATAGGTCTGGATCAAGGTCGCGTTGCCGGAGGCCGCGACGATCGTGCGGTGAATCGCCTGATTCGCCTTGAAATAGGCGAGACGGTCGCGCTCGAGATGATGCGCGAGCATCTCATGGTGGCGCGCGCGGATGACGGCGAGCTCGGCCTCGGTCAAGCGCGCGCAGGCGAGCTCGCCCGCGAGCGCCTCGAGGGCGCCGATCACCTTCAAGGTCTCGGCGATTTCCTCGGCGCCGAGGCGCCGCACGCGCGCCCCCCGGTTCGGCAGCAGCTCGAGGAGCCCCTCGGCCGCGAGCACCTTGAGCGCCTCGCGCAACGGCGTGCGCGAAATGCCGAAACGCACGCAGAGTTGGCGCTCGGGCACCCGGCTTCCGGCGGCGAGCTCGCCCTCGACGATCATGTCGCGCAAGCTTTCGACCAGCTCGGCGTGAATCTTGGCGCGCGCCGGGCGGCGTGGGCGCGGGCTCGTATCGGGGCTTGCGAGGCTCATGGAGCCATCCTGCATAAAGTGAATTCACTTGTCAAATTATTATTGTTGACAATGTGTAAAATGAATGCAAAATGTGCCGCCTAACCCGAGGGAGCCGCCATGACCCGCCACGCCGGCCGCCATTTTCTCCAGATCCCGGGCCCGACCAACGTGCCGGACCGGATCCTGCGCGCGATCGACAATCCCACGATCGACCACCGGGGCCCCGACTTCCAGCGCCTGGGCCAGAAGCTGCTCCAGGGCCTGAAGGCGATCTTCAAGACCAAGGAGCCGGTCGTGATCTTCCCCGCCTCGGGCACGGGCGCCTGGGAAGCGGCTCTCGTCAATACGCTCTCGCCGGGCGACCGCGTGCTCATGGTCGAGACCGGCCAATTCGCAACCCTTTGGTCGCGCATGGCGGGGCGTCTCGGGCTCGCGGTCGAGATGATTGCGGGCGACTGGCGCCACGGCGTCGACCCGGCCGAGGTCGAGCGGCGTCTCGCCGACGACAAGGGGCACGCGATCAAGGCCGTGTGCATCGTCCATAACGAGACCTCGACTGGCGTCGCCTCGCGCGTGGCCGAGGTGCGGCGTGCCATCGACCGCGCGAAGCACCCCGCGCTTTTCATGGTCGACACGATCTCGTCCCTGGGCTCGATCGACTATCGCCACGACGAATGGGGGGTCGACGTGACGGTCGCGGGCTCGCAAAAGGGATTGATGCTGCCGCCCGGCCTGAGCTTCAACGCCGTGGGCGAGAAGGCGCGCGCCGCATCCAAGTCGGCCAAGTTGCCGCGCTCCTATTGGAGCTGGGACGAGATGCTGGCGTCGAACGCGACCGGCTTCTTTCCCTACACGCCCGCGACCAACCTCCTCTTCGGCCTCGCCGAGGCGATCGCGATGCTCGAGGAGGAGGGGCTCGAGAACGTGTTCGCGCGCCACGACCGCCACGCCGAGGCGACGCGGCGCGCGGTGCGCGCGTGGGGGCTCGAAATCCTCTGCCTCGAGCCGCGCGAATATTCGAGCTCGCTCACGGCCGTGCTGCTGCCCGCCGGCCACGACGCGGACGCGTTCCGCAAGGTGACGCTCGAGCGCTACAACCTCTCGCTCGGGAACGGGCTCGGCAAGCTCCAAGGCAAGGTGTTCCGCATCGGCCACCTGGGCGATTTCAACGATCTCATGCTCGCGGGCACCCTTGCGGGCGTCGAGATGGGGCTCGCGGCCGCGGGCGTGCCGACGACGGGAAGCGGCATTGCCGCGGCACTCGACTATCTCGGCGGCAATTACCGCCCGGGCGCGTCCAAAGCCTGAGCCGTCACGCCTTGCGCGCTGCGGGCGCGCCCGCCTCGGGAGGCTCGAGCACCGACACTTCCGGATTGAGCCAGAAGGCCCAGACCGCGGCGCCGACGACCAGCAATCCGGCCGCGACGACGAAGGGCGCTTTCCACGAGCCGAACTGCACCAGGAATCCGAACACCAGCGGCGAAAGCGCGCCGCCGATGTTGCCGGCCATGTTCATCACGCCCGACACGGTGCCGGAATATTTCCCGCCCACATGCATGGGCACGGCCCAGCTCGGGCCGATGGTGCATTCGAGGAAGAACATGGCGATGGTGAGGCAATAGATCGCGACGTGCGCGTCGCCGGTGAGCGACGCGGGCACGATGAAGCAGGCGCAGCCGAGCATGCCCACGATCGCGACCGCCCGGTGCGCGAGCTTGGTGTTGCCGGTCTTCTTCAGGAGCCAGTCGGTCGCGAGCCCGCCCACCGTGTCGCCGACCACGCCGGCCCACAGCGGCAGGGACGCGAAGATGCCGACCTTAATGAGCGTGAAATGGCGGTACTCGTAGAGGTACGAGGGCAGCCAACTCAGGAAAATCCACAGGCAATAGACGTAGGTGAAATAGGCGCACATGATCGCCCACATGTTGGGCGAGCGGAACAGAATGCCCCAGGGCACCGTCGCGGTCTTCTCGACCAGCGCCGGCTTGACGTTGCCCTTCTCGTCGACGCCGCGGATATAGGCGAGCTCGTCGCGGCTCACCGAGGCCTGCTCCTCGGGCATGTTGCGGTAGCTGAAGTACCAGAGGACCGACCAGAGGATGCCGAGGGCGCCGCAGAAATAGAACACCGAGCGCCAGCCATCGGCGGCCATGATGGCGACCACGAGCGGCGGTGCGATCGCGGCCCCGAGCCGGCTCGCGCTGTGCGACACGCCCTGGACCAGGCCGCGCTCCTGGCGCGGAAACCAGAGCTGCATCGAGCGCGTCGCGACCGGGAACGCGCCGCCCTCGCCGACGCCGAACAGGAAGCGCACGAGCGTGAAGGAGAAGACGCTCGACGCCGCGGCGGTGAACGCGGTCATGATCGACCAGTAGCTCACGATCGCGGTGAGCACGCGGCGCGGGCCGAACCGGTCGCCGAGCCAGCCGCCCGGAATCTGGAACAGCGCGTAGCTCCAGACGAAGGCCGAAAAGATCACGCCCATGGTGATCTTGTCGAAGCCGAACTCCTTCGCGATCGCGGGTGCCGCGGTCGAGATATTGACCCGATCGAGATAGGTGATCAGGTACATGAGACTGATCAGGAACAATACGAACCACCGGCGCTTGCCGGTGCGCGCGCGAGCGCCTTCCATGGCCGCCTCCCCATTCGTTTTTATCGGCGCCGGCGCCGAAACTTAGGCGACCGGCACGCCAGCCCGTCTTCCCCCTGGCTTCGAAGGAAGCGGGTCAAGCGCGAGCATTCGTCCGAGGATCGGGGAAGTCAAGGGACGGCGCGCGTGGCGCCGTCCTTTGTCAGCGAGCCGGTGTCGGCAACCCGGCGTCGGCGCGCCGGCGTCTGCGAGCCGTCTCTGTCAGCGAACCGTCAGGCGGCGACGATCTTGAGCTCCGGCTCCGGGCTGTCGATCAACTCGTCGGGCATGCAGAACTGGTTCAAGCGCACCGCGTCGTTGATGCGGATGGTATGGCCGCGCACCTCGACCCCGAACTTGCGCAACGCCGAGAAGGCGCGCGACAGGCTCTCGGGCGTCATGCCGAGGCGCGCCGCGATCAGGCGCTTGTCGTGGGGCAGGTCGACGGTGCCGTCGGTCCCGTTCTGCACCGCGAGCGCCATGAGGTAGCAGCCCAGGCGTTGGGTCGAGGTGCGGAGCTTCAGGTCCTTGATCTGCTTCAGCATGGTCCGATACTGGCGCGAGAGCGACGCGATCATGGCGAGCGACAGGCTGCCGTCGCGCGCGACCGATTCGCGCAGAGCCCGCGCCGGCAGCATCAGAATCCGCGCCGGATGCACCACCTTCGCGGTCACCAGGTAGGGCGTGCCCGTGAGCACGGCCGCCGGCATGAAGGCCTCGATCGAATCGAGAATGTCGACCACCGCCTCGCGCCGCTCGGGCGAGGTTGCGGTCAGCTGCACGCTGCCCTCGAGCAGGATATGCAGGAAGTCGGGCAGATCGCCCTGCCGGAACAGGATGGTCTGGACCGGGAAGCGCTGTAGAAAGGCGGCCTTGACCAGCTCGCGCAGCGTGGCCTCGGTCAGGTCCTGGAACAGCGGGACCGAATGTAGCTTGTCGAAATCCTCCGGCTGCATCGCGTCAACTCCTTGAAATCGTGCCGGTCGCGGCCGGCGGATACCGGCGCGGCAGGCGCGTTGAGCCCCTCGCTTGCTGCAGTCCCCCAATCGGCGCCGTTTCCATCGGCCCTTGAGCCGGATTCGGCGTCGCCCCATTCCCTTGCGTTATCTCACATGGGTGGCCGCTCGAAGTCAAACAATGAAAGCCTCATGTAATATCTTTAATACCCGCCACATTTCGGCCGGATTTAGCCATAAAGGCCCGGATTTCCTGAACAATTCGTCAGTTCGAGACGGTCTTGCGCGGGAGATACCGCCCGCTTTCCAGGCGTTCGAACAACTCGTTGACCTGCGGATGGCCGACCGGCTTGCCGCTCTCGTCCGGCAGCAGATTCTGCTCCGAGACATAGGCGATGTAGGTGGTCTGGGCGTTCTCCGCGAGCAGGTGATAGAAGGGCTGGTCGCGCCTCGGGCGCACATCCGCCGGGATCGACATCAGCCACTCCTCGGTATTCGAGAACACCGGGTCGACGTCGAAAATGACGCCCCGGAACGGGTAGATCCGGTGGCGTACGATCTGGCCGATCTGGAACTTGGCGGTCTTCACCGAACGCGACCTCCGCTGCAGTCCTCTCTAGGATGGCGCGCGGCGGAACGCAACAGTCTGCGACCGCCGCCGCTTCTCACGCGGGCGCCGCGTCCGGGCCGGCGAACAGCTTCGCCCGGCGTGCGCGAAGTGCGACCTCGCTCCCCAGCCTGAGATCGAGCTCGTGGAAGCGCGCGCGGCTCATCGCCGCCTCGATCGGGGTCGCGCGGCCGCCGACTTGGAACTCGACCGTGGTGAGCGGCCCCGCGGCCGAAATGTGGCGCACGATGGCGGCGACGGCGCCGGCACTGCCCGCGGGCAGGATCTCGATGTCGTGCGGCCGCACATAGGCGATCGCGACCCCGCCCGCGCGCGCGACCGCGGCCGGAACCCGGAAGCCGTTGCCGCACACCTCGGCGGTGCCGTCGACGCTCCGGCACTCGAAGCGGTTCACGTTGCCGAGAAACTCGTAGACGAAGGGGCTCGCGGGCTGGTCGTAGACCGTCTCGGGCGCGCCCGTCTGCTCGATGCGCCCCTCGTTCATCACCACGACCCGGTCGGCGAGCTCGAGCGCCTCCTCCTGATCGTGGGTCACGAACACGCTGGTGAGGCGCATTTCGTCGTGGAGGCGCCGGAGCCAGCGGCGCAGCTCCTTGCGCACCTTGGCGTCGAGGGCGCCGAACGGCTCGTCGAGCAAAAGCACGCGCGGCTCGATCGCAAGGGCCCGCGCAAGCGCCACGCGTTGGCGTTGGCCGCCGGAAAGCTGGTTCGGGTAGCGCCGTGCCAGGTTCTTGAGCTGCACGAGGTCGAGGAGGCGCTCGACGCGCGCCCGGAGCTCGGGCTCGGCGAGGCGCGCCTGGCGCGGCTTCACGCGCAGGCCGAAGGCCACGTTCTCGAACACCGACATGTGGCGGAACAGCGCATAATGCTGGAACACGAAGCCGACGCGCCGCTCGCGCAAGCGCCGCTCGGCCGCGTCGACGCCGTCGAACTGCACCTCGCCCTCGTCCGCCTGGTCGAGTCCGGCGACGATACGCAGCAACGTGGTCTTGCCCGAGCCCGAGGGACCGAGGAGCGCCACGAGCTCGCCGGGGGCGACCTCGAAATCGATGCCCTTGAGCGCCTCGAAGGCGCCGAAGCGCTTGACGATGTGACGGAGCGTGATGCGCATCGCCGCCTCAGTGCCGCGCCGTCGCGGCGAGCTCGTCGCCGTAGCGCCATTCAAGGAGGCTCTTGAGCGCCAGGGTCACGAGGGCCAGGAGGGCGAGAAGCGAGGCGACCGCGAAGGCGGCCGTGAAATTGTATTCGTTGTAGAGCACCTCGACATGGAGCGGGAGCGTGTTGGTGAGGCCCCGGATGTGGCCCGACACGACCGAGACCGCGCCGAACTCGCCCATGGCGCGCGCGTTACACAGCAGCACGCCGTAAAGCAGGCCCCATTTGACGTTCGGAAGCGTCACGCGGAGGAACGCCTGCCAGCCGCTGGCGCCCAGCGAGATCGCCGCTTCCTCCTCGTCGGTGCCCTGCTCCTCCATGAGCGGGATCAGCTCGCGCGCGACGAAGGGGAAGGTCACGAACATGGTCGCGATCACGATGCCCGGCACGGCGAAGATGATCTGGACGTGGTGGCGCATGAGCCAGGGGCCGAACCAGCCTTGGGCGCCGAACAGGAGGACGTAGATGAGGCCCGAGACCACGGGCGAGACCGAGAATGGAAGCTCGATGAGGGTGATCAAAAGGCTGCGGCCGTAGAACGAGAACTTGCCGATCGCCCAGCTCGCGGCGACGCCGAAGACGAGGTTCGCCGGCACCGAGATCGCGGCGACGAGGAGCGTGAGCCGGATCGCGGCCAACGCGTCGGGATCGAGGATCGCCGCGCGATAGGCCGCGAAGCCGCGCGCGAGTGCCTGGGAGAAGACGGCCGCAAGCGGCAGGACCAGGAACAATGCGATGAATCCGAGCGCTGCCGCGATCGCGAGCCCGTGCCGCAGGGCCGCGCGCCGCTCGGCGGGCGCACGCTTCCGCCCCGGTACGATCGCCGCCGCGCTCATGCTGCCCCGCCGCGCCGGCGCGCCCAGCGTTGCAGGAGATTGATCGCGAACAGCGACAGGAACGAGCCCGCGAGCATCACGGTCGCGATCGCGGTGGCGCCCGCGTAGCTGTATTGCTCGAGCTTGATCACGATCAACAGGGGCGCGATCTCGGACACCATGGGCAAATTCCCGGCGATGAAGATCACCGAGCCGTATTCGCCGAGCCCGCGCGCGAAGGCGAGCGCCGAGCCGGTGAGCAACGCCGGCAGGATCGCGGGCAGGATGACCCGGAGGAAAATCTGGAGCCGGTTGGCGCCGAGGCTCAGGGCCGCGTCCTCGATTTCGGGCTCGAGGTCCTGCAGCACGGGCTCGACCGTACGCACGACGAAGGGGAGCCCAATGAAGACGAGGGCCACCAGGATGCCCGCCTGGGTGAACGCGATCTTGATGCCGAGCGGGGCGACGAGCGACCCGATCCAGCCGTTCTTCGAATAGAGCGCGGTAAGGGCGATGCCAGCGACCGCGGTCGGCAGCGCGAAGGGAAGATCGACCAGCGCGTCGACCAGCTTCTTCATGGGGAATCGGTAGCGCACCAGCACCCAGGCGACCAGAAGGCCGAAGCCGGCGTTGATCGCGGCGGCGATGGCGGCGGCGCCGAAGCTCAGGCGATAGGCGGCAAGGGCCCGCGGCGTCGCCGCCGCCTTGAGGAAGCCGTCGAGCCCCAGGCCCGCCGAGCGCAGCACCAGGGCCGCGAGCGGAATCAGCACGATGAGGCACAGATAGAGGAGCGTGAAGCCGAAGGTCGGGCCGAAGCCGGGGACGACGCTCGGCTCCCGAAGCAGCGGCCGGCGGATCGAAACGCGCGCGTCGGCGGCGGTCACGAGCCTAATTCCCCGGCTGGTAAATCTGGTCGAACACGCCGCCATCGGCGAAGAACTCGGCCTGCGCCTTCCGCCAGCCGCCGAAGTCCGCGATCGTCATCAGATCGAGCTTGGGGAAGCGCGCGAGATCCTTCGGGTCCGCATATTGGGGCGAGACCGGGCGATAATAATGGGCCGCGACGATGCGCTGGCCCACGGGCGAATAGAGATAGTCGAGATAGGCCTCGGCCAGCTTGCGCACGCCGTGGGCGTCGGCATTGGCGTCGACGACGGCAACCGGCGGCTGGGCCAGAATGCTGATCGAGGGGACGACGATCTGGAACTTGTCGTGGCCGAATTCGTCGAGGGCGAGGAACGCCTCGTCCTCCCACGCGATCAACACGTCGCCGAGGTCGCGCTGGACGAAGCTCGTGGTGGCGCCGCGCGCGCCCGTGTCGAGCACGGGAACGTTCCGGTAGAGCGCCTTCACGAACGCGCGCGCCTTCGCAGGAGTGCCGTATTTCCTGAGCGCGTAGCCCCAGGCCGCGAGGAAGTTCCAACGCGCCCCACCCGAGGTCTTGGGGTTGGGCGTGATCACCGCGACGCCCGGGCGCACCAGATCGTCCCAGTCCACGATGTGCTTCGGATTGCCTTCGCGCACCAGGAACACGATGGTCGACGTGTAGGGCGCGCTCGCGTGCGGCAGGCGCTTCTGCCAATCGAGCGGCAGCAGCTTCGCGCGCGTCGCGATCTCGTCGATGTCGTAGGCGAGGGCCAGCGTCACCACGTCGGCCGGCAATCCGTCGATCACCGCGCGCGCCTGCGTGCCCGAGCCGCCATGGGACATCCGGATGGTCACGGTCTCGCCCGTCTTCTTCTTCCAGTAAGCGATGAACGCCGCGTTGTACGCCTGGTAGAGCTCTCGCGTCGGATCGTAGGAGACGTTGAGGAGGGTCACGTCGGCGCGCGCGGCTTCTGCCATGCCGAGTGCCGCGATCATAGCAAGGGCGACGCCCGCGAGGCCAGCGCGCAGATTTCTCGGCATGATGACGCTCCTTCGGCCTGGGGCGGACCTTAGCGCAGAAACGCCGCGCCGCGCTACCCGTCCACCATGCCGGCCGCGACCGTGGCGTTGGTCTCGGCATCGATCACGATGAAGGCGCCGGTCGCGCGGTCCGCGCCGTAGGCGTCGACCGCGATGGGCGAGGCGAGCGAGAGGCGCACGCGCGCGATGTCGTTGCGCGCGAGCGAGTCCGGATTGGGCTCGGCGAGGAGGGTCGCCACGTCGAGGCGATGCACGAGCTCGGCGAAGCGCGCGGCCACCGTGCGCGTGCCGCATTTCACGAGGTAGCGCGCGCGCGGGTCGTAGGGCTCGTCCGCGAACCAGCAAAGTGTCGCCTGGAGCCGGTCGGTCACGCGCGCGGGCGCCGCGCGCGCGACGATCAAATCGCCGCGCGCGATGTCGATCTCGTCCGCGACCTCGAGGGCGATCGAGCGCCTGGCCGCCGCCGTCTCGAGCGGGCCCTCGAGGGTCGAGAGGGCGCGCACGCGGGTGAGCGCGCCCGAGGGCAACACGGCGATCTCGTCGCCGACCGAGAGGCGGCCCGATTCGACGCGTCCCAGATATTGGCGCACTTGTTGGCCGTTTGGGCTCCCGTCCGCGGCGGGGACGCGGCGCACGAGCTGGACCGGGAAGCGCAAGGGCCGCGCCTCGGCCGCGCGGCCTGCGGGGAGCGATTCGAGGAGGGCCAGGAGCGTCGGGCCCCGGTACCACGGCATGCGCGCGCTCGGGCTCACGACATTGTCGCCGAGCTTGGCCGAAAGCGGCACGAAATGAGGGCGTTCCGCCTCGAGCTCGACCGCGAACTCGGCGGCGGCGCGCGCGGCACGCTCGAAGGCCGCGTGCTCGAAGCCCGCGAGGTCCATCTTGTTGACCGCGATCACGATCTCGGGGATGCCGAGAAGGTGGCTCAAATAGATGTGCCGGCGCGTCTGGACCGTCATGCCCTTCCGGGCGTCGACCAGGATCACGGCCGCGTCGGCGGTGCTCGCCCCCGTCACCATGTTGCGCGTGTACTGCTCGTGGCCGGGCGCGTCGGCGATGATGAACTTGCGCCGCGCGGTCGCGAAATAGCGGTAGGCGACGTCGATCGTGATGCCTTGCTCGCGCTCGGCCGTGAGCCCGTCGGTGAGGAGCGAGAGGTCGATGTCGCCGGTCCCATGGCGCGCGGCGTGGCGCTCGAGGGCGGCGAGCTGGTCGGTCGGCACCGCGTTCGAATCGTAGAGGAGCCGCCCGATGAGGGAGCTCTTGCCGTCGTCGACGCTGCCCGCGGTGGTGAAGCGCAGGAGACCGGCGGCCGCGCCATTGTCGAAGGGCGCCATCAGAAATACCCCGCCTTCTTGCGCTCTTCCATCGCGGCGTCGCCCGCGCGGTCGTCGAGGCGCGTGGCCCCGCGCTCGCTCACCTGGGCGATAAGCGTCTCGGCGACGATCTCCTCGGGCGTCGCCGCGGTCGACTCGACCGGCAGCGTGCAGGACACGTCGCCCACGGTGCGGAAGCGTACGGTGCGCGTCTCGATACGGTCTTCGGGCCTGAGCTCGACCAAATCCGAGACCGGCAGAAGCGAAGCACCGCGCACCGCGATCGGGCGCGCATGGGCATAGTAAAGCGGCGGCAGCTCGAGCCGCTCGCGCGCGATGTATTGCCAGACGTCGAGCTCGGTCCAGTTGCTCAAGGGGAAGACGCGCATATGCTCGCCCGCGTCGAGGCGCGCATTGTAGAGGCTCCAGAGCTCGGGCCGCTGGCGTCGCGGGTCCCATTCGCCGAACGCGTTGCGGAACGAGAACACGCGCTCCTTGGCGCGCGCCTTCTCCTCGTCGCGCCGGGCGCCGCCGATGCAGGCGTCGAAGCCGAACTCGGCGATCGCATCGAGCAACGTCGTGGTCTGGAGCGCGTTGCGGCTTTGGTTCGCGTGCTTGAGCTTGACGCGCCCGCTGTCGATCGAGGCCTGGACCGTGCGCACGATGAGGCGCTCGCCGAGGCGGGCCGCGGTGCGGTCGCGGAATTGGATCACCTCGTCGAAATTATGGCCGGTATCGACATGGAGCAGCGGGAAGGGAAAGCGGGCCGGCCGGAACGCCTTCTCGGCGAGGCGCAAGAGCACGGTCGAATCTTTCCCGCCCGAGAACAGGAGGGCCGGGTTCTTGAACTCGGCCGCCGCCTCGCGCAACGTGTGGATCGCCTCGCTCTCGAGATCGTCGAGATGGCCCCACGCCGGCGCCGCGGCGCGCGGAGATTGAGCGTCGACGCGCGCGCTCATGCCGGCCTCCGCGCATGGATGCCGCATTCCTTGGGCGCGTCCTGCTCCCACCACCAACGCCCCGCGCGCTCGTCCTCGCCGGGCGCTATCGCGCGCGTGCAGGGCGCGCAGCCGATGCTCGCGAAGCCCTTTGCATGAAGCGCGTTGTGGGGCACCTCGAAGGCGCGGACGTAGTCCCATACTTCGTCGCGGCTCCAGTCGGCGAGCGGATTGAACTTCTTGAGCCCGTGGACGCCATCCCATTCCTCGAGCGCGAGGGCGGCGCGCGCGGCCGACTGGGACCGGCGTTGGCCGGTGATCCAGGCGCGCTTTCCCTGGAGCGCGCGCTTCAAGGGCTCGACCTTGCGCACGCGGCAGCATTCCTCGCGCAGGCTCACGCTCTCGTAGAAGCCGTTCGGCCCATGGTGCGCGACGTAGCTCTCGAGGTCGGCGCTCTGCGGCGCGAGCACGGCGATCGGCACCTGCCAATAACGCTGCCGCGCCTCTTGCAGGAGACGATGGGTCTCCTCGTGCAAACGCCCGGTGTCGAGCGTGAAGGCCGCGATCGGCAGACCCGCGCGCGCGATCATGTCGAGCAGCACCATGTCCTCGGCGCCGAGCGACGAGGCCAGCACGGCAGGCGTGTAGCGCGCCGCTTCGGCGAGAAGAGCCCTTGCGCGGTCGCGCTTCGACTCGGCGCCCGAGCGTGAGATTGCGTCGTCCATCTCTAAATCACACTGCAAGAGTGTTATTATGAGCTGATTTATACATACTAATGGTAAATTATAACGGCAAGTCAAAAACGAACTACACTTCAATTAAGTATTTAAGAGGGGCCGCGAATCCGGCGAGTCGAGCCCGATCCCGGCCTGCCGCGCGCGGAAAGCGAGCAATTCGGCGCTTCCGGAGTCCGACGCCATTCACGGAACTGCCATTTAAGTGTCACGGAACGCCACTAGGATCGACATGTCCATGCAACCAGCGCCGCCTAAAGTCCGGGCTTCCGTCAGGTGCCGCTCCTTCGGCCTCGATCGACGGAGTCAGGTGAGGTTTGGGGGAGCTCTCCATGATGCAACGAGCGACCATGGGCGTCCGCAGGGGCGTCGCCATGCCGCGCGCGGTCGGTCGGGCGCATGCCGAATGATTTGACGCGGCACGGCGCGCGGGCGGCTTCCGCGGCCGGGCCGATGAGGGGATCGATCAACCGGGGAGGGCGACGCGCCGCGCGCCCGCTTGCCTCCCGATGAATAGGAAACTCATGGCCGTTGCCGACGCCGCCTCGGGTCGCACCGCCGCAGCTCCCCCATTCAGGACCACGCGCTCCTCGGGCCGGGTCGGCGACCGGCTGTTCTACCTCACCACGCTGTCGTTCGCGATCCTGGTGCTCCTGATCCTCGCGGGCATCATGGTCTCGCTGGCCCACGGCAGTTGGCCCGCGTTCCACAAGCTCGGCTTCGCGTTCTTCTACAGCTCGACCTGGAATCCGGTGACCGAAGTGTTCGGGGCGCTGCCGCCCATCTACGGCACGCTCGTGACCTCGATCATCGCGATCCTGATCGGCGTGCCGATCAGCCTCGGCATCGTGATCGTGCTCACCGAGCTGGCGCCGGACTGGCTCAAGCGCCCGATCTCGACCGCGGTCGAGCTGCTCGCGGCGATCCCGAGCATCATTTACGGCATGTGGGGCCTGTTCGTCTTCGTGCCCTTCTTCAAGGCTTACATCCAGCCCGGCCTGGGCGAAATCCTGTCGCCGATCCCGATCGTGGGCGCGCTCTTCTCGGGGCCGCCGTTCGGCGTCGGCATCCTCACGGCGGGCATCATCCTCGCGGTCATGATCCTGCCCTTCATCTCGGCCGTGATGCGCGACGTATTCGAGACCGTGCCGCCGATGCTGCGCGAATCCGCTTACGGGCTCGGCGCGACCACCTGGGAGGTGGTGTGGAACGTGATCCTGCCCTACACGCGCACGAGCGTGGTGGGGGCGGTCATGCTCGGCCTCGGCCGCGCGCTCGGCGAGACCATGGCGGTCACCTTCGTGATCGGCAACTCGCACGACATCAGCGCGTCGCTCTTCCTTCCGGGCGCGACCATCTCGTCCACCATCGCGAACGAGTTCACCGAGGCGGTGGGCGACGTCTATTCCTCCTCGCTCATCGCATTGGGGCTCACCCTCTTCTTCATCACCTTCGTCGTGCTGGTGATCGCGAAGCTGATGCTGAAGCAGCTCGCGAGCAAGGTGAGGGGCTAGGTCCATGATCCCGATCTATCACCGCCGCCGCTTCGTCAACCGCTTCAACATGACCTTCTCGGTCCTGGTGACGGCGCTCGGCATCCTGTTCCTCGCCTGGATCCTGGGCACGCTCCTTTATTACGGCGTCGCGGGCGTGAGCCTCGCTCTGTTCACCGAGAACACGCCCGCGCCGGGGAACCAGGGCGGCCTGTTGAATGCGATCTTCGGCAGCGCGCTCCTGACGCTCCTCGGGATCGGCATGGGGGCGCCGGTCGGCATCCTCGCCGGCACCTTCCTCGCGGAATACGCCAATACCAGCAAGTTCACCAGGCGCGTCGCCGACGCGACGCGCTTCATCAACGACATCCTGCTGTCCGCCCCCTCGATCCTGATCGGCCTCTTCGTCTACGTGATCTGCGTCGTGCCGACCCATCATTTCTCGGCCTGGGCGGGTGCGATCTCGTTGGCGCTCATCGCGTTGCCGGTCGTGGTGCGCACGTCCGAGGACATGCTGCACCTGGTGCCGAACGATCTGCGCGAGGCGGCGACGGCGCTGGGTGCCCCGCGCTGGAAGGTGGTCGTGCGCGTGTCCTACCGCGCCGCGCGCGCGGGCATCCTGACCGGCGTGCTGCTCGCGGTCGCGCGCATCGCGGGCGAGACGGCGCCGCTCCTGTTCACGGCACTCAACAACCAGTTCTGGTCGTCCGACGTCAATGCGCCCATGGCCAATCTCCCGGTCGTGATCTTCCAGTTCGCGCTCAGCCCCTACGCCGACTGGCAGAGTCTCGCCTGGGCCGGCGCGTTGCTGGTCACGGCGAGCATCCTGGGGCTGAACATCTTCGTGCGCATGACCCTCGGCAAGAAGCAGCGCGGCTGAGCCCGCGCGGGGGCAGCCCCCATCGGCACAAGTGAGGACAGCGATATGAGCAACGACGGCATGACCCAGGAAATCGCTCCGGCGGAAAGCAAGCCGACCATCCGCACGATCCTCGCCCCGTCGGACGGCGAGCCCGCGAAGGATACGCCGGGCGCGCCCAAGATCGAGATTCGCGGGCTCAAGTTCTTTTACGGCTCGGCGCTCGCGCTCAAGTCGGTCGACATGACGATCCACGACCGGCGCGTCACCGCCCTCATCGGCCCCTCGGGCTGCGGCAAGTCGACCCTGCTGCGCACCCTCAACCGCATCTACGAGCTCTATCCCAACATGCGCGCCGAGGGCGAGGTGATGCTCGACGGCGAGAACATCCTCTCGCCCAGCGTCGACCTCAACTGGCTGCGCGCGCGCGTCGGCATGGTGTTCCAGAAGCCGACCCCGTTCCCGATGTCGATCTACGACAACATCGCCTTCGGCGTGCGCCTCTACGAGAGAATCTCGACCGTCGAGATGGACGAGCGCGTCGAGCAGGCGCTGACCAAGGCGGCGTTGTGGGGCGAGGTCAAGGACAAGCTGCGCGCGAGCGGACTCTCGCTCTCGGGCGGCCAGCAGCAGCGCCTCTGCATCGCGCGCACGGTGGCGCTCAATCCCGAGGTGCTGCTGCTCGACGAGCCGGCCTCGGCGCTCGATCCGATCTCGACCCAGCGCATCGAGGAGCTGATCAAGGAGCTGCGCGACGACTACACGGTCGTGATCGTGACCCATAATCTGCAGCAGGCGGCGCGCGTCTCGGACTACACGGCGCTCATGTATCTCGGCGAGCTGGTCGAGTTCGGCGCGACCGAGACCCTGTTCACCCGGCCGTCCAAGAAGCAGACCGAGGATTACATCACCGGCCGCTTCGGCTGAGCGCACGCGCGCGGCCGCGCCGCGGCGCTGCCCTCGAGCGCGGGCAGGTGCGACGCACACCGGTTAAAGTTCGGCGAGCTTACGATTTGACGGGTGGATTAGGCCCGTCCCTTGCGTCCCCTCGCCCTACCCTCCCCCTCGAGTGGGGAGGGTTGCGCAGGGTTGGCGAGGCGCAGCCGAGCCCTACCCGAAGCTGGGTGGGGGTGCGCCTACAAACTAGATAAGACCATGCTGTTGGCGCGGCGGCACCCGGCTCAGGCGTGGTTCTCGCGCTGGCGCAGGAAGTGGAAGAACTCGACCCCCTCGCGCAGGCGCCGGCGCATCATCTCCTGGCTCTTGACCATCTCCCAGGTGAGCTCGGCGATCTTCGAGGGCCGGAAATAGAAGCGCTTGTAGAAGTGCTTGAGCGCGTCGAAAATCTCCCCGTTCGAGAGATGCGGGTACTGGAGCGAGCTGATCTGGAACCCGTCGCCGGCGACGAGGTCGTCGCTGTTCTCGTGCAGCCACCCCTTCATCACCGCCTCGCGGTAAAGCTCGGTCCCGGGATAAGGGGCGGCGAGCGACACCTGGATCGTGTGCGGGTTCACTTCCTGGGCGAAGCGGATGGTCTCCTCGATCGTCTCCTTGGTCTCGCCCGGGAGTCCGACGATGAAGGTGCCGTGGATGGTGATGCCGAGCTTCCGGCAATCGGCCGAGAACTGGCGTGCCACGTCGATGCGCATGCCCTTCTTGATGTTGTGGAGAATCTGCTGGTTGCCCGATTCGTAGCCGACGAGCAGCAGGCGTAGGCCGTTCTCGCGCAGCACCTTGAGCGTCTCGTAGGGCACGTTGGCCTTGGCGTTGCACGACCAGGTGACGCCGAGCTTGCCCAATCCGCGCGCGATCTCCTCGGCGCGCGGCCGGTCGTCCGTGAACGTGTCGTCGTCGAAGAAGAATTCCTTCACCTGGGGGAAGCGCTTCTGCGCGAAGGCGATCTCGTCGATCACGTTCTGGGCGCTGCGCGTGCGGTAGCGGTGGCCGCCGATGGTCTGGGGCCAGAGGCAGAAGGTGCAACGCGACTTGCAGCCGCGCCCGGTATAAAGCGAGACGTAGGGGTGCAGCAGATAGCCGATGAAGTAATCCTCGATCGCGAGGTCGCGCTGATAGACCTCGGTCACCCAGGGGAGCCGGTCCATGTCCTCGATGATCGCGCGCTCCTTGTTGTGCACCACCTCGCCGTCGGCGCCGCGATAGGAAATGCCGTCGACCTCGGCGAACGGTTTCCCCTCCGCGATTTCCTTGATCGTGAAGTCGAACTCGGTGCGCGCGACGAAATCGATGGCGTCGGAGGCTTCGAGCGATGGCCCGGGCGAGACCGCGACATGGGCGCCCACGAGGCCGAGGAGGAGTTTCGGATTCGCGCGCTTGAACGCCTCGGCGACCTTGGCGTCGTTCGCGAAGGAGGGCGTCGAGGTGTGCATCACCACGAGCTCGTAGTCGCGCGCCATGGGCAGCACGTCCTCGAGGCCGAGCCCGCGCGCCGGCGCGTCGACCAGCTTCGAGCCCGCGACGAGGGCGGCAGGCTGGGCGAGCCAGGTCGGGTACCAGAAGGAGCGGATTTCGCGCTTCGCCTGGTAGCGCGAGCCCGCACCGCCGTCGAAGCCCTCGTAGGAGGGCGGGTTCAGGAACAACGTCTTCATCATGAGGTGACCTCGAAGCCCTTCGTTCGTTCGATCGTTCGGCCCACCATGCGCCCGTCGGGCCGGACCGAGAAGCCGCGCTCGCGCCATTGCACGCCGCGACCCAGGAAGCTCGCCGCGCGCACGGCGAAATTGAGGAGATCGCGTAGCGGCACCAGGAGCGCCGAGCCCGCGCCCTCGATGCCGAGGCGCTTGGCCGCGACCCGGTGCATGAGAAGCCTGAGCGCGAGGGCGGCCGCCACCAGGATCGCGGCGGGCCAAGCGAGGCCGGTCGCGAGCGCGAGCAGGATCGAGAGCGGCAGCGCGTCGGTCACGAAGCTCATGGCATATCCCAAGGGGCGAACGGTGCGCATGGTGCGGCCCCAACGCAGCTCGTGGCGCAGAAGGGCCGCCAATCCCGGCTCGTCGACTTGAAGCTCGACCACCGGCCGCGCAAGCGCCACCCGGTGGCCGCGCGCGGCCGCGAGCCGGCCCAACATATGATCGTCGGCGAGGTAGGACGCAAGGGCCTCGATGCCGCCGATGGCCTCCAAGGCCGCGCGCCGAACCGCCATGGTCGCGCCGAAGCAGTATTCGAGGGGCTCGGTCAAAAGCGCCACCAGGACCGAGGGGAGGAACCATTCGTTGACGAACATGGCGCCGAGCCGGCTCGCGAGCCCGGGCCGCGCGGGTTTGGCACCATAAAGGCATGTCGCGGCCCCCACCCCGGGATCGGCAAAGGCCGCCGCGAGCCCGCGCAGATAGTCGCGCCCGACCCGGCAATCGGCGTCCGAGATCGCAAGGATGTCGTAGCGCGCGCGCGGCAGCATGTTGGCGACGTTCGAGATTTTGAGGTTGGTGCCGATCACGCGCCCGTCGACCACGAGCTCGGCTCGGCGCGCGGGGAATTCGGCGACCAGGCGCTCGAGGGTCGGGCGCGCCGGGTCGGCCTCGTCGCGCAGGCCGAACAGAATCTGGAATTCGGGGTAATCCTGGTCGCAGAAGGAGCGTAGATTCTCGTAAAGCCCCGGCTCGAGGCCGCATACGGGCTTCAAGATCGTGATCGGCGGGAGCGTTGCCGCGGGCACCGGCGCCGCGCGGCCGAGGGACGCCACGCGCCAGAGTGCCAACGCCCCATAGGCGAGGGACGCCAGCACCAGCCCATAGCCCAATCCGGTCAGCACGAGGCCGACGATTTCCATGCGCGTCCACATTGGTGCGAGACGATCCGGACGTTCGGCGCTCCGGATCCCGGGCGTCGCCGACGCACCCCGCGCCGCCGCCCGCATTCCCGCCCGAGGCTTTCCGGGGCGGGACCTTGCCCGCAACTTTTACCGCGTCGCGGCGGGCCGCGGAAAGCCTTTCTTTGGACCAAAATGAGCCCGCCGGCCACCTCTAGGGCGGCCCGGGCCGGGCGAAATATCGTTCCGGCTCAACGCGTTCGAGGGGCCGCGCCCGATCCGGCCGCGACCCCTCGACGTTCCCTCGCGCGCGTTACTTCGTGCCGTAATTGGCCGTAAGGTACTCGACGATCGCCGGCACGTCCGCCGGATTCACCGGTGCCCCGTAGGCCTTCATCATCTTGGCGACTTCGCCGTCCCAGCCCTTGTGGTCGAGGAAGGGCGAGTTCATCACCGGGTAATCGAGGCTGTGGCAGCCGATGCAATTGCGCTCGACCGCATCGACCCCCGGCCCCGGCTTGAGCTTGACCTGCTCCTCGCCCGCAAGGGCCGGCAAGGCGGCGGCAAATGCGAGCAGGGCTGCGGCGAGGGCGGATAGGCGCATCGTTCTGGTCATGGCTTCCTCCCTCACGCCGCCACGATCGGCAGCCGTTGCACGACGTTGTTGTGATAGCCGGCACCGTTCCAGATGAGATCGAACACCTGGCTCGCCCCGGTCTTGCTCGTCGCCTTGGCCATGATGACGTGCGCCCCCTTCGACGGCGTGAAGCGGTGCTCCCACTGGCGCCAGGCGAAGCGGCCGAGATCGGCGCCGAGCGTCGCGTCGCGCCACGACTTGCCGCCGTCGGTCGAGACCTCGACGAGCGCGATGCCGTAGCCCGCGTCCCACGCGACGCCGCGCACGGCCATCGGCCTTCCCGCCTTCACGGTCTCGTTGGGCTTCACGTTGGTGATGAGCGAGTTCACCACCATCTCCGTGATCGGCGTCGAGCCCGGCGCCTCCTGCGTCAGGAACCGGTCGATCACCGGGAACTTGCCGGTCGGGATGCGGTAGGCGGTGTTGATCCAGAAGCTCTTGAAGGGCTGGGAGATGACGTTGAGCTCGACCAGGTGCTTCATCCAATAGGTGCCGGTCCAGCCCGCGACGATGAGGCGCGCGGGGAAGCCGTTCCAATGCGGCAGCGGCTTCCCGTTCATCTCGTAGGCGACGATGGTGTTCTCGTCCATCGCCTTCCAGAGCGGGAGGCTCTTCTGGAAACGCGGCGTCGAGGCCATGGGCGGCCCGTCGGCGCCGTGGAACGAGACCTCGATCGCACTCTTGCCCACGCCCGCCTTGTCGAGGATGTCCTTGAGCGGCACCCCCTTCCAGCGCGCGTTGCCCATGGCACCGTAGCCCCACTCGACGCCCGCGACGTGCGGCTGTGAGAGCCCGCGCCGGTTGCCCGAGCATTGGCACACGGCCGCGAACTCGACCGGCTTGAAGTCGCGCTTGAGCTGCTCGAAATCGATCGCGATCGGCTTGGTCGCGGCGTCGCCGCCCACCTTGAGCTGCCATGTCGCCGCATCCACCTCGGGAATCTCCGAGAGGTGGTAGCGCACGAAGAACGCGTCGTTGGGCGTATAGGCCTCGTTGAAGTAGCCGGTCGGCGTCTCGTAATTGGGCGGCCGGTAGGCGCGCTTGATGAGCGGCTTCTTCCCGGGCAGCGCCTCGAGCACCGATTCCTCGACCGTGCCCGCGGGCAACAGCCCGTTCGCGATGTCGTCGACATGCGCGAAGGCGCGGCGCGCGAAGAGCGGCGAGGCACCCATGAGCGCTGCACCGCTCGCGGTCGCTTTCAGCATGGATCTCCGGTTGATCATGCGTTTCTCCCCCATGGCGCCCGCTTGTTCGACGCCGTTGCGGCGCCTGGGCGACGTTATCGTTTCGAATTGACCGGGGAATGATAGCGACGCATTTTTACATGTCAATCATGTAAAATCCGCGCTGTATCCGGTTGGATAGTCCGACCGATCGATGAGCGTGCTAAGGAGTCGCTTCCGTGCGCGCCGCCCCGATCAGCGCGACCGCTTGCAATCGTCCCGCTCGGGGCCGATGCAATGGCCGCTCGCCGGATTGTAGCTCTGGCAGCTCAAGGGACAGGCGAGGTCGGCCTCGGACGGGATCTTCTTTCCGGTCACGATGCGGCAGCTGCACGCGCGCTGGCCTTTGTCGCACTGGAGTGCGAGCACGATCTTGCCGTCGGCGGGGGCGATGTTGCTGTTGCAAGCACCTTGGTTCGTGACCGACATGCGCTTCGGGACGCGCACCAGATGCACGAGGCACGCGGGCGGCAACGCGGCGCAGGCGGCCGGATCGTGGTCCACGGTGCAATCGCGATAGCTCGAGCCCTTCGCCTCGCCGCATTCGCGGTAATAGCGGTCGTAATGAATCAGGCTCGTCATGCAGGCCTTGGTGAGGGCACCGCATGCCGCGCGCTCGCCGCGCACGCAGGCGAGCGCCTTGGTTTCCATGTTTGGGCAGCCAGTGAGCACGGCGACGCGCGTCTGCAGCACCGAGAGGCGGTAGCCGGTGTCGAGCGGCGGCCCCAGCGCGACCGAGACCGAGCGGCCGATGCCGATATCGTAGATGTCCCGGCGCGCCGGATCCTTGGTGTTCGAGACGAACACGCGGAGCCCGTCGATCAAGTAGCCTTCGGGCGCGTTGAGATCGATGGTGAGCGTCGCCTGTCCGTGCGCGGCGCCGGCCACGAGCAGCATGACGCAGCCTAAGAGAACCCCCAAGCCCAAGCGCATGATTTCCCCCGAAGGCGGCGCTCCGGGCGGGTCGGCGCGCAGCCCCAAAACGGGCGCTCCCCCGAACGCCCGGCCGCGCAGGCGCATAGCGGAGGATAACTGCAATCGAGCGGAAATAGAATGAAGAGTTAGGCGGCGGTTACCTAAAGTTGTCGCCATCCGGCGCGGGCATGGGCGATCTCAATGGGCGATCTCAATGGGCGATCTCAAGCGGTTCGCGCCCCGACCCCGCGCGCGAGACGCGGGTAGTAGGCGCCCAAGGCCAAGCCGCGCGCGCCGAGGAACAGGACCAGCGCGAGCCACAGCCCGTCATTGGCCCAAAGCGGGATGAAGAGAAGGGTGGCGACCACGAAACACGCGACCGAGAGCACCATGGCGTTGCGCATCTCGGCGGTGCGCGTAGCACCGAGGAATATGCCATCGAGCTGGAAGCACCAGAAGGACACGAGCGGCGACGCGATCATCCAGGGAAGATAACGCGCGGCCTCGTGACGCACGGATTCGAGGTTGGTCATGAGAGCGATGAGCTCGTGACCGAGGGCGAGATAGACGAGGGCCGCGAATGCGGCGAGCCCCGCCGCCCAGATGGTCGTCGCACGCACCGCCTGGCGGAACTCGGCCGCGTCGCGTGCGCCGACCGCACTGCCGACGAAGGCCGAGGCCGCGTTCGCGAACCCGTCGAGCCCGTAGGACGTGAAGGACTGGAACTGCATCAGCACCGAATTGGCCGCGAGCGTGAGGTCGCCCATGCGCGCGCCGAGGCGCGTGAAATAGGAAAACGCGAAAACGAGGCCGAGGGTGCGGAGGAAAATATTGCCGTTCACGCGAAACAGCGCCGCGAGAGCCGTGCGATCGAGAAGATAATCGAGGGTGAGCCGCCCGCCGCCGCGATATTCGCCGAGCGGCGCATGCGCGAGCCAAAGCCCGATTAGGACCGACACCCATTCGGCCGTGAGCGTCGCGGACGCGACCCCCTCGATGCCCCAGCCGAACCCGACCACGAACAGGATCGCGAGGGCCGCGTTGATGGCGTTGAGCGCGACCTGCAGCGCCATGGTCGCGCGCGCACGCTGCATGCCGAGGAGCCAGCCCGAAAGCACGTAATTCGCGAACGCGGCGGGAGCGCTCCAGATGCGGATCGCGTAATAGCGCTCGGCGAGCCGCGTCACGTCGGCGGAGCCGCCCAGGAGCCAGAAGGCGAGCCTCCCGACCGGCGCCTGGAGCAGGATCAGGAGGACGCCGATGGCACCCGCGATGAGGAGCGGGCGGAAAAGCGCCGCGCGCACCTCGAGGGCCGAGCCCGCACCATGCGCCTGGGCGGCGAAGCCCGTGGTGCCCATCCGGAGGAATCCGAGGCTCCAATAGACGAAGTTGAACACGGTCGCGGCGAGGGCCACGGCGCCGATATAGGCGGGGTCGGGGAGATGGCCCATGACACCCGTGTCGACCGCCCCCATGAGCGGGATCGACACGTTCGAGAGGATGATCGGCCCCGAGAGGCGCCAGACGCGCCGGTGCCAGCCGGCGAGACTCGGACGCGTCTCAGGATCTGTCACCGCCCGACCGCGTAGGCCTGCATGTTGCGCGGATTGGCCGCGGCCTTGAGCCAGGGCCCGTCCTTGGCGGCGGCGATGAGCCGGCTCACCGACCAGGGCTCGCCGCGCGTCACCTTGTGGCCGCGGCGCGCGAGCTCGGCGACCGTCTCGGCCGACGCGTTGCCCTCGATGGTCATGGCGCCCGGGCTCGAATCGCGCGGATAGAAGGAGTCTGGCCAATGGAAGCTCTGCCAGTGCGGCTGCTCGATCGCCTCCTGGAGGTTGAGCCCGTGATGCACGTGGCGCAGGAAGAATTGGAGCGCCCATTGATCCTGCCCGTCGCCCCCGGGCGAGCCAAAGGCGAGATAGGGCTCGCCGTTGCGGTACGCGATGCCGGGGGTGAGCGTCGAGCGCGGCCGGCGTCCGGGTGCCAAGCTCGAGGCGTAACCCTCCTCGAGCCAGAACATCTGCGCGCGCGAGCCGAGACAGAAGCCGAGCTCGGGAATCGCGGGCGAGCTTTGCAGCCAGCCGCCGCTCGGCATCGCCGCGACCATGTTGCCCCAGCGGTCGATCGCGTCGACATGGACCGTATCGCCGGCGACGACGCCGCGCTTTGCCAGGTTCGGCTCGCCGGTGCCCGCGCTCGCGAGGCGCCCGGGCTCGCCCGCGGCGGCGGCGGCAAGGCCGGCCGCGAGCTTGTGATGCTCGGTGATCGCGCGCGGCAAGCGCGGCGCGCGGCCGAGCGGGCTTCCGGGCCTGAACTCGAGCGACGCCTCGCGGCCGATCAAGCGCCGACGCGGCGCGTTGTAGGTCTCGCTCAAGAGCGCGTCGACCGGCACGTCGACGAAATCGGGATCGCCGTACCAGGCCTCGCGGTCGGCGAAGGCGAGCTTCGACGCCTCGACCAACGCGTGGACGAAGTCGGGTCCGTCCGGGCTCATGCGCGCGAGGTCCATGCCCTTGAGGAGGGCGAGCTGCTGCAGGAACACGAGCCCTTGGCCCCAGGGCCGCGTCTTGAAAACGGTGTAGCCGTGATAGTCGTACGAGATCGGCGCCTCGTAGGTCGCGCGCCAGCCCGCGAGGTCGCTCGCGGTCACGACGCCGCGATGGCGCGCGCCCGAGCTGTCGAGCCAAGGCTCGCCCGCCGAGAAGCGTCCGATCGCGTCGGCGACGAAGCCCTGGTAATAGGCCTTGCGCGCGGCCTCGATCTGGCGCACGCGATCGGCGCCCGCGGCCTCGGCCTCCGTGAGGAGACGCTCGTAGGTGTCGGCGAGACGCTCGTTGCGGAACAGCGTTCCGATCTCAGGCGCCTTGCCGTCCTTGAGATAGAGTGCGGCCGAAGTCGGCCAGGCCTCGGCGAACAGGCGCTCGACCTTCTGGATCGCGCCGTTCATCACCTTGCCCACGGGATAGCCGTGACGCGCGTAATGGATCGCGGGCCCGATCACCTCCCGCAACGCCACCGTGCCGTGGTCGCGGAGCAGCAGCATCCACGCATCGAACGCCCCCGGGATCACGGCCGCGAGCAGGCCCGCGCCGGGCACGAGCTCGAGGCCGAGGGAGCGGTAATGCGCGATCGTGGCGCCGGCGGGTGCCGGGCCCTGGCCGCAAATCACCTGGACGCGCCCGGATTTGGCGTCGCGGAAGACGATCGGCGCGTCGCCGCCGAGCCCGTTCTGGTTCGGCTCGACCACCTGGAGCGTGAAGGCGGTCGCGGCCGCCGCGTCGAACGCATTGCCGCCGCGCTCCATGACGCCGAAGCCGACCGTCGATCCAAGCCAATGGGTCGAGGCGACGACCCCGAAATTGCCCTTGATCTCGGGGCGGGTGATGAACATGGGCTTGGGTCCTGCCGATATGGGTGGGGTGGCGCTGGGTCGGGCCGAGCCGGGAATATAGAGACGCGATCCGCCCGCGGCAACTCGGCGCCGGGCCGGACGCCGGCCCACCCGAAGCCCGGAATCCCGGGCGCCATAGCCCGATTTTGTCACGGATCTGTCCGTCGCCTTCGCAAGCTGGTACCCGTAGATATATGTGGCGTTTCGCTGCGGCCCAGAAACCTCCGACCCAGAAACCTCCGACCCGGAAACCCCTCCGGCAAGACCATGGGGGCTAAAGGGAGGCGACCCTATGAGGAGCAAGCCATCCGATAAGCGGATTGTGCGCCCGGGCGCGCGCGCGGCGCTGGCGGCCCTTGCCATGCTCGGCTCGGCGTTCCTCGGCGCCCTGCCGGCCGGCGCCCAAGGGGCCGATCCGCCGGCCCTCGTGGGGCGCATCGCACTCCTCTCGGGCCAGGTCTCGTTCCATGCCGCGGGGGCCGGAACGAGCGCCGCGGATTGGACCGCGGCCGCGCTCAACTATCCTCTCGTCGCCGGCGATTCGATCTGGACCCAGCCCGGCGCCCACGCGGCGATCGAGGTCGGGCCCATATCCTACCGGCTCGACGGCGCGACCGAGCTCGACGTCGAGACGATCGACGACCAGACGACGCGCCTCAGGATCGATCAAGGCAGCGTCGACATCCGACTCGTGGCCTTGGTGCCGGGAACCCAATCGCTCGTCGATACGCCGCGCGGCACGGTCACCCTCGATGCGCCCGGCCTTTATCGCGTCGATGCCGGCACGGCGGCGGGCCCGACGCGCCTCGTCGCGTTCGAGGGCAAGGCCGCGTTCGCCGCACCGGGCACGACCTATGGCTTGGCGGCCGGCCAATCGATCGCGATCACCGGCGCCGGTCCCTATAGCTTCGCGCCGGGCCCCGCGACCGCGACCGCGCTCGACCAATGGGCCGCGGCCGAGGATGCGGCGGCCGACGCGGCGGTGACGCCCTACGTCTCGCCCGACGAGACCGGCTATCAGGAGCTCACGCGCTACGGTACGTGGGAAACCATTCCCGATTACGGGCCGGTCTGGTATCCGGCGAGCGTGCCGGCCGGCTGGGCGCCTTATCGCTTCGGCCATTGGGTGTGGATCGAACCCTGGGGCTGGACCTGGATCGACGACGAGCCCTGGGGCTTCGCGCCGTTCCATTACGGGCGTTGGCTGTTTTATCGCGAGCGCTGGATTTGGGTTCCGGGGGCGGTCGAGCCCCATCCGGTCTACGCGCCGGCGCTGGTCGCGTGGATCGGCGGCGACGGCTGGAGCCTCTCGCTCTCGAGCGGACGCGTGGCCGCGGTCGGCTGGGTTCCGCTCGGCCCGCACGAGGCGTACCGGCCGCCCTATCGCGCGAGCGCCGGCTACGAGGCGCGGCTCAACGGAAACCGGCGCGCCGTCGAGCATACGAGCTACGTCAATCGTGGCGCCGCGACGATCGTGTCTCACGAGACCTTCGCCGGATCGCGCCCGGTCTCGCGCGCGACCCTCCATCCCTCGAGCGCCGAGCTCGCCTCGGCCCCCTTCAGGACCGAGCCGGGCGCTGGCCTGCCGCGGCCGACGGCCCATCCTGCAGCGGCTCCGCGGCCGCGCGCCGCGTCGCTGCCGCGTATGGCGCACGAGGTCGCACCGGCGCGAGGACCCGAGACGCCCGCACGCGCCGCCGCCCTCGAGCATGCCGCGCCGGCAGCGCGAGTTGAGCCGCGGCCGGTCGAACGGCCGGTGGAACGGCCGGCGCCGCATCCCGTGGCCCGGCCGGCACCGCGTCCGGCGCCGGCCTTCAACGCGCTGACGCCGCCGCCGCTCGCACTGCACGAGTATGAGCGCCATCCCGCCATGGAGCCCGGGCCTGGGATGTTCCACGCGGCACCCGCGCACGCCGCGCCGCGTGCCATGCCGCATCCGGCGCCGCATCCCATGCCGCATCCGGCCGCGCGCCCGGAAGCGCATCCCGCGCCGCAAGGCCCGGCCCATGACGAGCATGGGCCGCCCGGACCGGAGCATCACTAACACCCGGAATCGGACGCGCCGCCCGCGTCTATCGGTCCGGCACCTATTGGCCGTCCTCGAGCCCCTCGCTCTTGGACATGGCGAGGCGGCGCGCGCGCTCGGCGGCTTCGGCCGCTTGGGCGCGGCGGAACTCGTCGAACCAGATCTTGCCCACATTCACCACATAGCGGTTGTGGAGCGCGGGATTGGCCGAATGATAAAGCTCGACCGCGCGTGTCCAGCTATGGGTCTCGGCATGGAGGCCGGTCAGGAACTGAGCCGCGTAGATCGCGTTCTCCATCGGATCGAACGCGGCCTCGAGCGAGGGAAACGCCTTCGGGTGATATTCCATGTTGATCTGGAGGCAGCCCACGTCGATGTTGCGCGTGCCGCGCGCGCGCAGGCGCCGCACCGCGTCGATCGCCTGATGCTCGGTCGCGAAATAGCGCCCCTGGCCCTCGGCGGTCACGGTCCAGGGCCAGGCGAAACTGGCCTTCGCCGAATCGACCCAGCGTCCGCTCTCCGCGCGCGCGACCGCGGCGAGAAGCTCGGGCGGAATGCCGAACACTTTCTCGACCACTTGCGCGACCTTGCCGCAGACATGGATCTCCCAGTCGGGGGCCGCGTCGTTGGGCGCCTTGGTGAGGGCCGAGGGCGACCAGTCGAGCGACGCCGCGCGCGCAGGCTCGACGCTCCACGCGCCGGCGACGGCAAGCGCCAGGAGCGCCATCGCGCCACGACGCCGCACGTGCCGTCCGAGTCCGGAGGTCGAGCGGTTTTGGGCTTCCCGCGTCATCGCGGCCATATAACTCCAAGGCGCCAAAACGCCGCAAGATATATGCCAAGCGCCGCTTGGAGATCGTGCTGCATTGCGGAAAAATCGTGGTATTTCACGATCTTGTGGCCGGGTACGCGGGCCAGAATCGGTTTGAAATTTACTTGAAATCAACGCGTTGAAAAAAACCCGTTGATTTCTTTCGCCGGAATGTGTTTATTGTGCATTGCGGCATTGGCCCTACCGCCCTGGTAGGGTCGTCGCATGCCCTCTTTGGGCGTTTCCTCCCTACACTTGGGCCGCGCCTTGTGCGCGGCCCCTTTTTTTGTGCGGAGCTCTTCGAACCGCCCCCGCTGTTCTTTGGCGCTCTTCGAGCGCTGGGGCGGCCACGCCTCGCGCGCGGCGCCTTTTTTTGTGCGGCGCTCTTCGAGCGGCCCTTCTGTTCTTTGGCTCTCTTCGGGCGCCGGGGCCCTAAGGCCGCGTCGGCGGCGCGTCGCCGCCCGGGCCGAGGGCGCGTTGCATCAGCACGGCATCGACCCAGCGTCCGAACTTGAACCCGACCGACCGAAGCGGCCCCACCATGCGGAAGCCGAGGGCGGCGTGGATGCCGATCGAGCCCTCGTTGGCGGAATCGCCGATCGCCGCGATCATCTGGCGATACCCGAGTGCTGCGCAGCGCTCGATGAGCGTTGCGAGGAGGGCGCGCCCGATGCCCCGGCGCTGCGCGGCGGGATCGACATAGACCGAATCCTCGAGCGTGTGGCGATAGGCCGTGCGCGTGCGATAGAGGGACGCGTAGGCGAAGCCCATGACGCGCCCCGAGCGCTCGGCCACGAGATAGGGAAACCCCTCGGCCATGAGGGCGGCGCGCCGCTTCTCGATCTCCGCGCGGTCGGGCTCGGCCTCCTCGAAAGTCGCGAGGCTGGTGCGGACATAATGGCCGTAGATCGCCTGGATCGCCGTCGCATCGTCCGCGCGCGCGTCGCGCACGACGAGGTCAAGCGGCGCCTTCTGCCGCTCGGGCTGGACCGTGCCCATGGGCGCTCAGGCCGCGCGCAAAAGCGCCGGGAGCCGCAGGCGCAGATGATGCGCGAGATTGCGCATGTCGCGCATCAAGCGCGGCAAGCCGGGTCCGCGCTCGAGCGTCGCCTCGTCCATGTAGAGGGCGCGGTTGATCTCGATCTGGAGCGCGTGCACGCTCGCGCGCGGGCGGCCGTAATGGCGCGTCGTGAAGCCGCCCGCGTAGGGGATGTTGCGTCCGACCTGGTAGCCGAGCTCGACCAGGAAGCGCTCGACGAGTGCCGTCAGCGGTGCGGCGCAAGAGGTGCCGTGACAGTCGCCGAGCACGATGTCGTCGCGGCGCCGGCCCGCATCCTCGTCCATCGGGCCGCCGATCGACGGCATCGAGTGGCAATCGATCAGCATGGCATAGCCGAAGCGCTCGACCGTCCCCTCGACCAGGCTCTCGAGCACCGCGTGATAGGGCCGGTAAAGCGCCTCGACCCGCTCGAGCGCCTCGGCGAAGCTCAATTTGGCGCGGTAGATCTCCTCGCCGTTCGCGACCACGCGCGCGATGGTGCCGAGCCCGGCGGCGACGCGCGGCGAGCGCGTGTTGGCGTAGGCGGGAAGCGCGTCGCCGAACATCGCGGGATCGAGCTCGAACGGCTCGCGGTTCGGGTCGAGATAGGCGCGCGGGAAAAGCGCCTTCAAGAGCGGCGCTCCTTCCTCGGCCACGCCCGCGAAGATCTCGTCGACGAAGCAATCCTCGGACTTGCGCAGGCTGAGCGCGTCGAGGCGCGCGCTCGCGACGAACGCGCTCGGATAGCGGTTGCCGCTGTGGGGCGAGGCGAAGACGGCGGGCAGCGCCTGCTCGCGCGGCCGGGCCAAGTCCCAAACGACGCCGCGCCCCGCGGCCTGGCTCGTGACCGTGTCCATCTCTTGTAAGTAGCCCATCCGCGCGCGCCTGTCACGAGCGTGGCGCGGCGGCCGGGTCCCCGATTTCGGCCGGAGACCGGCCCGCAGCGCCGCTTTCGGCCCCCGCGTCGCCCGCCCGCTAAGGCGGGCCGAGGCTTGCCAAACGCGGGCCCGGGCTTTATAGCTCGCCCTGGCTCCAAGGCCCGAGTCGGGACTCCCGGTCCCGCCCGCGCGACCCTCCCACAAGAGGACCGGCGGCCGATCTTGGGGGCGCGTAGCTCAGAGGGAGAGCACTACGTTGACATCGTAGGGGTCGCAAGTTCAATCCTTGCCGCGCCCACCATTTCCTTCCCAATGACACCATTGGGATTTTCGTTCTTCCTGACCCCTTTCTCACCCTCGCCTTTTCGCCGTCTGGGGTGCAATTGGGGTGTTATTGGCATTTCCGAGAGCCGTCCATGAAGCGACGCGACTGCACGCTTCTGAAAATCTGGATGGTGATGGGCGTAATGCCTTTCCACCATCCGCGTGTCGGAATGCCCGAGGAACCCGGCGATCTCCCACAACGGAACGCCATCCTGTGCCATCCAGGTGGCGCCTGTATGGCGCAAGGTGTATGGCGTCACGTCACCTCGCTGGAAGCCTGCGACGGCCGTTGCCTCTCGGAATGCGGTTTTGACCGATAGAACCGGGTACCCGCCGTATTCGACCACGTAATCCGTCTTGCGCCGCTCGCAAGCGGCAACCAACTCGGCCTTGAGCAACTCCGTCATCCTGATGGTCGGCCGACGCTTAGCCGTCTGGGCGCGGCCCACGGCGTTGAGGCGAATGAGGTCACCCTCGAAGTCAATTCGATCCCAACGCAAATCCAGGATCGCTTCGGGCCGTGCGAGCGTAGTAATGCCCAGCAGCATGTAGAGCCGAAGGTGTTCGGACTTGCAGGCTCCCAAGAGCTTCTCGAACTCGTTTTTGGTCAGCCAACGGCCGCGCGGCTCTGTCGCGGGCAGGTCATAAATGCGCGGTATATCCAATCCTGGCCGCTTGTGCCGGGCATGGAAGAGGGCCGCACGCAGGACAGATAGCTCGCGCGAAATCGTCGCCGGTCGGACTCCCTTGCCGTCACGGTGATCGACGTAGCCTTGTTGGCGCTCCACGTCGAGGGCCGTAGCAAGCTCGTCTCCCAAGACGGCGACGAGATGGTTCCGCGCGATTCTCGCCTGTTGCTCACTTGGCGCACCGGCCATGGTCTCGTTCAGATATTCATCCAACGCGGCCTTCACCGTCACCACGTGCGCCGCCGATGCGGCCGGGGCGACCGAGGATTCTCGTCCGAAGAAATCAACGAGTTGGACTTGAGCCTCAGCCAGGTCCGTCGTTCCCGTCGAACGCCATACGACTTTACGGCGTTGCGGGTCGTACCAGCGAAGCTGCCAGTTCCCGCTTTCGGGGCGCTTGGCGAGTTGGGGGATGCCGCTTGGGGTTTTGATGCGCGCCATGATGGGTCTCTCCTGCAACGGCTTCTGAATTCGGCCAACTGGCGCTCGCTCAACCTGATCTCGCCGTTGGGATATTCGTAGAAGCCGATCTGATGATTCTGAACGAACGAACTCACGGTATCAATATCAACGATGAGGGCGGCAGCGACCTGAGGCACCGTGAGCATCACGGAGTCATTCAGGTCGGGCCTCGGCTCATGTTCGATCGTACCGCTCATAATCGGGATATGGGTTCATCATTCCGATCTTGGCCGTGCGAGTCTTGCGACGCGTTTGGTCGGCGGCCATCGATGCCCGGGCGCGCGGCCCAAACTCCCAACTTGAACCAATATTCCCGGTGGCGCGGGCGCAATGGGTGCCCGCGATCATCAGAGGAACCTTCGATGTCTGATCAGCAAATCGCCACGACTACCACCACCTCCAATGCCGTTGCGGCCACAACAGGGCATCTCCCCGGGGTGAACGAGAACGAACAACCGGGAACGATGGAGGGGGCGCCTCCGTTGGCCGCTGCGCTGGAAGCCAAGTTCGGCGCGCGGTTGCCCGACGGTGATCCGATCCCGTTGTCGAAGGCGTCGGAAGAACCGGACAGGTTTCCGATCGACGCCCTTGGATCGATGCTTGGCCGGGCGACGAAGGGGATCGCCGATATCGTGCAAGCGTCAACCGCAATGACCGGCACGTCTGTGCTGGCGTCGGCAACGTTGGCCGTACAAGCGCATGCAGACGTGAAGATGCCATATGGCATGACACGTCCGGTGAGCGGGTTGTTCGTGAGTGCTGGCGTCACGGGTGATCGCAAGAGTGCCGTTGATGATCTGGCCACGCGCGCGATTCAACACTGTCAAGATGCCCTGTGGGCGCAATTCGAGATTGAACAGGAGCGATACGAGGCGGCACTTGAATCTGCCGCAAAAATCGGCGTCGCGCCTCCAAGGGCGCCGAGAACCCCCCAATTTCTGATGGACGACCCGAACGCGGAGGGTATCTATCGATTATTGAGCGAAGGTCGGCCTTCGATCGGCCTGTTCTCGGATGAAGGCGGGCGTTTCCTCGGTGGCTACGCGATGAGCGAGGATCAGCGTCTCAAGACCGCAACGACACTGTCACTTCTCTGGGATGGGAAACCCCTATCCCGGGTTCGAGGCGGCGAAAGAGCGAGTTTCCTGCCCGGTCGGCGTTTTTGTGCAAACGTCATGCTGCAACCCTACCTCCTTGAGACGGTCCTGGGGGACAAACTGCTGAAGGAGCAGGGCCTCCTGTCACGCACGTTAATCACCGCTCCGGCGAGCCTGATGGGTTATCGACTGTACCGCGACCCGGATCCGGCAAGCGAGAAGGCAGTAGACGATTACACGAACCACCTTCTCCGGATTCTTGCGGTGCCGCCACGCATGCGTGCTTCGTCTCCGCACGCACTCGATTGCCGTCCGCTGCCGCTTTCTCCGGTTGCCAAGGCGCGCTGGATCGTGTTCCACGACGACGTTGAGCGGCGGCTGACGGAAGACGGGGAGCTGCGGCCGATTTCGGGTTTGGCAGCGAAGCTGCCAGAGCATGCCGTGCGGATCGCCGGCGTGCTTGCGCTCGTAGACGACGTCGGGGTAGCCGAAATCGATGCCGCGCATATGGAGGCGGGCATCGAACTCGCACGGCATTACGGCCGGGAGGCCCGGCGGCTCTTCTCCGAAGTCAAGGTCGATCCTCAAGTCTCGCTGGCCCGGAAGGTCGGTGGATGGCTTGCGGATCGGGTACAAGCCAACAGGAGTGAGCGACTGGCGAGGAGCGTGGCCGAGGCGCCCGGTGGTGATGCCGTGGGCGAGTGTGAGGATCGGCTGGTTACGCTCGAGGACATATACCAATTTGGCCCCAAGACCGCGCGCAAGGCGGCAACGGCCCGGAAGATGATGGACATTCTCGAACGCCATCGTTGGGTCGTTCGCGTTCCCGGCACGCATGAGGTGCGTGGGAAGCGAGAGAGCCAACTCTACTACGTTGTGGCGTCCGGCGACCGGTAGCCGGGGCTAATGGGCTAACCAGGCTAATGCCCCTGTCGGATTAGCTTGGTTAGCCCGTTAGCAAGGGGTGGATCGGGGGTCCAGGGGCCGGAGTCCCTGGCCGGGTCCAGGGCAGCGCCCGGCCGACGTTTGTGAAACAAACATAGTCGGTTTCTAGGTTTCACCCCCGCGTCTCGATTTTTGGTAGGTGGCACTTGTGGCCGGGCATCGATTCTTCCACCTCCCTTTCGTGGTCCACGAGAGAGAGGAAGTATGAGCCCGGAGTTTGACCGAATCTTGGAAGCGCACGTAGACGCATGCGTCGGCGTCGTGCTTGGGCCGACATACGAAACCGTTGGCGCTTATGCCGCCACATGGCGGCTATTGCGTACCGTTGCCCGCGACACGTTCGGTAAACCCGTGGCCTTCCACTTGGTCATGGGGCTTGTCCGGGAGCGCTATGGGCGCGATGGAATGGCTGCGGTGAAGACCGCCCGCGAACTCATAGATCGGCTGTGCGGGCATGAGGTCTTTGCTGAGGACACTGCGGCCGGTGCTGGTCGGTTGTCGAAATGGCCGGTAGGCGGAAGCCCCGGAACCCCTGGGGGCGGTCAGACGGAGCGGCCGTTGCCTCGCGCATGACGTGACCCTAGACGATGCCGACGCAATTTATCCACGTTGAGACCTACGCCCGATCCTCGCCACGGAAGGCGAAGGAAAGGCGGTGGACCGTCAGGCAGGTCGTTGGCGAGCTCATGCGCGAGCCCGGCATGCACCCACACCTCTCGGCACCCAGGCCACCGGAGCTGGTCTTCGGTCGTTCCCCGACCGAAGTTGAGGATGAGGTCATGGCGATGGCCGAGCGGGCGGTCGATCCGAAGGGGCGGCGTTTGCGGCGTGACGCCCAAATCCTGGCGGCTGGTGTCGCAAGCTTCCCTGCACGGCTTGCCGAGTTGGATGGGAACGATAGGGATGCTTGGGCTGCCTGGGAGCGCGATACGCTGACTTGGCTCCGTAGCCAATACGGCGATCGACTCAAGTCGGTCGTTCGTCATCGCGACGAACCCTATCCGCATCTGCATTTTCTCGCGGTTCCTGATCTCGATGCCGGGAAGCGCGTCGATGACCTACACCCTGGCCGGGCTGCCATTGCCGCGGCGAAGCGGGAGGGTGTCACGCAGAAGCGCGTTCTCGACCAACGATATCGCGCGGCCATGCGGATGTGGCAGGACTCGTATTGGTGTGAGGTGGGGGCAAAGCATCAGCTCGATCGATATGGCCCGCGTCGGCGGCGCCTGAGTCGACCGGCGTTCCGTGTGGAACGTCGACTTGCCGAACTGACGGCCTCGATCGTTGCCGACCGGAATCACGTTCGCGAGGAGAATCGGAATCTCAGTCATGAGTGCAATCGGCTGATCACGGCATTGACAAAAGTGGCGAATCAGGCCCACGCCTTATTAGGCTGCCTTCTCGACCCGCTTCACGCCGATTGTCCTGCTGAGCGACCGACTTGGCTTGGCGTCGTCCAATGGGCAGCCATAAAACGGCGGTTGCAATTGATAACTGTGTTATGCCAAGCCCAACGTAATCGACCAAAGATGTCAGAGAAGTCCAGGCGTCGATTGCCGATCATCTTATTAGATACGCGCAATCCCAATCTGTGACAAGACGTGCCCAAGGGGCGGTTATCGGCGCCTTCGGTTCTTTCGCCTCTTCGAATTCTGACGGGAAAAGAACATGGTCCCCGGTTCGTAATCGCGAACGTTGCCCGGTCTTATATCTGATCGGACCTTGTTTTTATTAAGGATCATCTGGGGTCCAGCGGCTCGTAGAATTGCGGTTTCTAATTCCCGTTCGTGGTTCTTGCTTTTGATCACGTAAAACGAAAAATATAGCAGCTCTTTCGGATATTTCTTCTTGTGCTTCCGCAGGCGCGAAAAAATTTTCCCCCGTCCTCCATAACGAGCCACACCCATCGAATCATGTGCCATATAGATTCCTTCGGGCGCTCGACCTAAAATCGCCTTTATCTTGGTATTAACTTCACCGAGGCTGTTAAACGGCAATTTTTCACCGACAATTTGGAACAAGCGCTCCGTCTTTTTTGGCCTTCCGGGCGCAGGTTTGAGAATTCCGTCGACCACCTTCCAAGTACGATCGGACCAAACTTCATCGTTTACAACCTTAGTGCTTTTGCCTTTGTTGTTTTTTCTTTTCATGCGCCGTTTCTTAAGTCGGCCTCGTAGGCCGCCACGCTGCACCACTTGTGTTCTCCTCACTGAGTCTTTCGCCGCTTGAAGGCGGCGACATCGGCAGCACTCAGCTTGAACCACTCCCCATTAGCTCGTTTGTCGGCAAATCGACGGTGCCAATACGCTTCGATGCCAGGCGGGTCATCGGTGCGAATGGCATGAATCATCGAGGTCTCCTCAGGTAGAGAGGTCCGAATTTCTTTCACGCGGCGTTCAAGTTCGTCACTCCTGCCGATCTTGTAATGACTGCCAGAACGGAGGAGGTAGACGAGCCCCTCTCTAGAGGCGGCGCCTTCCTTTTCCGATCTAAAGGAGGCAGCGGATAACATCTCGGCAACGTCACCATACGCGGGATTGGCGCCTACCCATTTCGTCAGGTGGCGAAACATAGAAGGGGTGTTGTGGAAGTGACTTCGGAACGTGCTGGGGTCGGGAAAGTCGCTGTGTGCTCTACTGTACAAGCGTAATTCCATCGAACTCGGCGCCCTCTTGAAATGTCGGCAAACCACCGCGAGTTTCGCGCAGAGGAAATCTTCGGTGAATCTTTCGGGCGGGTTGTTCGGCTGAAATCCTGCCTCTATTAGGGCATCCCCCCAACGAGCCCAATAAACGCCGCGCCAAGCCGACTTGCGAATACCGGTTGCTTGCTCGAACTGGCCCATGCCCGGCGGCCGACCGTTGCTGGCATCCGCCAACTTACGAATTTCGTTTAGGATTTGGTTGCGAACGTCGCTTTCGGTCAATGCAGGTTACTCGCGTTTACCAATAGAGTTGTTGAATTCTCAGGTATCATAAGTTGCAATGGGGTGCAATCTTCACCGGAATCCGCGTTTGCGCCCCACCACAAGCCGCGGCGGGCGGCGGATTTCCTGCCCTTTTCGGCCTAAGCGAATTGTTGACATCGTAGGGGTCGCAAGTTCAATCCTTGCCGCGCCCACCATTTCCTTCAAGGACTTATGTCAGACGGTCGCGCCGTATTGCGGCGCACTTTCCCTGAACTTTCTCTAATTCGTTCCGGGGACGTTTTGCGAACGGCAAAACCTAAACCGGCAAGATTCGTCACGCGATAATTTCGTGTGGCCTGCTGCCGGTTTGGTTGACAGTTGGTTAAGCTAATCCGGCCTTCACCTCGAATGCCATAGGGCTCATGTATCCGATGGTCGAGTGTCGACGCTTCGGATTGTAGAAGCACTCGATGTAGTCGAACACATCCGCCCTGGCTTCGTCACGCGAGCGGTATGTCTTGCGGCCGATCCGCTCAGTCTTCAGCGACGAGAAGAAGCTCTCCATGGCAGCGTTGTCCCACACGTTGCCGGAACGGCTCATCGAGCAGACGACGCCATTGTCGGCCATCAGCCGCTGGAACGGCTCGCTGGTGTATTGGCTGCCGCGATCGGAGTGGTGCAGCAGCGCATCAGGCTTGCCGCGGCGCCAGATCGCCATCACCAAGGCATCGGTGACGAGCTGCGCGGTCATCTCCGCGCTCATCGACCAGCCAACCACCCGGCGTGAGAACAGATCAACCACGGCAGCCACATAAAGCCAGCCCTCCGCCGTCCACACATACGTAAAGTCAGCAATCCATTTGCGGTTCGGAGCCAGGGCGTCGAAGCGGCGGTTGAGCACGTTGGGAGCGACGGCGGCGGTCTGCCGCTCACCGAGATCGGGCGGCAGACGCCGCCGGCGCGGGCGTGCCTTGAGCGCCTGAGCTCGCATCAAACGTTCAATCCGGTGCAGCCCACACGATAGCCCGTCCGCCAGCATGTCGTGCCACACGCGACGGGCGCCATAGGTCCGGTCACTGGCCAGGAAGCTGGCCCGGACCTTTGCGCTCAGCTCTTCATCACTTCGGCTGCGCTGGCTGCGCGGACGTGTCAGCCAGGCATAGAAGC
>DATJLQ010000003.1:0-6664 GCA_035509415.1 Alphaproteobacteria bacterium
CCGCTCACGCTGTCGCGCAAGGCGAGCTAGGTTCGCAGTTCTGTTCCGAAGTGGCGGATGGGGTGGGATTCGAACCCACGAGACCCTTGCGGGTCTGCCAGTTTTCAAGACTGGTGCCTTCAACCGCTCGGCCACCCATCCGGCCCGTCGAGGCGCCGGTTATAACAGACGCGGCCCCTCTGTCGAGCGCGGGGCCCAGGATAACCGACATCGGGCATAACCGAGATCGGGCATGGCGCGATCCGAGATGGCCGAGGCCGGCCGCGGCGGGGCCCGGGCCGCAGCCGAAGGTCCCGCAACGTTCCGGCGCTTGCTGCGGCCCAGCGGCCCCACTAAGCTCGCCCGGCTCGAACGGGGACAGAAGGGGAAAAGCATGACGGTCTCGCTTCGGCCGGCGCAGCCCGCGGACGCGGCGCCACTCGGCCGCATCGTCTTCGAGGCCTTCAAGCGCATCAACGAGTCCCACGGCTTCCCGCCCGATTTTCCCTCGGTCGAGGCGGCGTCCGGCTTGGCCGGGGCGTTCATCGCCCATCCCTCGATCTACGGCGTGGTCGCGGAGCAAGACGGCACCGTCATCGGCTCGAACTTCCTCGACGAGCGCGACGCGGTGCGCGCGGTCGGGTCGATCACGATCGACCCCGCGCGCCAAGCCCAAGGGGTCGGGCGTCTCCTCATGGAGGCGGCGATCGAGCGCGGCAAAGCGGCGCGCTCGATCCGGCTCGTGCAGGACGCGTTCAACGCGCGCTCCCTCGGCCTTTATGCCTCGCTCGGCTTCGAGACCAAGGAGCCGCTCATGCTCATGCGCGGAAAGCCGCGCGGCAAACCCGACGCGGGTGTGCGCGTGCGCCCGCTGGTCGCGGCCGACATTCCCGCCTGCGCCGCGCTGTGCGAGGCGACCCACGGGCTCTCGCGCGCCAACGAGCTCGGCGATTCGCTCAAGATGTTCCGGCCCTTCGCGGTCGAGCGCGGCGGGCGCGTCGTGGGCTATCTCGCCTCCGCGAATTTCTGGATCCAGAACCACGGCATGGCCGAGACCGAGGCCGACCTCAAGGCGCTCATCCTGGGCGCGGGTGCCGCGTCTTCCGAGCCCATCGAATTCCTCTTTCCGATCCGCCAGGCGGGGCTCTTCCGCTGGCTCCTCGGCGAGGGGCTCAAAATCGTGAAGCCCATGACGCTCATGGCGCGCGGCTGGTACCAAGAGCCGCGCCTTCCCTGGTTCCCGACGGTCTCCTATTGACCGCCATGGGGGCGCGCGGCATGGCTGAAACGGCGCTCAACCGAGGCGGGGAGGGGAAGCCATGAACCGGATCGATCTCGAAGGCCGCGTCGCGATTGTGACCGGCGGCGCGCGCGGCATCGGCCTCGCTTGCGCCGAGCGGCTCGCGGCGTCGGGAGCCAAGCTCGTCCTTTGGGACCGGGACGGAGAGGCACTCGCGCGCGCGGCGACGACGCTCGGCCGCGGCGCCAAGATCGAGACGGCGCTCGTCGACATCACCGACGAGACCGCCCTCGGGCGCGCCGCGGCGGCGGCCGAGACGGCGCTCGGCAAGGTCGACATTTTGATCAACAATGCCGGCATCACCGGCCCCAACGTCGCGACCTGGGATTATCCGCCGGCCGAATGGCGCCAGGTGATCGAGGTCGACCTGACCGGCGCCTATCTTTGCTGCCGGGCGCTCGTCCCGGGCATGATTCGGCGCGGCTATGGCCGCATCGTCAACGTCGCCTCGGTCGCGGGCAAGGAGGGCAACCCGAACGCGCCCGCCTACAGCGCCGCCAAGGCAGGGCTGATCGCCCTCACCAAGTCGCTCGGCAAGGAGCTCGCGGGGAAGGGGGTGATCGTCAATTGCGTGACCCCGGCCGCGGCCAAGACCGATCTGTTCGCCCAGATGACCGAGACCCACATCCAGTACATGCTCTCCAAGATCCCCATGGGCCGCTTCGTCGAGACCGGCGAGATCGCGGCCCTCGTCGCCTGGCTCGCGTCCGAGGAATGCAGCTTCACGACCGGCGGCGTGTTCGACATCTCGGGCGGGCGCGCAACCTACTGATTTAATGTTCGCCGCTCGGGAGGCCATTGCGTCCGGCCCGCGCAGTCCGTAAGAATGGCGCCCGACGGTCCGGAGCCTTGTCGCGCCTCATGTTCCTGTTCTCAAAACTTTTTCAGCTCGTCTTTTCGCCGGGCAATTTCATCCTGCTCCTGATGGTGACCGGCGCGGCGCTGATCTGGTTCCCGGAGGGACGCGCGCGCCGCTGGGGCCGCTGGATCGTAACGTTCACGGCGCTCGGCTGCGCGGCCCTCGCCTCGTCGTCCCTCGCCGACATGCTGATGCAGCCGCTCGAGAACCGGTTCCCGATCCCCGCCAGCCTCCCGGCCCATATCGACGGCATCATCGTGCTCGGCGGCGCGATCGACCCCGACACCTCGGTCGCGCGCGGCCAGATCACGCTCACCTCGGACGGCATGCGCCTCACCAAGGCGCTCGAGATCGCGCACAACCACCCCGAGGCGCGCGTCGTGTTCACCGGCGGATCGGGCCAGATCGGCGGCGACACCCTCGAGGCGCCCATCGCGCGCGAATTCCTAATCAAGATGGGACTCGACCCGAAGCGCATCACGATCGAGAGCCAGTCGCGCAACACCTACGAGAACGCCATCGACACCAAGGCGCTGATCCATCCCAAGCCGGGCCAGGTGTGGGTGCTGATCACCTCGGCGTTCCACATGCCGCGCGCGGTCGGCGTGTTCCGCAAGGCGGGCTGGGACGTGATTCCCTATCCGGTCGCGTATCACAGCATCCCGGGGCCGCTCGAGCTGTCGCTGCCGCAATTCATCGACAACGCGGGCGACATCGATTACGCGGCGAAGGAATGGGCGGGGATGCTTGCCTATTGGCTCCTGGGGCGCACGAACGTCATTTTCCCGGCACCCCAGCCGCTGCCGGCCGCGGCGCCCGCCGCGATTTCGCCACCGACTCCGCCACGGACTCCGGCGGCGCCCCAAGCGGCCGCCCATTGACGGCGGGCGGCGCTTTACCCTCGGCCGGGCCTGTGGCACAAGGGCGTCCATGAGTTTCGAGACGGTTCGAGTCCGGCATCGCGCGCAACGCGCGCGTCGGACGTTGCGTGGTTTGCCCGTGCGCGCTCTCGCGGCCGCGGCTTCGACGGCGATCCTTGCTTGCGCGCTCGTCATCGCCGCGCCCGCCGCGCGCGCGGCGGATGGCGACTTCGCCCATTGGCTCGCCGCCTTCCGGCACGACGCCCATGCGCGCGGCATCTCCAACCACGTGCTCGACCAGGCGCTCGCCGACCTGGCGCCCATTCCGCGCGTGATCGAGCTCGACCGGCGCCAGCCCGAGTTCACGCTCACCTTCGACCAGTACATCGCCAAGGTGGTTCCCGACAGCCGCGTCGCGCGCGGGCGCGAGCTCCTGGCCGAGAACAAGGACCTGCTCGCCAACGTGACCTCGGTCTACGGCGTGCAGCCCCAATACATCGTGGCCCTCTGGGGCATCGAAAGCGACTTCGGCCGCATCGTGGGCGATTTCCCGATCGTGCCGGCGCTCGCGACCCTCGCCTATGACGGGCGGCGTAGCGCCTATTTCCGCGCCGAGCTGATCGACGCGCTCCTGATCCTCGAGCACGGCTATGCCGACCTCGCCCATCTGCGCGGCTCCTGGGCCGGGGCCATGGGGCAGAACCAGTTCATGCCGTCGAGCTATTTGCGCTACGCGGTCGATTATCACGGCAACGGCAAGCGCGACATCTGGAGCGACCGGGGCGACGTGTTCGCCTCGACCGCGAACTATCTGCTCCATGTCGGCTGGAACGCGAGTGAGGGCTGGGGCCGTGCGGTGCGCCTGCCCAAGGGCTTCGACGCTCAGCTCGCCGATCTCTCGGTCGAGAAGCCTGTGCCGGAATGGAACGCGCTCGGCGTGCGCTTGCCCGATGGCGGGCTTTTGCCCGAGTCGCCGAGCCCGGCCTCGATCGTCATGCCGGCCGGCGAGGACGGGCCCGCCTATCTGGTCTACGGCAATTACCGCGCCATCCTCAAATGGAACAAGTCGATCTTCTTCGCGACCGCCGTCGGATTGCTTGCCGACCGGATCGAAGGCCGGTAATCTACCAGATAATGAATAAACCTTAGGGATGCCCACAAGATTATGCGTTTAGCCGCGTCTTTGCCGGCCGCGCTCGCCCTCGGGGCGATGGTTCTGCTTTCGGCCTGCTCGATGTTCGGTGGCGGTCCGGCCTCGGTTGCGCCAGGCGGCCAGGGGGCGCCGGGAGCCCACGGCTATTACAAGATCGGCTCGCCCTACGAGGTCGACGGCATCTGGTACTACCCGGGCGTCGACTACAATTACGACGAGACCGGCATCGCCTCCTGGTACGGGCCGAATTTCCACGGCAAGTACACGGCCAACGGCGAGGTTTACGACATGAACGCGCTCACCGCGGCGCATCCGACCTTGCCGCTGCCGAGCATCGTGCGCGTGACCGACCTCGACAATGGCCGCTCGATCGTGGTGCGTATCAACGATCGCGGGCCCTACGTCCCGGGCCGCATCATCGACCTCTCGCGCCGTGCGGCGCAGCTTCTGGGCATGATCGGGCCGGGCACCGCGAAGGTGCGCGTGCAGATTCTCGCCCCCGAAAGCCGCGAGGCGGCATATCTCGCGCAACGCGGCCAGATCCCGTCGGCCGAGCGCATCGTGGCCCAGGTCGCGACCCAGCCGGTCACGACCCAGGCGCTGCCGCCGCCGCCCGGCTTCACGGCGCAGAAGGCGCCCACGCAAGTCGTATCGGCTCAGCCGGCGCCGCCGCCCGCGAGTGCGCCGCCGCCAAGCCCGGCCCAGACCCAGCTCGCCGACCAGCAGGTCACGATCGTGCCGACCCATCCGAGCTCGATCTTCGTCCAGATCGGCGCCTTCACCCAATATGAGAACGCGGACCGGCTGGTCGCGCGCCTGTCGCCCATCGGCCCCGCCAAGGTGACCCAGATCGACGTCGACGGTTTGCCCTTTTTCCGCGTGCGCCTCGGGCCGGTCGCGAACGTGCCGGCGGCCGACCAGCTGCTCCTGCGCCTGGTGCATTCGGGCTATCACGACGCGCGCATCGTGGTCGAGTGAGAGCGGACGAATTCGCGCTGCGAGGCAAGGGGATAGGCGCGCGGCGCGCCCCATTTTCGTCGTATTCTGCGCCTAGGAGAGGGGCTCCGGCCCCGGCATCGAAGCCGCGGCGAACGCGAAGGACCCATCACGCGCCATGACCGCATCTAAGCCCGCCGCGGCACCCGCCGCGATCCCTGGCTCCCGCCCGCTCTCGATCTCGAACGCCCGCGCGCCCCGGCGCGCGCTCGTCTGCCTCTGCGCTACCCTGGCGTTGGTGGCGGCGTGGCTCGGGCATGCGCCCGCGGCGTCGGCCGAGCTTCCCACCATCGACACCAGCGCCCAGCAGGCGATCCTGATCGATTTCGACACCGGCGCCGTGCTGTTCGCGAAAAACGCGGACCAGCGCATGGCGCCCTCGTCGATGGCCAAGATGATGACCCTCTACATTCTTTTCTCGCGCCTCAAGGAGGGCCGCATCAAGCTCGACGACACGTTGCCGGTGAGCGAGAAGGCGTGGCGCACGGGCGGCTCGAAGATGTTCGTCATGGTGGGGAGCCGGGTCACGGTGCAGAACCTGATCCAGGGCATCGCCGTGCAATCGGGCAACGACGCCTGCATCGTGGTGGCCGAGGGGCTCGACGGCACGGAGCAGGCCTTCGCCGACGAGATGAACCGCACGGCGCGCCAGCTCGGCATGATCAACAGCCACTTCGTCGACGCCTCGGGCCTGCCCGACCCCGACCAGTATGTGACCGCGCGCGACCTGTCCATCCTGGCGCGCGACCTCATCAAGCAATTTCCGGAGTATTATCATTACTTTAACGAGATAGACTTCACCTACAACGGCATCAAGCAGGGGAACCGCAATCCGCTCCTCTACTACAAGGACATCGGCGACGGGATCGTGGTCGACGGCGTGAAGACCGGCCATACCGAGCAGGGCGGCTACGGGCTCACGGCGTCGGGCGTGCACAATGGGCGCCGGCTGCTGGTGGTGCTCAACGGCATGCAATCGGTCAACGAGCGCGCGCGCGAGGGCGAGAAGCTGCTCGATTGGGGCTTCCGCGAGTGGGGCGACTACGCGCTCTTCAAGTCCAACGAGAAGATGGGCGACGCCGACGTCTGGCTCGGCGATCAGCCGACCGTGCCGCTCATCGCCGACCATGCGCTCACGGTGACGCTGCCGCGCGCGTCGCGCGACAAGATGAAGGTGACGCTGGTCTACGACAACCCGATTCCGGCGCCGATCAAGATGGGCGCCGTGGTGGGGAAGATCGTGGTCGAGGCGCCCGACGCCAAGACCGAGGAAGTGGCGCTACGCGCCGGCGCGTCGGTCGGCCGGCTCGGCTTCATGGGGCGGATCGGCGCCGCGGTGCGTTACCTCGTCTATGGCGGGCCGCCCATGACCGCGGGACCGACGCCGGCGCCGGCAGGCGGCGCCCCGAAGAAGTGAGCGCGGCCCCGGAAGTGCCGAGCGGCGCGCGCCGGGGTCTGCCCGAACGAGGCCGCTTCATCACGCTCGAAGGCGGCGAGGGGGCGGGGAAAAGCAGCCA
>DATJLQ010000004.1:0-10256 GCA_035509415.1 Alphaproteobacteria bacterium
ATCCGCCTCGCGACGGCAGTTTCGGCTACTTCGCGGTCAATCCCTGGACCGGGGACGTGTGGAACCTATGGGGCTGCCACAAAATGTCCACGCCCGCCTTGCGCAAATCCCAAGCGGCGATTCGGAAGCGCTTCACGGCCGACGAATCGAAGCACTACGCGGAGCTCCGTCGGCTTAAGCCGGGATGCATCGTCGAAACGCCGTGAGGCGGGCGCCGCCATGTTGAACGAACCGATGTCGCGTGGGTTGGGATTGCGCCGATTTCGCTTGGCCGGGCCGACGGGGGACGGTCGCCATGCCTATCTCGATGAGGGGGGCGCCTTTCTTGGGCCCGGTGTCGCTGGCACAATCCGCGGATTGCGCCCGATCGTCGAGCAACGGAGTCCCTGACGATGATGCGCCTAGGCTCCAAGATCTCGATTTTCGTCTATGTCCTCGTTTCGTCCTGGAGTTTGCCGGGGTGGGCCGCGGACATTCCCTGGAAAATCGACGAACCGGCCGCACAACGGTTAGCTGCGGAAGCGAATGGCGAAGCATACCGCCCCGATCAGTTCCGAAAAAGCGACGATAGAAAGAGCGCGCCCTTTTTCGTCGTAGATCTTTATGCATGGCATGCGGATATCGGCGTCATCGACTCCTTTGCCATCAATCCTTGGACCGGCGACGTCTGGGACTTGCTTGGATGCTACAAGCTCTTGAACTATGAGTTGCGGCAGTCTCAGCTGAAAGTGCGCAAACAATTCACGCATGAGGAACTGAAACGCTACGACGAGCTCGCGGCCATCAGGCCGAAATGCTTGTACAGCGATTGGTAAACTGCGTCATGGCGCATCTGTCGAGGTCGTCGCAAAGCGAGCATGAACATGATCCGTAGTTGCACCCATCTCGCATTTATCCTAATTGCCGCCGCATTTTTGGCTAGCTTCCCCACGCTCGGTCGAGCCGAGGACATTCCGAAGGACATTCCTTGGAAGATCGATCGCTTGACGGCGCAGCGACTGGTACTCCAGGCATACCCGTATCGGTTCCTGCCCTCGGATTCTTATGTTTACGACCATTTCGACCCTCCCTTTTTCATCTTCGCCCTGATCGACCGGAGAATGCGGATTGTGGCAATCCAGAATTGGTTCGCCGTCAATGCCTGGACCGGCGAGGTCTGGGAATTGGCCGGATGCTACAAGCTCGTCACGAGGGCGGCGCATTTATCGCAACTGGAAATAAGGCGCAGGTTCACGAAAAAGGAACTGAAGCGATATGACGAACTGAGCGCGTTCGTGCCGTTCTGCATATTTGACGATACCGAGTTGGACACCGACGGTGACAAATGAGAAAGGGCGGCCCTGGGGCCGCCCTTTCCGTATCGACCGGCTTCGGCACGTTGCGCGCTACGCCGCCTTCTTCATGTAGCTCTTGACCAGCTCCTCGGCGATCTGGACCGCGTTGAGCGCGGCCCCCTTGCGCAGATTGTCCGACACGATCCAGAGATTGAGCCCGTGCTCGACCGTGCGGTCCTCGCGGATGCGGCTCACGAACACCGCGTCCTCGCCCGCACTCTCGACCGGGGTCACGTAGCCCTCGTCGACCCGGTAGTCGACCACCGACACGCCGGGTGCGGCGCGCAAGGCCGCGCGCGCCTCGTCGACGCCGAGCTCGCGCTCGAACTCGAGGTTGACCGATTCGGCGTGGCCGATGAACACCGGCACCCGCACGCAGGTCGCCGTCACCAGGATCTTGGGGTCGAGGATCTTCTTGGTCTCGACCTCCATCTTCCATTCCTCCTTGGTGTAGCCGTCGTCCATGAAGACGTCGATGTGAGGAATGACGTTGAAGGCGATCTGCTTGGTGAAGGTCTTGCGCTCCGGGTGCTCGCCGACGAAGATGCCGCGCGTCTGCTCGAACAGCTCGTCCATCGCGTCCTTGCCCGCGCCCGAGACCGACTGGTAGGTCGAGACGACGATGCGGCGGATGCGCGCGAGATCGTGAAGCGGCTTCAGCGCCACCACCAGCTGCATGGTCGAGCAGTTCGGGTTCGCGATGATGTTGCGCTTCGAGTAGCCCGCGATCGCCTGCGCGTTCACCTCCGGCACCACGAGCGGCACGTCCGGGTCCATGCGAAAGTACGAGGTGTTGTCGATCACGACCGCACCCGCCTTGGCGGCGCGCGGCGTGTGCACGGCCGAGACCTTGGCACCCGGCGAGGAGAGCACGATGTCGGTGCCCTTGAAGTCGAAGGTCGCGAGGTCGCGCACCTTGAGCGTGGCGCGCTCGCCGAACGAGACCTCGTGGCCGACCGAGCGCTCGGACGCGAGCGCAATCACCTCGTCCGCCGGGAAGTCCCGGTCGGCGAGGATCTGCAGCATCTCGCGTCCGACATTGCCGGTGGCACCCACCACCGCCACTCTATAGCCCATGATACAATCCGATCCGGCTCGGGTTTTTAGGAGCCGTTCACTTACGCCGAAGAGGCCGGGATTTCAAGCGCCCAGGCCTCCTGCGGCGGACGAGGCGCCATGGCGGCCGGGAGCGCGACGTACGCCGAATTCTGGCCTTTTTACCTGGGCGAGCACCGCAAGCCCGCGACCCGCGCCTGGCATTTCCTGGGCACCGGCCTGGGGGTGGTCCTCGTCCTCGCCGCCCTTCTGAGCGGGGACGGCTGGCTCTATCTGGCCGCCGCCATCGCGGGCTACGGGCCCGCCTGGCTCGCCCACGGGCTGGTCGAGAAGAACCGGCCCGCGACCTTCGAGCACCCGCTCTGGTCGCTCGTCAGCGACTTCCGCATGCTCGGGCTTTATCTCGCGGGCCGCCTCGAGGGCGAATACGCGAAATACGGCATCGGCTAGGCCGCCTGCTTGTCGAGCTCGCGCAGGATCGAATCGCCCATGACCGTGGTCGAGACCTTGGCCTTGCCGGCCTGCATGATGTCGGCGGTGCGCAAGCCCCCCTTCAAGACATGCTTGACCGCGTTCTCGATCAGGTCCGCGTCCTCCGCCATGTCGAAGGAATAGCGCAAGAGCATGGCGAAGCTCAGGATCGCGGCGAGCGGGTTGGCGACGTCGCGCCCCGCGATGTCGGGTGCCGAGCCGTGGATCGGCTCGTAGAGCGCCTTGCGGCGGCCGCTCTTGTCGGCGGGCCCGAGGGAGGCCGACGGCAGCATGCCGATCGAGCCCGTGAGCATCGATGCCTCGTCGGACAGGATGTCGCCGAACAGGTTCGAGGTCACGATGACGTCGAACTGCTTCGGGTTGCGCACGAGCTGCATCGCCGCGTTGTCGACGTACATGTGGCTGAGCTCGACGTCCTTGAATTCCGTGGCGCGCAGCTTCTCGACCTCCTCGCGCCAAAGCACAGAGGATTCGAGCACGTTGGCCTTGTCGACCGAGCACAGCTTCTTGCGCCGTTTGCGCGCGAGCTCGAAGGCGACGCGCGCGACGCGCCGGATCTCCTCGCCCGTATAGACCTCTGTGTTGACGCCGCGCCGGTCGCCGTTCGGGAGCTTCTCGACGCCGCGGGGCGTGCCGAAATAGAGCCCGCCCGTGAGCTCGCGCACCAGCATGAGATCGAGCCCCGCGATCGCCTCGGCCTTGAGGGTCGAGGCGTCGGCGAGCGCCTCGTAGACCGCGGCGGGGCGCAGGTTGGCGAACAGGTCGAGCGCCTTCCGCATGGCGAGAAGCCCGCGCTCGGGCTTCAACGAGAATTCGAGATTGTCCCATTTGGGCCCGCCGACGGCACCCAGCAGCACCGCGTCGACCGACGTCGCGGCCTCGAGCGTCTCCTCGGTGAGCGGCTTCCCGTGCGCCTCGTAGGAGGCGCCGCCGATGAGCCCTTCCTTGAGCTCGAAGCGCAGCTTCTTCCGCTGGTCGAACCAGTCGATCACGCGCCGCGCCTGGGCCATCACCTCGGGGCCGATGCCGTCGCCGGGAAGGATCAGGATCGATTTGTTCGCAGGCATGGTGTCTCCATCTTCGGAATGGCATGGAAAATGCGCGTCGACGCATCGTTCAACTCGTCATGCCCGGACTTGTTCCGCGCATCCACGAAGCGATTAGACGTGGATGGCCGTGACGGGCACGGCCATGACGGGAAACCAATCAAGATTCCGATCGGCTCCAGAGCCAGGGCTGGGCCTGGCGCTGCTTCGCCTCGTAGTCCTTGATGAAGGTCTGCTTCTGAAGCGTCAACGCCACCTCGTCCAGCCCCTCGATGAGCGAGGTCTTGAGGAAGGGATCGATCTCGAACGCGATCTTGGCGCCGTTCGCGCGCTCGATGGTCTGGTTCGGGAGGTCGATGGTGAGAGAATCGCCCCGCCCGGCATCTTCCATCAGCGTCTCGACCTCGGCTCTGGGCAGCTTGATCAGCAGCATGCCGTTCTTGAAGCTGTTGTTGTAGAAGATGTCGGCGAAGCTCTCGGAGATCACGCAGCGGATGCCGAAATCGTCGAGCGCCCAGGGCGCGTGCTCGCGGCTCGAGCCGCAGCCGAAATTCTCGCCCGCGACCAGGATTTTGGCATTGCGCCAGGGCGCCTTGTTGAGGACGAAGTCGGGGCGCTCGTTGCCCTTCTCGTCGTACCGCAAGGTGTAGAGCAGCGATTTCCCGAGCCCGCTGCGCTTGATGGTCTTGAGGAAGCGCGCGGGGATGATCTTGTCGGTGTCGATGTTGATCATCGGCAGCGCCGCCGCGACCGCCTTGAGCCGGTCGAATTTTTTCATGACACGCTCCCGCGCGCCGGCACGCGCCCGGCCAGGTCGCGCACGTCGGTGAGATGGCCGGTGACCGCGGCCGCCGCCGCCATCGCCGGGCTTACGAGATGGGTGCGCCCGCCCGGGCCCTGGCGGCCCTCGAAATTGCGGTTCGAGGTCGACGCCGCGCGCTCGCCGGGGGCGAGCTTGTCCGGATTCATCGCGAGGCACATGGAGCAGCCGGGCTCGCGCCACTCGAAGCCCGCGTCGCGGAAGATCGCATCCAGCCCCTCGGCCTCGGCCTGATCCTTGACCAGACCCGAGCCGGGCACCACGAGCGCGCGCACGCCGGGCGCCACGTGGCGGCCCTTGGCGATCGCGGCGGCGGCGCGCAGATCCTCGATGCGGCCGTTGGTGCAGGAGCCGATGAAGGCGGTGTCGATCTTGATCTCGGCGAGCGGCGTCCCGGGCTCGAGGCCCATATAGTGGAGCGAGCGCGTCCAGGCCGCGCGCAGGCCCTCGTCGGGTGCCTGGGCCGGATCGGGCACGCGGCCCGTGATGGGGAGCGTGTCCTGGGGCGAGGTGCCCCAGGTGACGTGGGGCGCGATGGTCGACGCGTCGAGCTCGACCTCGATGTCGTATTTGGCATTCGGGTCGGACGGCAGCGTCTTCCAGTAAGCGACCGCCTGCTCCCACTTGGCCCCCTTGGGCGCCATGGGCCGGCCCTTCAAGAATTCGAAGGTCTTCTCGTCCGGAGCCACGAGGCCCGCGCGCGCGCCGCCCTCGATCGACATGTTGCACATGGTCATGCGCCCTTCCATCGAGAGCGCCTTGACCGCGTCGCCCGCATATTCGATCACGTGGCCGGTGCCGCCCGCGGTGCCGATCCTGCCGATGATGGCGAGGATCAGGTCCTTGGCCGTGCAGCCCTCGGACAACGCCCCCGTGACGGTGACGCGCATGTTCTTGGCCGGCTTCTGCACCAGCGTCTGGGTCGCGAGCACATGCTCGACCTCGGACGTGCCGATGCCGAAGGCGAGCGCGCCGAAGGCGCCGTGGGTCGCCGTGTGGCTGTCGCCGCAGACCAGCGTCGTGCCCGGGAGCGTGAAGCCCTGCTCGGGCCCGATGATGTGGACGATGCCCTGGCGCACGTCCATCACCGGGATGAGCGGCACGCCGAATTCCTTGCAGTTCGCCTCGAGGGTCTCGACCTGGATGCGCGACTCCTCCTCGAGGATGCCCTTGCTGCGGTCGGTCGTGGGGACGTTATGGTCGGGCACCGCGAGGGTCGCGTCGGGCCGGCGCACCTTGCGCCCCGACGCGCGAAGCCCCTCGAACGCCTGGGGGCTGGTCACCTCGTGCACGAGATGCCGGTCGATATAGAGAATGCAGGTGCCGTCCGCCTGGCGCTCGACCAGGTGACTTTGCCAGATCTTGTCGAACAGCGTGCGCGGTGCCGCGCCTTCCTTGGTCGCCATCGCTCGTCCTCTCGCTCGCCCGACGGCCGCGGCCGTCCGGGCTGGATCGCGTCTCCCCCCGTCGTCGTCCGCTCAGGCCTTGGCCTGATCGCTTTCCTTCTTGGCCTTCTTCTTGGCCTTCTTCTCGGCCTTGCGCGCGGCCGCCGCGTCGGCCTCGGCCGCACTCGGCGCCGGCGTCGCGACGTCGGCCGCGAGGGCCGCCTCGTCGAGCTCGGACGCGCTCGCGACCTCGCCCGGCGCCGCCATGAGGCCCGAGCCCTTCTCGGCGATGCGCGCCGCCTTGCCCTTCAAGCCGCGCAGGTAATAGAGCTTCGCGCGGCGCACGCGGCCCTTGCGTACGACCTCGATGCGGTCGACCAGCGGGCTGTAGAGCGGAAACACGCGCTCCACCCCCTCGCCGTAGGAAATCTTGCGCACCGTGAAGGCGGAATTGTAGCCCGCGTTCTTGCGGCCGATGCAGACGCCCTCGAACACCTGGGTGCGCGTGCGCTCGCCCTCCACGACCTTGACGTGGATGCGCAGCGTGTCGCCGGGCGCGAAGGCCGGGATCTCGCCCGCCTGGGCGCGCTTGGCGATCTGCTCCTGCTCGAGCTGGTCGATGATGTTCATGGCCTGCTACCTTTTCTGTCCTTGCCGGCCGCGAGGTAGCGCGCCCAGAGGTCGGGCCGCCGCTCGCGGGTCATGCGTTCCGCCTGGCCGAGGCGCCAGGCCTTGATGCGTTCGTGATGGCCGGAGAGCAGCACGTCGGGCACCTCGCGGCCCTGCCAGCTCTGCGGCCTCGTATAGTGCGGGTACTCGAGAAGTCCCCGCTCGAAACTCTCCTCCTCGAGCGACGCGGGCGCGCTCACCACGCCGGGCAGCAGGCGCACGCACGCGTCGATCAGCGCGATCGCCGCCGGCTCGCCGCCCGAGAGCACGAAATCGCCGAGGCTCAGTTCCTCGATCCCGCGCGCCTCGATCACGCGCTCGTCGATGCCCTCGAAGCGGCCGCACACCAGCGTCACCCCGGGCCCGGCCGCGATCTCGCGCACCCGGCGCTGGTCGATGAGCCGGCCGCGCGGCGAGAGATAGACGAGCGGCGCGGCCGGGAGCGCCGACGCCGCGATCGCCGCGTCCAGCACGTCGGGCCGCATCACCATGCCCGGCCCGCCGCCCATGGGGGCGTCGTCGACGGAGCGGTGTTTATCGCTTGCGAAGGCGCGAATGTCCACCGTTTCGAGCGCCCACAGGCCGGCCGCGAGCGCCTTGCCCGCGAGCGACGCGCCGAGCGGCCCCGGGAACATCTCAGGGAGAATGGTGAGCACCTTGGCGGTCCATGGAGCCGCCCCGTTGGCGCGCGTTGTGCCGCTCATCGTCCCACCTCCGCACGCGCGGACGCGGGCTCCGCCGCGCCGGCTTCACGGTCTTCGTTCTCGGCGCCGACCTCGAGCTCGCGCGGCGGCGCGATGACGAGCCGTCCATGGGCGAGGTCGATCTCGGGCACCGTGTCGCGGGTGAAGGAGAGCAGCAGCGAGGGAGCGCCCGGGCGCTCGACCTCGATCACCTCGCCGGCGCCGAAATTATGCAGCGCCTTGACCGTGCCCATGGGAGCGCCGTCCGCGTCGACGCAGGCGAGGCCCACGAGATCGCCCGCGTAGAATTCGCCGGTCTCGAGCGTGGGCAGTGCCGCGCGCGCGATATAGAGCCGCGTGCCCTTGAGCGCCTCGGCGGCGTTGCGGTCGGCAATGCCGGCGATGCGCGCGATGAGCCTCGCGCCCGCCGCGCCGCGCAAGGTGAGCGCGAAGCGGCGCTGGCCGGTCTCGTCGGTGAGCGGGCCGTAGGACGCGAGGTCGCCGGCGCGCGCCGCGTAGCTCTCGACGCGCACTTCGCCCCGGACGCCGTGGGCGCCGGTCACCATGCCGAGACAGAGTTTTGCGTCCGTGCCGCTCATCTCGTTCCTCGAAGCGCCGTCGATCGACGACGCGCCGCGTGCCTCAGCTCGCCGCCGCCGCGGGCTTGGCCGCAGGCTTCGCCTGTGCCGGGGCCGCGGGTGCGGGTGCCGCAGCGCCCGCCGCCTCGGCCGCCGCGCGCCGCTCGGCCTTGGGCAGATGCTGCTGGGTCTGTTTCGGGATCGCCGGCACCGGGCCGAGCCCGGCCTTGCCGAAGAAACGCGCCACGCGCTCGGTCGGCTGGGCGCCGACGCCGAGCCAATGCTTGATGCGCTCGACATCGAGCACGATGCGTTGCGGATGGTCCTTGGCGACCATCGGATTGTAGCTGCCCACCCGCTCGATGAAGCGGCCGTCGCGCGGGCTGCGCGCATCGGCGATCACGATGCGGTAGAAGGGGCGCTTCTTGGCGCCCGCAAGGGCGAGGCGGATCTTGAGGGACATGTCCGGGTTTTCTCCTTCTCTCTAATCTCTGGATATTTCTGGGACTCTGGGTCGGGTTCGTATCGGATTCGTGTCGGGCTCGATCTAGCGCGGGAAGCCGCCGGGCAGGTTGCGCGGCCCCGGAAAGCCCGCGCGCGCGAGCCCCTTCTGGCCGAGCTTCGAGACCTGCTTCATCATCCGGCTCATCTCCATGAACTGCTTCAGGAGCTTGTTCACCTCCTGCACCTCGGTGCCCGAGCCGGCCGCGATGCGGCGCTTGCGCGAGGCGTGGATCAGGTTCGGGTTGCGCCGCTCGGCCTTGGTCATCGAGCCGATGATCGCCTCCTGGCGCTTGATCATCTTGTCGTCGATGCGGCGCTCGGCGAGCTGGCGCTTTACCTTGGCGACGCCGGGGAGGAGGCCCATGAGGCCTTCCATCCCGCCCATCTTGCGCACCTGGCGCAATTGCGACGCCATGTCGTCGAGGTCGAAGCTGCCCTTCTCCATCTTGCGCGCGAGCTTCTCGGCCTCTTCCTGCTCGATCGTCTCGGCCGCCTTCTCGACCAGCGACACCACGTCGCCCATGCCGAGGATGCGCCCAGCGATGCGCTCGGGATGGAACGGCTCGAGGGCGTCGAGCTTCTCGCCCGTGCCCATGAGCTTGATCGGGCAGCCGGTGACGGCGCGCATGCTGAGGGCGGCGCCGCCGCGCGCGTCGCCGTCGACCCGCGTCAGCACGATGCCGGTGAGCTGGAGGCGCTTGTGGAATGCGTCGGCGACCTTGACCGCGTCCTGGCCGGTCATGGCGTCGGCGACCAGGAGCGTCTCGACCGGCTTGGTCGCCGCGTGCACGGCGGCGATCTCGGCCATGAGCTCGTCGTCGACATGGAGGCGCCCCGCGCTGTCGAGCAGCACGGCATCGTAGCCCTCGAGCCGCGCCTTGGTGAGTGCCCGCTTCGCGATCGCGAGCGGCGGCTCGCCGGGCACGAGGTTGAGCGTGTCGACCTCTGCCTGGCGCCCGAGGATCGCGAGCTGCTCCTGGGCCGCGGGCCGGCGCACGTCGAGGGACGCCATCAGCGTCTTCTTGCGCTCACGCGACTTGAGGCGGAGCGCGATCTTGGCGCTCGTCGTCGTCTTGCCCGAGCCCTGCAGGCCGACCATGAGAACCGGGACCGGCGGGGTCGCGCGCAGATTGATCTCGGCCGCGGTCTCGCCCAGGGTCTCGACCAGGTGATCGTGAACGATCTTCACCACCATCTGGCCCGGGGTGACGCTGCGAACCACCTCATGGCCGATGGCGCGCAGCTTGACCTGGGCGACGAAGTCCTTGACCACGGGCAAGGCCACATCGGCCTCGAGCAGAGCGACGCGGACCTCGCGCAGCGCCGCATCGACGTCGGCTTCCGACAGCGCGCCGCGCCGTTTGAGCCGGTCGAACACGTCGCCGAGCCGTTTGGTCAGTGAATCGAACATCGTTGCGAGTGCCTTATGCGCAAAGGCTTCAACCCCAGTGCGCGTCCACGCGGACTGGGGGAGACCCTTTTGGGGCCCAAGGGGCTGACTTGTCCCTTGAAAGCGGCGCGACCCTAAGGCTTTGCGGCGTGCGGGTCAAGCGGCCCGGCCGCCGGGCTCTGGGCCCGCCCGCCCCGCCCTCGTGACCCAAAATTAAATTTGTTTCCAGAGAGTTGCCGGCTGTGACAAGTCTCACAGACAGTTGCCTTGCGCCCGGCGAGTGTCGTGTCGTTTAATAT
>DATJLQ010000005.1:0-5479 GCA_035509415.1 Alphaproteobacteria bacterium
AATCCGGGGCTTCGAAGGTCAAAGCGCCGAGGGTCTCGAAGTCGAGCCGCTTCGACGGTGCTGCCATCCTTTCGGGCCAGGCGAGGGCCACCGCGATCGGCGTGCGCATGTCCGGCGTGCCGAGCTGGGCGAGCACCGATCCGTCGACATATTCGACCATGCTGTGGATCACCGACTGGGGATGGATCACGATCTCGATGCGATCCTTGGGCACCGGAAACAGGTAGGACGCCTCGATCACCTCGAGGCCCTTGTTCATCATGGTCGCCGAATCGACCGAGATCTTCGCGCCCATCGACCAGTTGGGATGGGCGACCGCCTGAGCCGGCGTCACCGAATGGAGTTGGGACGGCTCGATGGTGCGGAACGGCCCGCCCGACGCGGTCAGGATGATGCGCGCGACCGCGTGGGCGCGATCTCCGTCGAACACCTGGAAGATCGCGCTATGCTCGGAATCGACCGGCAGCAGCGTTGCCCCATGTCGCGCGATCGCGGCCATGACGAGATCGCCCGCGCACACCAGCGTCTCCTTGTTGGCGAGGCCGACCACGGCGCCGCGCTCGATCGCGGCCAAGGTCGGCTCGAGGCCGGCAGCGCCCACGATCGCCGCCATCACCCAATCGGACGGACGACGCGCGGCGTCGGCGACCGCATCCATGCCGGCCGCCACTTCGACACCCGAGCCCGCGAGCGCCGATTTGAGCTCGGCATAGTGACTCTCGTCGGCGATCACCGCGAATGCCGGGCGGAAGCGTAGCGCCTGCTCGATCAGAAGCTTCACGTTGCGATGCGCGGTGAGCGCCGCGATCTCGAAGCGCTCGGCGTTGCGCGCGACGAGGTCGAGCGTGCTGCAGCCGATCGAGCCGGTCGAGCCCAGGACGGCGATGCGCTTCGGCCGCGCGAGCGGCATTCGCCGGTCGTGGGGCCTTCCTTGCGCGGCCTGGGCACTCATGGCCATGACGGCACGCCCCCGCGCGCGACGAGCTCGACGAGCGCCACCATCGGCGCCGCGGCGAGGAGGCCGTCGACCCGGTCGAGCAGCCCGCCATGACCCGGAATGAGGCCGCTCGCATCCTTCACCTTGAAGCGGCGCTTGACCGCCGATTCGGCGAGGTCGCCGAGCTGCGCCACGATCGCGAGCGCAGCGCTCAGCGCCACCAGCGGCGCGAGCTCGACGCGGCCATAGCCCATCGCGGCGCCGACGAGGGCTGCCGCGAGAATGCCGCCCGCGAGCCCGGACCAGGTCTTGTTCGGACTCACGCGCGGCGCGAGCTGCGGCCCGCCGATGGTGCGGCCCGCGGCATAGGCGCCTACGTCCGTCGCCCAGACGGCGAGGAACAGCCACAGCGCCACGTCGACCCCGAAGCCGTTCCGCAGCCAGATCATCGCGACCGCGGGCACGCCGACATAGATCGGCCCCACCCCATGCCAGAGCGGATTGGCGACGCGGCCCAGGCGCGACGCCCCATAGGCGGCGACGGCACCCGCAACGATGAGCGCGAAGGCGATCGCGATTTGCCCGAGCCCGGCCGCGATCGTGCATGCGACCACGGCCGCGAGCTGGACCCAGCCCGCGAGTCCGAAGCGCTCGCTGCCGCAGAGCCGGTCCCACTCCCAGGCGAGCACCGCACTGCCCGCGCCCACCAGGAGCTCGAAATAGGGCCGGCCGAGCAGGATCGCGGCAAGGGCGATGGGAGCCAGGACCAGGGCCGAGGCGACGCGCAGGGTGACGGCGCTCGGACCTCGGTCAGCCACGGCTCGTGCCATAGCGGCGCTCCCGTCCGTGGTATTGGCGGATCGCGTCCTCGAAGTCGGATTTGGAGAAGTCGGGCCACAGCGTGTCGAGATAGACGAACTCCGCATAGGCGGACTGCCAGAGGAGGAAATTGCTCAAACGCCGCTCGCCGCTGGTGCGGATGACGAGGTCGGGGTCCGGGAGCTCGGCGGTCCAGAGATAACGCGCGAGCAGATCCTCGTCGATCGCCTCGGGCGCGACCCGGCCCGCCTTGGCGTCGGCGGCGACGCGCTGCGCCGCCTGGACGATGTCCTGGCGCCCGCCATAGGAGAGAGCGACGGTCAAGTTGAGCGCGGTATTCGCGCGCGTGATCGCCTCGGCGCTCTCGATGAGCTCGACGATGTCGGGGCCGAGGCGCGCGCGGTCGCCGATGATGCGGAGGCGCACGCCGTTCTTGTGCAGCTCGGCCACCTCGCCGCGCAGGTAAATGCGCAACAGGCCCATGAGGTCGTCGATCTCCTGGGGCGGCCGGCGCCAATTCTCCGACGAGAAGCCGAACAGCGTGAGGTAGGAGACGCCGAGGTCGATCGCATTGCGCGCCGCCTGACGTACCGCCTCGACGCCGCGCCGGTGGCCGGCCACGCGCGGCAGCCCGCGCGCCTTCGCCCAACGCCCGTTGCCGTCCATCACGATCGCGACGTGGATCGGCTGGGCGGGCGGCGGCGAGGGGGAAGTGACCGGGTCCATGGGCGCGTCCGTCACACCTTCATGATTTCTTTTTCTTTGGCCGCGAGCAGCTCGTCGATCTTCTTGATCGCCTCGTCGGTCGCCTTCTGGGTCAGGTCCGACTGCTTGCGGTGCTCGTCCTCGGAGATCTTGTGGTCCTTCTCCTGGCGCTTCAGATGCTCCATGCCGTCGCGGCGCACGTTGCGCACGGCGATGCGCGCCTGCTCGGCGTATTTGTGCGCGACCTTGGCGAGCTCCTGGCGCCGGTCCTGCGAGAGCTCCGGGATCGGCACGCGCACGAGGGTGCCCTCGATCTGCGGGTTGAGGCCGAGCCCGGCCTCGCGGATCGCCTTGTCGACCGCGCCCACGAGCGACTTGTCCCATACCTGGACCGTGACCAGGCGCGCCTCGGGCACGCCCACGGTGCCGACCTGGTTGAGCGGCATGGCCGAGCCGTAGGCCGAGACCTGCACCGGGTCGAGCAGGTTGACCGACGCGCGCCCGGTCCGGAGCCCGCCGAGCTCCTTCTTGAGCACGTCGAGCGCCCCTTCCATGCGCCGCTTCAGGCTATTGATGTCCTGCTCGCTCACGATCCGCTCGCACCCCGTTTACTCGTCCATTAACGTCCTTGGCCCGTTCGCGTCCCTGGCCCGCTCACGTCCCTGGCCCGCTCACGCGCGCGCGCCCGCACGGGCGCCGGCCTCCTCGTCGATCAGCGTGAATTTGCCCCGGCCCCGCACCACGTCGGCGAAAGCGCCCGGATTGTGCAGCGAAAACACCAGGATTGGAATGTGATTCTCGCGCGTGAGCGCGATCGCCGAGGCGTCCATCACCCGGAGGTCGCGCGAGAGCACCTCGAGGTACGTCAGCCGATCGTAACGCTTGGCGTTCTTGACCTTCAGCGGGTCGGCGGAATAGACGCCGTCGACCTTGGTGCCCTTGAGCAGCACGTCGCAGCCCATCTCGGACGCGCGCAGCGCCGCCGCCGTGTCGGTGGTGAAGAAGGGATTGCCGGTGCCGGCGGCGAAGATCACCACCCTGCCCTTCTCGAGATGGCGCAACGCGCGGCGCCGGATGTAGGGCTCGCACACGCTCTGCATCGGAATGGCCGAAAGCACGCGCGTGGCGACGCCGGTCTTCTCGAGCGCGTTCTGCACCGCGAGCGCGTTCATGACGGTCGCGAGCATGCCGATATAGTCGGCGCTCGCGCGCTCCATGCCGTGCACGCTGCCCTGGAGGCCGCGGAAGATGTTGCCGCCGCCGATCACGACGCAAATTTGCGCCCCCAGCGCGTGCACCGCCTTGATGTCGGCCGCGATGCCCGAGACGGTGTCGAAATCGAGCCCGGACTCGCGCGCCCCCATGAGCGCCTCGCCGGAGATCTTCAGGAGCACGCGTCCGTAACGCAGCGCCGCCGGCTTCGCTGGGCCCAATGTCGGTTTCGCTGCCATGTCGCGCGCGTCGCTCCTTTGAGGCTGCGCTCTTGCGCTAAGACTGCACTCTTGGGCCGTGCCAGCCATGCCCCGGATATGGCACGACCGGGGCTGCCCCCGGTCGCGTCCGCTCGAGACTCAAAGCGCACCGGAAGACTATACCTCAACCCCGCCGGGGACGCGCGGCGGAATTAAAAACAACGCGATTCCAACGCCTTATTGACCGGCACCGGAAAGCTGCGCCACCTCGGCGGCGAAATCGTCCTTCTTCTTCTCGAGCCCCTCGCCGAGGGCGAAGCGGAGGAAGCCCGCGACCCGGACCGGAGCGCCGAGCGCCTTGGACGCGGCCTCGACGGCCTTCCTCACGCTGGTGCCCGGCTCGAGCACGAAATCCTGCTCGAGCAGCACGACCTCCTGGTAGAACTTCCGGAGCCGCCCCTCGACCATCTTCTGGACGATCTCATCGGCCTTCCCACTCGCGGCCGCCTGGTCGAGAAGCACGCCCTTCTCGCGCGCGACCGCGTCGGGATCGAGCCCCGAGACGTCGACCGCCTGGGGATTGGCGGCCGCGACATGCATCGCGATCTGGTGCGCGAGGGTGGCGAGCTTCGCCGCGTCGCCGGTGCTCTCGAGCGCCACGATCACGCCGAGCCGGCCGAGACCGGGTGCCGTCTGATTGTGGATGTAGCTCGCGACCACGCCGGGCGAAACCGAGAGGCTCGCGGCACGCCGGAGGCTCATATTCTCGCCGATGGTCGCGATCAGGTGCGTGAGCTCCTCCTCGACCGTGCGCCCGCTCTTGGTCTTGGCCGCCTTGAGCTTGTCGAGGTCGCCGCCCACGCCATGGGCGAGCCCGGCCACCTCGTGGGCGAGCGCCTGGAAGGTCTCGTTGCGCGCGACGAAATCGGTCTCGGCATTGACCTCGACAAGGGTCCCGGTGTTGCCCTTGACCAGCGCGCCGATCAGCCCCTCGGACGCGACCCGGCCCGATTTCTTGGCCGCCGCGGAGAGGCCCTTCTTGCGCAGCCAGTCGACCGCGCCCTCGAGGTTGCCCGCGGATTCGGCGAGCGCCTTCTTGCAATCCATCATGCCGGCGCCCGTCTTCTCGCGCAGCTCCTTGACGAGCCCGGCGCTGATCTCGGCCATTGTTCACTCCTCGCTGAAGAACGATCTACAAACGCCTGAAATGGCAACTCGATTCAGGGCCGCACAAAGCGCGCTCGAGCCCGAAACGGACGCCGTCTCAGGCCGGCTGGGCCGCCGCTTCCGCCACGGCCGCGATTTCGGCCTCGGGGATCGGCTCGATCGGCGTCTCGGCTTGCGCCCCGAGATCGACTCCCGCCTTGGCCATGTTCTCCTGCAGCCCGTCGAGCACCGCCGCCGCGATCAGCTCGCAATAGATGCGGATCGCGCGTTGGCTGTCGTCGTTGCCGGGCACCGGGTAGAGGATGTCGTCCGGGTCCGAGTTGCTGTCGACGATCGCGACCACGGGGATGCCGAGCTTCTTCGCCTCGGCGACCGCGATCTGCTCCTTGTTGGTGTCGATGATGAACAGGAGGTCGGGCAGCCCGCCCATCTCCTTGAT
>DATJLQ010000006.1:0-1658 GCA_035509415.1 Alphaproteobacteria bacterium
GCCAGCTGGATGTCCATGACGCCGTTCGAGATCGAGAGCCAGGAGATCGGCGTGCGTCTCGCGCGCGGCCATGTGCTCGTCTTCGGGCTCGGCTTGGGCTGGTCCGCCCTCGCGTCCGCCTTGCGCGACGAGGTCGAGGCGGTGACCGTGGTCGAGCGCGACCGCGACGTGATCGATCTCCACCGCACCCTCGACCTCGCGGCGCAATTGCCGCCCGCGGCGCGCGCCAAGCTCTCGATCCTCGAGGGCGACGCCTACGACTATCGGCCCGGACGGCCGGTCGACCTCCTGATGCCGGACATTTGGCTGCCGCTGGTCAATGACGGGCGCGTCGAGGAGGTGCGCCGCATGCAAGCGAACGTGGGCGCGCGTGGGATCTATTTCTGGGGCCAGGAGATGGAGATCGCGCGTCACGCGGCCGCGGCGGGACGCGGCCTCGATGCGGCCGGCATCGACGCGACGATCGAGGCGATGGGCCTGCCCCTGATCGGCGCGGATTTTCCGGACTATGCCGGGAAGATCGCGCACGTCGCGCGGCGCTGGATGCAGGGCCGCTGGCTTCCCGGCAGCGCCGCGCCCGCCTCCTAGACGCCGGCGCCGCGTTCCCGCGCCTCGAGCGCCTCGAGCGCCTCGAGCGCCGCGTAGGGCCCGGCCATGTGGCGCGACGCGGCCGCGCGCACCTCGTCGGTCGCGGCGTCGCGCTTCGCCGCGCGATCGCTCGCGAACTCGAACGAAGGCGCCTTCGCGTCCCAGCGCACGGCCGCGCGCATGGCGGCGCGCGTCTCCTCGTCCGCGGCGATGCCGAAATGGGGCAGGATGCGCGCGAACATCGCGTCGGGCAGCTCGGCGTAATTCACGATCAGGCCGCCGCCGAGCGCGAAATGCTCGACCGCCGCGGCGTCGATGCGCCCGAGCACCCGCGCGCAATAATCGGCGCCGTTGACCGCTTCGCCGAGCGGCTCCTCGAGCGGGACGTGGGCGGCAATCGACGCGATGACGCCGGGGATCGTCTGGACGCCGCGCTGGCGCATTTGCGACACCAGCACCTCGATCGGCTCGCGGTGGAGGAAGATCCACGGCACGTCCGGGAACGCGGCGCGGAACAGCGGCAACTCGAACGTGTGCCAGCAATCGAGCTTGACGAAAGCGTGCTCGGCACCCGCGGCGCGCCAGCGCGTCAGCGCCTTCACCATCGCGACCAGGAAACTCGCGCGCAGGGCGAGCGGCAGATCCCGGCGCAGGGTCGCGAGCTGGACCATGAAGTCGAGCGGCATCGCCTCGGAGACGACGAGGTGCGACGCCGGCTGTGCCAGCATCTGCGCCACCAGCGTCGAGCCGCAACGCGAGCAATGATAGACGAGGCCGTCGGGGGCCGGCACCGCCGCTTCCTCGGCGCCGCGGAGGAAATCGTCGAGCCCGGTGCGGCAACGCAGGAGCCGGCTCAGCGGATGGCGCGCGGCGTGCCATACGCTCGTCTCGAAGAACGGATCGCGCAGCCGGCGCTCGGCGAAATACGCCCACTCGACGACCACGCCGCTTTCGGGCAACTGGGCCATGCGGATCGGAAGCCAGTCGACCGGCGGCCAGCGGCGCAAGAAAAAGGGCGGAGCCGGGGGCGGGAGGAGGCCGAGCACGTCCATCTTGAGCGCCTCGGTCGC
>DATJLQ010000007.1:0-64956 GCA_035509415.1 Alphaproteobacteria bacterium
TTCGTCGAGCGCCGCACCGATCCGGCCGACCGGCGCGCCTGGCGCCTTTACCTGACGCCCAAGGCGGCTCCCGTGCTCGAGCGCATGACCGAGATCGGCGAGGCGAGCCTGGCCCACGCGATGGCGGGGCTGAGCGCGGCCGAAATCGACGCCGTGACGCGCATGCTCAACCGCATCAAGGCCAATCTCGCGGACGCGCGGCTCGCACCCCAATCCCTCATCGAGCGCGACGGCGGAATCGAGCCGGCACGGCTCCGCGCGGGAGGGCGCCGTGGCTAATCCCGCATCGTCCCAACCTACGACCAGCAATCCCGTGGCCAACAAGCCCGTGACCAAGCTCGAGCGACCGGACGGGCGGGCAGCCGATCTGCGCGACAAGCAAGCGGGGGCTACCGAGGCGCCGATGCGGCACGGCATGTCGCCGGCCCGGAAGCGCCGGCTCGTGCGCTGGTCGCTCATGGCCGTGGCTCCGCTCGCGATCCTCGCGATTGCGCTTTATTTTTTCCTCACCGGCGGACGCTACGTCGAAACCGACGACGCCTATGTCCAGGCGGCCCAGACCTCGATCAGCACCGACGTCTCGGGCCGCGTGGTCGAGCTCGACGTGAAGGACAATCAGCGCGTCGCGAAAGGCCAGGTCCTGTTCAAGCTCGACGACCGGCCGTTCCGCATCGCGGTCGAGGCGGCCGAGGCGCGCCTCGCGGGGGCGCGGCTGCAAGTCGAGGCCATGAAGGCGACCTATCGCCAGCGCCGCGCGGACCTCCAATCGGCCGAGGACACGCTTGCCTATCGCCAGCGCGAGTTCGACCGGCAGAAGCGCCTCATCGGCTCGGGTGTGGCGTCCCAGGCGCAATACGACCAGGCGAGCAACGCGCTCGTGGTCGCGCGCCAGCAGGTCGAGGCGGCGCAGCAGCAGATCGCGAACGTGCTCGCGAGCCTGGGCGGCAATCCCGACATCCCGATCGACCAACACCCGTCGGTCGAGGAGGCCCAGGCCCGGCTCGACCGCGCCAAGCTCGATCTCTCCTACACCGTGATCGCAGCCCCCGACGACGGCATCGTGACGCGCGTCGAGAAGCTCCAGGTGGGCGACTACGTCAACGCCTCGACGCCGGTGTTCGCCCTTCTCTCGACCCACCGCATCTGGGTCGAGGCCAATTTCAAGGAGGTCGAGCTCACCCACATGCGCGCGGGCCAGCCCGCGACCATCGAGGTCGACACTTATCCGGATCACGATTTCACGGGCAAGGTCGAGAGCCTGAGCCCGGGCACGGGGGCGGTGTTCTCGTTGCTGCCGCCGCAGAACGCGTCGGGCAATTGGGTCAAGGTGGTGCAGCGGCTTCCGGTGCGCATTTCGATCGACGATCCGAGTGCGTCCGCCCCGCTTCATGCGGGGTTGAGCGCCTCGGTCGAGGTCGACACGGGCTATCGGCGCTCGCTCGGCGCGCTGTTCGATTGGCTCTTCGGCTCCTCGAGCTCGAGCAAGCCGTGAGCGCCAGCGTCTCGATTTCGGTCGCCCGCAAGGCGGCCCGCTTGGCGTTGCCGGCGCTCCTGAGCATGCTTGCGGCTTGCACGGTCGGGCCCAATTTCAAGCCGCCTCAGACCCCGGCGCCCAGGAGCTACGCGGCCGCGGGCGAGCGCGATCTCGAAGCGGGCGGCATTTCCGAGGCGGGCCAACGCGTCTCGCTCGGCAAGCAGCCCGCGGGCCCGTGGTGGAACGCGTTCAAGTCGGCGGAGCTCGATCGCACGATCGCATTGGCGCTCGCGGGCAACCGCAATCTCGAATCCGCGCGCGCGAACCTCGCCGCGGCGGAGGAGGCGGTCGCGGCGGCGGCGGGCGGCGAGCTCCCGCAAGCGAGTGCCGCCGCGAGTGCCGCGCGGGAAAAGCTCAACGCCCAGTCCTTCGGCCTCAAGCAGCCGATCCCGCGCTTCAATCTCTATTCGATCGGGCCGGCCGTGAGCTTCGATCTCGATCTCTTCGGCGGCACGCGGCGCCTCGTCGAGGAGAAGGCCGCACTCGCCGAGGTCGCGGACGACAGGCTCGCGGCGGCGCGCCTCGCCCTCGCGGGCAACGTCGCGACCCAGGCGTTCGCCGTCGCGACGGCGCGCGCGGAGATCGCGACCGTCCAGCAAATCCTCAAGGACGACGCGGAAAACCTGAAGCTCGTACGCGGCGCCTTTTCGGCGGGGGCGGTGACGCAGGTCGACGTGCTGAGTGCGGAGAGCCAGCTCGCCAACGACCGCACGCTTCTCCCGCCGCTCGACCAGCGTCTCGCCGTGGCGCGTCATGCGCTCTCGATCCTGGTGGGCCAAGCGCCCGCCGATTGGGCGCCGCCCGCGTTCGATTTCGACCGCATCGCGCTGCCGCAGGATTTGCCGCTGAGCCTGCCTTCGGCGCTCGCCCACGACCGGCCCGACATCCGCGCCGCCGAGGCCGAGCTTCACGCCGCCACCGCCGAGATCGGCGTCGCGACCGCGCGCCTCTATCCCGACGTGAACCTCACCGCGTCGCTCGGCCAGACCGCGAACGTCTTCGGCCATTTGTTCGACGGCGCGAACACGGTCTGGAGCCTCGCGACCGGCCTCACCGCGCCGATCTTCACTGGCGGCACCCTCGAGGCCGAGAAGCGCGGCGCCGAGGACAAACGCGAGGCGGCCTACGCGGCCTATCAGGAAGTGGTGCTTCAGTCGTTCGGCCAGGTGGCCGACCGGCTCGAGGCGCTCGCCCATGACGGCGTGCTGTTGGAGGAGAACGAGCGCGCGGCCGACATCGCCGCAGCCTCGCTCAAGCTCACGCGCGTGAGCTACAACGCGGGCAATACCGGCATCCTCCAGGTGCTCGACGCCGAGCGCGCGTCGAACGAGGCGCGCCTCGGCACGGTGCGTGCGCGCGCCGAGCTCTATCGCGACACGGCCGAGCTGTTCCTCGCGCTCGGCGGCACCGTGCCCGCGCCTACGACGCCTGCGGCACCCGAGGCATCGGCCAAGCCCTAAGCGGCCGGACCCGATCCGGGCCCGAATCGCCAATCCTTTGAGGGATTTGGACCAAGGCGCCCCTTGACCCGCGACGCCTTGCGGGTTTAACGTTCATGCCGTGAACATGAACGCCGTCCGGGCGGCGGAGAAGGCTTTTCGCCCGGATTGCGGTAGCATGGGCCGCGCGCCGCATCCACGCCGAACCACGGTCTCCGGATGATCTCCCCGCTCGACGGTCTCGAGGCAAGAACCATCCATATTCTGCGCGAGGCGCAGGCGCGCGTGGCGCCGTTGGTGCTTCTCTGGTCGATGGGAAAGGACAGCACGGCGCTGTTGTGGATGGCGCGCAAGGCGTTCTTCGGGCGCGTGCCGTTTCCCGTGGTCCAGCTCGATACCGGCATGGAGCTCGACGAGGTCTACGCGTTCCGCGACCGCATCGCGCGCGATTGGCAGCTCGACCTCGCGATCGAGCTTTGCCCGCCCGAAGGATCGGTCGCGGCGGATCTGCCGCCCGCCGCGCGTGCCGCGGCGCGCAAGACCGAGGGACTGAAGAACCTGATCGCGCGGCGCGGGCTCCACGGCATCCTGGTCGGCATCCGGCGCGACGAGCAGGCGACGCGCGCGAAGGAGCGCATGTTCAGCCCGCGCGGCGCCGGCGGCGAATGGCACTTGCGCGAGCAGCCGGCCGAGCTGTGGGGCCAATACTTGACCGAGGTTCCGCCGGGCGGCCATGTGCGCATCCATCCACTGCTTCCCTGGCGCGAGATCGACGTGTGGCGCTACACGAAGCGGGAGGCGATCCCTTTCGTTCCGCTCTATCTCGCGCGCGGCGGCAAGCGCTACCGCTCTCTCGGCGAGAAGAACATCACGGCCCCCGTCGCCTCGAGCGCCGCGTCGATCGACGCCATCATCGCCGAGCTCGAGACGACCGAGATCGCCGAGCGCGCCGGACGCGCCATGGATCGCGAGACCGAGGACGCGTTCGAGCGCCTGCGCGCCGCGGGGTACATGTGACGGCGGCCGAAGAGCCGGCGCCGCGCGAGCGCCTCGCGATCGCCGTGGTCGGCCATGTCGATCACGGCAAATCGACGCTCATCGCGCGGCTCCTCTACGAGGCGGGGCTGGTGCCCGAAGCGAAACGCGCCGAGCTCGAGGCCGCGAGCCGCCGGCGCGGCACTTCGCTCGAATGGTCCTATCTCCTCGATGCGTTCCAGGCCGAGCGCGACCAGGCGGTCACCATCGATGCGACCCACGCGGCGCTCGCGACGGCGCGGCGCGACTACCTTCTGATCGACGCGCCCGGCCACAAGGAATTCCTCAAGAACATGCTCGTGGGGGCTGCGCAGGCGGACGCCGCCATCCTCGTGGTCGACGCGACCGAGGGGGTCGCCGAGCAGACGCGCCGCCACGCCTATCTGCTTTCGCTGCTCGGCATCGCCGACCTCGTGGTCGCGATCAACAAGATGGACGCGGTCGGCTACGCGGCCGCGCGTTTCGAGGCGCTAAGCGCCGAGATCCGGCGTCATCTCGAAGCGCTCGGCCTCGCGCCGCCCGCGATCGTGCCGGTCGCGGCGCGCGAGGGGGCCAATCTTGTTAGCCCGTCGAGCGAGATGCCCTGGCATCGCGGGCCGACGCTGCTCGCTTCCCTCGACCTTCTCGCGGCGCCGAGCGCGCGCGCCGATCTGCCGTTGCGATTTCCGGTCCAGGACGTCTACCGCATCGACGGGAAGCGCATCATCGTGGGGCGCATCGAGTCAGGGACGCTCGCGCTCGGCGACCGGCTTCTTTTCGCGCCCGGCAATCACGGCGCGCGCGTGAAATCGATCGAGACCTGGCCGGAGCGGCCCGAGTCCGCGGCGCCCGTGCGCGCCGAGGCGGGCCAATCGATCGGCCTCACCCTCGACGAGCCGATCTTCGTCGAGCGCGGCGACGTCGCGAGCCATGAGACGCGGCCACCCATGCTTACCCACGTGTTTCGCGCGCGGCTCCTCTGGCTCGCGGAGAAGCCGCTCGCCGTCGGCGCGGTCTACCGCCTGCGGCTCGGCACGCGCGTGGCGCAAGTCACGGTCCAGGCGATCGAGCGCCTGATCGACACGGGCAGCCTCGCGCCGCGCAAGGCCGACAAGATCGGCCGCAACGAGGTCGGCGAGGCGATCCTGCGTAGTCCGAGCCTGCTCGCCCTCGACGCGCGCAGCGCCGATCCCGCCCTCGGCCGCTTCGTCCTGGTCGAGGGCTACGAGGTGGTGGGTGCCGGAATCGTCGACATGGAGGGTTTCCCCGACGAGCGCCAAGCGTTCGCGGTCCACGGCGCCGGCCGGTTCGAGACCGATCATCTCCTCGCCCGCGACGCGCGCGCCCGGCGCAACGGCCATCAGGGGGCGGTCATCTGGTTCACCGGCCTCTCGGGTGCGGGCAAGTCGACCCTCGCGATGGAGGTCGAGCGGCGCCTGTTCCTCGCCGGCTATCAGGTCTATGTGCTCGACGGCGACAATGTGCGGCGCGGCCTCAACGCCGATCTCGGCTTCGCGCCCGATGACCGGGTCGAGAACATCCGGCGCGTGGGCGAGGTCGCGATGCTGTTCGCGGACGCGGGCTTCATCGTCATCACCGCCTTCATCTCGCCCTACATCTCGGACCGCGCCCGCGCGCGCGCCGCGGCGGCCCAGGGCGCCTTCCACGAGGTCTACATCAAGGCCGATCTCGAGCTTTGCGAGCGGCGCGACCCGAAGGGCCTCTATAAGCGCGCGCGCGCGGGCGAGATCCCGGACTTCACCGGCGTCTCAGCACCCTACGAGCCGCCGCCGGCGCCCGAGCTCACGGTCGACACGGGTGCTTGCTCGATCGAGGAATCGGTCGCGCGGGTCCTCGCCTATATCGAGCGGCACGTGGCGCTGAAGCCGCCCGACGCGGGACGCGGATGAGCGCCGACTCGGGGGATGCGTTACGCCGCGCGCGGCTTGGACGCGATCATCATGAAGCCGCTCACGGCGAGGTCCGCGTCGGCGACCGGCGCGAACTCGCGCGCGAGGTGCGGGCGCATCGCGCGCACGGTCTCGAGCGCCGTCGCACGCAAGCCGGGATCGATTTCGTCCCACGGTATGGGTGCTCCGAGCCCGTCCTCGCGGCCCGCGAGGTTGGTCACGAGGAAGCGGCAGTCGATTTTCGCCGCCGCGGCCCAGGCCTTGTAGCGATGGAGCAGCACGCGATTGGGCCGGCCGCTGTTCGCCACCATGCGCCGGAAGATGGCGCGCGGCACGGTGAGGAAGGTGAGCGGATGACGCCCGGCGAACATGCCATGGTCGCGCAGGTCGATCTGATGCACGAGGACGCCGCCGGGCACGAGCGCCCGCATCATGCCGTCGAGGCCGCGGATCGGATCGAGGAGATGCTCCATCACCGCGGTCGAGAGGATCGCCGAATAGGTGGGCGGGAGCGACGCGAAATAATCCTCGGCCGCGACGCCGTAGACGTATTTGACGCCGCGGATGTTGCGCTCGGCGGGCGCGCCGTCGAACAGGCGCGCGAGATCGTGCTTCTCGGCGAGCGCGCGGTAGATCGGCGTCTGCACTGTTTCGTCGCGCTCCGAGCGGAAGCGGTCGATCGCGTGCACCTCGGCGGCGCCGCGCGCGAGCAGCAGCAACCCCACGCCCAGATTGTCGCCCGGGCCGATCTCGGCGACGGTGCCCTCGAAACGCGCGCGCCCGACGGCCGCCGCGTAGCTCTCGGCCACATGCTCGATGTAGCGCACCGACTCTTCGACCGGGATCGTCGCGTGGGTGGTGCCCGATTCGGTGCCGACGCGGCCGAGCGCGAGGCGCAAGCCGTCGAGCGCGTCGAGCACGAGATAGCCCACGCAGGTGAGGGGCACGCTCGCGCGCACCAGCTTCTTGAGCGCCGCGCGCGGCGAGGCGGGGGTGTCGGTCGGGCTCATGGGCTCCGAAGGGGCTCAGTCGTGGCAGCCGGGCGAGACGGTAGCGCAATCGAGGCGCAGGGAGAAGGCGCCTCGGACGCCGGCACGCGAGCGGCATACGCGCCATGAAGATCGTCATCCTCTGCCGCTCGCTCGATTATGGCGGCGCCGAGCGCCAGGCGATCCTTCTTGCGCGCGGCCTCGCGGCGCGCGGCCACGCGGTGGCGTTGGCGCTCTTCTATCGCGGCGGACCGCTCGAGGCCGGGCTCGCGGGGACCGACCTGCGCGTTCACGATCTCGCGAAGCGCGGGCGCTGGGACGCGCTCGGATTCTTCGTGCGTCTCGTGCGCTTCCTCCGCCGCGAGCGGCCCGACATCGTCTATGGATTCCTTCCCGTGCCGAACCTCGTGGCGGCGCTCGCGAAGGCTTTCGTGCGCACACCGCGACTCGTGTTCGGCGTGCGCGCGGCGGGCATGGATCTCGCGCATTACGATTGGCTCGCGCGGCTTTCCTACCGGCTCGAGGCGCAGCTGTCGTCGCGCGCCGATCTTGTCATCGCCAATTCTGAAGAGGGTGCGCGCGACATCGCGCGACGCGGCTTCCGCGCGCGCAAGGTCGCGGTGGTCGCGAACGGCATCGACACCGAGAATTTCGCGCGCGATCCCGCGGCCCGCTTGGCGCTGCGGCGCGACTGGGGCGTTCCGGAGGGGGCGTTCCTCGTCGGCCATGCGGGGCGCCTCGATCCGATGAAGGGGCACGATCTGTTCCTTGAGGCGGCGGCAAATCTCGCGCGCGACGATGCGGGCTTGCGTTTCGTTTCGGTCGGCGCGGGCGACCGCACCTATCTCGCCCGGCTGAAGCTGCGCGCAACTTCGCTCGAGCTCGAGGGACGCCTCATTTGGGCGGGCGGCCGCGCCGACATGGCGCGTTGCTATGCGGCGCTCGATCTCTTCTGCTCCTCCTCGCGCTACGGCGAGGGATTCCCAAACGTCGTCGCGGAAGCCATGGCCTGCGGCGTTCCCTGCGTCGCGACCGATCTGGGGGCCGCGCGCGCGATCGTGGGCGAGCTCGGCCTCGTCGTCCCACCCGGAGACGCGAGCGCGCTGGCCAAGGCCCTCGCAACCATGATCGGGCGCGTCAAGTCGGAAGGTCCGAGCCTCGCGGCATCCACGCGCCGCTCGATCGAGACGCGGTTCGGCGTCGTGCGGCTTGCGGCCGAGACCGAGGCGCTGCTCCGGGACCTCGCCTGAAGGCGCATCAGGTATCGCGCGCGTCGACCAGCTCGCGATAAAGCGCGTCGTAGGCGCCAACGCAGGCCGCGAGCGAGAATTCCGCCTCGACGCGCGCGCGGCCCGCTTGGCCCATACGCGCGGCCGACCCGCGATCGCCGGCGAGCGATGCGATCGCAGCCCCAAGCTTCGCCGGATCGCGCGGCGGCACGAGAAGGCCCGTCGCGCCGTCGGCGACCGCCTCGGGATTGCCGCCCACATTGGTCGCGATCACCGGCAGCGCCGCCGCCATGGCCTCGAGGATCGCGTTGGAGAAGCCTTCCTCGTGCGACACCAAAAGCGCGAGGTCGGCCGCGACGTAAAGCGGCGCCGTGTCGCTCACGAGCCCGAGCCAGCGCAGATTCTCCGCGATGCCGAGGCGGGCCGCGCGCGCCGCGAGCGAGGCACCCGCGCCATCGTCGCGGCCCGCGCATAGGAGCAGCCACGGCTTGGGCAAACGGCCCTCGATCGCGCCGAGGGCATCGAGCAGATCGGCATGGCCCTTGTAGGGAATGATGTTGGCCACCAGCAGCATGACGAAGGCGTCGGCGGGAACGCCGAGCGCGCGCCGCGCCTCGGCCCGCTGCGCCGCGGTCGCGACGGGCGCCGTCTCGATGCCGTTATAGATGAGGCGCAGCTTCTCCGCCGGCACGCCCTCCGCCGCGAGCTCGCCCATCACGGCGCGGCTGTTGCCACTGATGCGCGCCATGAAGGGATGGAGGAGACGCTCGAGCCGGGCGAGGAGCGGGCGCTCTGCCTGATAGGCGTTGAGGCTGCGCCGGCTCATGACGAGGTTGCGGCGCCCGGTCGCGAGTGCGGCGATCCCACCCACCACGTAGTTCGCCGGCAGGAAGAAATGCACGATCGCCGGCCGGCGGCGCATCATCTCGATCATCGAGGCGCCCGTCACCGCGAGAAGGCGCAGGCCGCGCGCGAGGATCGACGCGCGTCCGCTGCGCGCTCGGGCGCCGAAGCGCGACACGCGCACCGGAACGCCCCGGGCCTCGAGCGCGTCGGCCATGCGGCCGCGCTCGACCAGGCAGTAGATCTCGGGCTGCCAGACGCGCCGGTCGAGGGACGAGGCGATCTGCACGAGATGGCGTTGGGTCCCGCCGATCTTGAGCGAATCGATGACGTAAAGGATGCGGCGCGGCGTCATGGCACGGCAAAGCCCGCGATGGAATCATGAGCATAATGCGCCTCGGCTGAGCGCCATAGCACCTCGAAGCCGCGCCTTCCCTTGCGATAGATGCCGCCCTTGACCGGCGAGGACGCGCCGTCGTTGCTGCCGGTCGCGAGCAGGCCGCCCGCGCCGAGCCCCTCGAACAAGCGGCCCACGACGGACGCCAGCGCCGCGCGGTCGAAATAGGATTCGTTGAGCACGTTCATGGCGCGGACGAGATCGGCCGGGCGCGGGAGCGGCGAGGGGTCGCGGAGATCGTGGGCGATCAGGTGGAAACGCGCATCGCGCGCGGCGAGCGCCGAGGCGCGCGGCGAGGCAAGGGTGAGCGTCTCGGCCTCGATCCTGTGGGCGCGCTCCGCCTCGAGGAGGCGCGGGAGGCGGCAGCGCTCGACGTATTGCAGGACGGCGTAATTCACCGGATAGAGCCGGAAATTCTCGCGCTCGCGCGCGACGACGTGGAACACGAAGGGCCGCGCGCCGAGCTCGAGCACGCGGCCGCCGCGGTCGAGCACCGCATGGACGCGGCCCGCGCGCAGCACGCGGAGCTCGGTGTCGTAGTCGGACGCGTAATAGTCGAGTTGGGCGTAGCGGGGTGCGAGCTTCTCGAACAGCTCGGCCGCGGTGCGCGCGTCGCTGACGCCGGCATCGTGGACCGTAAGCGGTGCGTCGGCCGCGAAGCGCTCGGCGACGAATGCCAACACACGCGCGTCGAAATCGTCGAAGCGGTGCCGTTGGGTGCGCTTATAGGCGCCGCGCGCGTCGGCGAAATGCTCGAGGATGAGCTCGGCCGCGCGCTCCGGGTCGGCGGCTTGGGCGATCTTGGCGTAGAGTGCGACCGAAATGCGCCGCCTTCCGCCGAACAGGGTGCGGAGCCGTCTCGGGTCGGCAAGCGCCTCGATGTCCTGCACTCCGGTTTTCAGCATCGCGGCCTATGGGCGCTGGCAAGCGCGGGCGTCGGGTCGGACCGATGGTCCGCGGCGCGCGAGCCTCCGGGGAACGCGGCCGCACGCTCGAATCGCGCTTGTTCGTATCGTGAACAAGCAGGGCCGGCAATAATAAAGCGCCGCCCGGGCGGGGGCACTTCCGCGCTCAAGATCGCTTCGGCGTTAGGCTTTCTCGCCGATCGGGCCGGATTGGCGCGCTTTCGGGTCCCCCGAGCGAGGCCGGCCTTTGGCTGTAAGATCCCTTGGCTCCACGCTTTTTCCGGCCGAAGGCGCCCGGCTTGGGTACGCGGACCCCTTGACGGCAGGGACGCCCAAGTGTAATCGTTCACGCCATGAACAAGGGCGCCGGAGCGGGCGCCCTCGCCCGAGAGGCGCGCGACGTTGGAGTGTTGCACGCCGTCCGATCTCGGCACCGCCACGCGTCCGTCCATGTTGGTCCGGTGAAGGCACTTCACCCGGACTGCGGTAGCATGGGCGTCTTCTCGATTTCATGAGCGAAACCTTCCTTCCCATCATCGTCATCGGCGCGGGCGGCCACGGACGCGTGGTCGCGGACGCGCTTGCGGCCGCGGGCCGCCGCGTGCTCGGCTTTTGCGACGCCGATCCGGCGCTCGGCGGCCGCACCGTCGCCGGCCGGCCCGTGCTCGGCGGCGACGACGCGGTCGAGCGACACACGCCGGCGCACGTCGAGCTCGCCATGGGGATCGGCGCCGCGGGTCGCAAGCCTGCCGCCGCCATGGCCGAGCGCGCTGCGCTCATCGGACGTTGGCGCGCGCGCGGCTACGGGTTCGCGTCGGTGATCCATCCCTCGGCGACGCTCGCGCGGGATTGCGCGACGGAAACGGGCCTGCAGGCCATGGCGCGCGTCGTGGTCCAAACCGGAAGCCGCCTCGGCGCCGACTGCATCCTCAACACCTCCGCCTCGATCGATCACGATTGCATCGTGGGTGCCAACGCGCAGATCGGGCCGGGTGCCGTGCTCGGCGGTGCGGTGACCGTGGGGGAGGGCGCCTATATCGGCATCGGTGCCACGATCCTGCAGGGCGTTACGATCGGCGCGGGCGCCGAGATCGCGGCGGGTGCCGTCGTGCTCGCGGACGTGGCCGCCGGGGCGCGCGTCATGGGAGTTCCGGCGCGCGAGGTCGCGCGATGAAATCCTGGCGCAAATCGCTGGTCGCACCGGAGCGCACCCTGCGCCAGGCGATGGAGCTCCTCGAGGCGGAGGGGCTCCAGGTGGTGCTCGTGGCCGACGCCGAGGGCCGCCTCAAGGGTCTCATCACCGACGGCGACATCCGGCGCGGACTCCTCAACGGGTTGGCGCTCGAGGCGCCGGTGAGTGCGGTGATGAATCCGAGCCCGGTGGTCGGGCGCGTGAGCGACAGCCGCGAGCATTTGACGGCGCTCTTGCGCACCCACGAGAAGCGCATCCACCATCTGCCGCTGCTCGACGAGGCCGGCCGCATCGTCGAGCTCTTCACGGTCGACGACATCGTCGCGGTACCCTTGCGCTCGTCGCTCGTGGTGCTGCTCGCGGGCGGGCGCGGCACGCGGCTCCGCCCACTCACCGAGGATTGCCCCAAGCCCATGCTGCGCGTCGGCGGCCGCCCGATCCTCGAGACCATCATCGGGCGCTTCCAGCTCCACGGGCTCCATCGCTTCCGCATTGCGATCAACTATCTGGGTGCGATGATCGAGGATTACTTCGGCGACGGCGCGCGGTGGGGGGCGGAGATCGAGTATTTGCGCGAATCCCAGCCGCTCGGCACCGCGGGGCCGGTCAAGCTTCTCGCACCCCGGCCGGACGAGCCGTTCTTCGTCATGAACGGCGATCTCCTCACCACGGTCAATTTCGACCATCTCATGAGGTTCCACCAGGAGCACAAGGCGCCGCTCACCATGTGCGTGAGCGAGCATGCCTATTCCGTGCCCTACGGTGTCGCCCAGACCGCGGGCGTGTACCTCCGCGAGCTGGTCGAGAAGCCGCGCTACCGGAGCCTGGTCAATGCCGGTATCTACGTCGCCGACCCGGACGTGCTCGATCTCATCCCGCCGGACGCCCGCTTCGACATGACCGAGCTGATCGACGCACTGCTCGCCGCGCGCCGCCCGCCGGCCGTGTTCCCGCTGCACGAATACTGGGTCGATGTGGGCGAGCGCGAGGACTACAATCGCGCGATCCAGGAATACGGCGACATTTTCGAGTAGATCGCGAACCCGCCGCGGAGTGACGCGCATGATCGACCAATTCTTCTTCCAGCTCAACAACCGGCTCCATTACGGCCTCGGCTGGAGCCGCAAGCTCGGCGCCTTCCTCCAGGAGAAGGGCTACCGCGCACCCGCCCTTCTGGTCGATGCCGGGGTCGCCGAGCGCAATCCCTATTATCGCGAGATCGCGGGCCTCGTCGCGGCGGCGGGGTTCGCCGCCCCTGAGATCCTGCTGCGCGCGACCGAGGAGCCGTCCTACGATTATCTCGACGAGGTCGCGGCGCGGGTGCGCGCGTTGCCCGCGCTCGACGTCATCGTCGCGATCGGCGGCGGCAGCGCCCTCGACACGGCCAAGGCGGTCGCGGCGTTGCGCACCAATCCGGGCTCCGGTATCGAGTATCGCGGCTTCGACAAGATCGGCATCGCGCCGGTCGACACGATCTGCATTCCGACCACCGCCGGCACCGGGAGCGAGGTCACGATCAACGCGGTCTTCACCGACAAGCGCGAGATGCGCAAGCTCGGCATCAACGGCCGTCACATGCACGCGACCTGGGCCGTGCTCGACGCCGAATGGACCGCGAGCTGCCCCAAGAGCGTCGCCGTCTCGTCGGGCGTCGACGCGTTGGTGCACACGCTCGAAAGCTTCACGACGACCAATTCGAACCCGCTCGTGCGCGCCTTCAACCGCGAGGCGTTCCGGCTTCTCTACGAGAATCTGCCCGCCTTGGTCGAGGAGCCTGGGAACGCGGAGAAGCGCCAGCACCTGCTGCTCGCGGCCTATCTCGCGGCGGCTGGCCTGTTCAATTCGGGCTCGGGCATCGCGGGGGCACTCTCATACCCGATCGGGGTCCATTTCAAGGTGCCCCATGGGATCGGCGGCGGCATCTTCGCGGCCTCGATCGTCGCGTACAATGTCGAGCGCGGCTACCACGACTATGCCGAACTCCTCGACGTGGTCGAGCCCCATCCCGGCTGGAGCGCCGAGCGGAAGGCGCGCCGCTTCGTCGACGCGCTGCAGGCGCTGGTCGACCGGCTCGGCGTGCCGCGCCATCTCGACCAATGGGGCATCTGCCGCGCGAACCTCAAGGAGGTCGCGACCCTCATGCTGCCGCTCCAGGCGGCGTTCAACCAGAACCCGGTCGCCTTCTCCGCCGAGCGCGACGTGCCCGCGATCCTCGCGAAGCACGTCGCCTGAGCGGCACCGCCGGCATTCCCGCAACCGTCTATTCATCGAGCGCACGAGGAAAAACCATGGCCGGCTATGAAGTGTTCGGCGAGGAAGAGCGCCGCGCGATCAACGAGATTTTCGACCTCAACGGCGGCATCCTGTTCGCCCACGGCTTCGACGCCCTCCGGAAGGGCGTCTACCGCGTGCGCGAGTTCGAGCGCGCCTTCGCGACGCGTCTCGGCGCCAAGCACGCCCAGGCGGTTTCGTCCGGGACCGCCGCGATCAAGGTGGCGCTTCAGGCGCTCGGCGTCGGGCGCGGCGACGAGGTGATCACCCAGTCCTTCACCTTCGTCGCAACCGTCGAGGCGATCCTCGAGACCGGCGCCAAGCCGGTGATCGTCGACATCGACGACACGCTGAACATGGACCCGCGCGCGTTCGAGGCGGCGATCACGCCCAAGACCAAGGCGGTGGTGCCGGTGCACATGATGGGCGAGGCGGCGGCGCTCGACGAAATCGTCGCCATCGCGCGGCGCCACAAGATCCTGGTCATGGAGGACACCGCCCAGGCGCTCGGGGCGCGCTACAAGGGCCGCATGCTCGGCACCATCGGCGACATCGCCGCCTTCAGCACCGACGCGGGCAAGACCATCAACACGGGCGAGGGCGGGCTCGTGGTCACCAACGAGGATGCGCTCTACGAGCGCGCGCGCGGTCTCCACGATCACGGCCACGAATACAGCAAGACCCTCGGGCGCGGTCAGGAGGGGGCGATCTGCGTCGGCTTCAACTTCCGCATGACCGAGCTCCAGGGTGCGGTCGGCCTGGCGCAGCTCGCGAAGCTCGACATGATCGTCGGGCGCCAGCGCGAGAACAAGGCGAAGCTCATGGCGCGCCTCAGGAAGCTGCCGCTCAAGTTCCGCCGCAGCCTGGATGGCGCGGGCGATCTCTCCGACACGATCGTGTTCTTCCTCGCGAGCTCCGCCAAGGCGAACGCTTTCGTCGCCGAGATGGCGAAGGAGGGGCTGGGGACGAAGAACCTGCCCGACGCGGTGCGTTGGCATTTCGCGCGCCATTGGCAGCACATGTTCGAGGCGACCGGCTATTACCGCGACAGCTACCGGAGCGAATGGCGCGCCTCGGCCGATCTCCTCGAGCGCGCGGTCGCGATCCCGGTCATGGTCAAGATGGACGACGCGCGCATCGACACCGTGGCGTCCAAGCTCGAATCGATCACCGAGCGCGTCGTCTCGTCGAACGAGCCCGCCGCTTGACGCTTCTCGCCTTCATTCCCGCGCGCGGCGGCTCAAAAGGAATCCCGCGCAAGAACATGGCGCTTCTCGCGGGCCGGCCGCTGCTCGGCTATACGCTCGCCGCGGCCAAGGCGTCGCGCGCGGTCTCCGAGATTTTCGTCTCGACCGACGATGACGAGATCGCGGCATTCTCCGAGGCCGAAGGCGTCGCGGTTCCCTATCGCCGCCCGAAGGCGCTCGCGACCGACACGGCACCCATCATCGACGCGGTCGTCGACGCGCTCGATTGGCGCATGCGCGCGGGGCTGAGCGAGCCGGCTGCGATCGCGCTCCTGCAGCCGACCTCGCCCTTTCGTGCCGCCGCCGATATCGACCGCGCGGCTGCGGAATTCGAGGCGTCGGGCCGCGAGAGCCTGGTCGCGGTGCACGAAATGGCCGAGCATCCTTACGAATGCGTGCGCGCGAGCGGGGAGGGCTGGAGCCCGCTCGCGACGCCGCCCACCCCCGCGACGCGACGCCAGGATTACGGCCCCGAGCGCTTTCTTTTCATCAACGGCGCCCTCTATATCGCGACGCCCAGATTCCTCAGGCGGCGCCACGCCTTCGTCGTTCCCGGCGAGACGGCGCTCTTCGAGATGGACCCGGTGCGGGGCGCCGACATAGACGATCTCGACGATTGGCATCGCGCCGAGGCGCTGCTCGCCTCGCCCGCGCTCAAGGGGCGCTTGGCGCTCGCCTAGAACGACACGCTCGCTTGGAAGGACGACGAGATGCCGAGCCGCGACAACGACCCCTATTTCCGCCATCTGCGCCGCGTCGTCGACGAAAGCGATCCTGCGCTTTCGGACGACGCGAAGTCGCGCGCCTGGGCCGAGGGCGAGCGAGTCCACGCCGAGGTGCTGGCGCCGTTGAAGCTCGCGGGGCGCACGATCCTGCTGGTGGGTGGGGCGGGCTATATCGGGACGCCGCTCACGGCGGCCTTGCTCGAGCGCGGCTACGGGGTCGTGTGCCTCGATTTGCTGCTCTACCGCAACCAAGCGTGCGTCACGCCGTTTCTCGGCCATCCACGTTATCGCTTCGTGCGCGGCGATCTCGCCGACGCGGCCGCAATCGAGCGCGCGCTCGAGGGGGTGAGCGACGCGATCCTGCTCGCGGGCCTGGTCGGCGACCCCATCACCGCGCGTTATCCCGAGCATGCCCAGGCGATCAACGACGAGGGCATGGCTTCGCTGATCGCGCGGCTCAAGGGGCGCGGGCTCAACAAGCTCGTGTTCGTCTCGACCTGCTCGAACTACGGCGAAATTCCCGCCGACGCCACGGCGGACGAGGAATTCCCGTTGAAGCCTCTCTCGCTCTACGCCAAGGCCAAGGTGCGCATGGAGGGCCTCGTGCGCGACGCGCGCGGCAACGCGGACTATTGCGCGACCGTGTTGCGTTTCGCGACCGCCTTCGGCCTCTCGGGCCGCATGCGCTTCGACCTCACGGTGAGCGAGTTCACGCGCGACCTGTTCGCGGGCCGCACCCTCGAGGTCTACGACGCCGATACCTGGCGCCCCTATTGCCATGTGCGCGATTTCGCGCGCGCCCTCATCCGCGTGCTCGAGGCGCCGCGCGCGGACGTGGCCTTCGAGGTGTTCAACGCGGGCGGCGACGTGAACAATTTCACCAAGGGCATGATCGTGGACGCGGTGCGCAAAGAGCTGCCGCGGGCGCAGTTCAAGTTCGTCGAAGGCGGGCGCGACCGGCGCAATTACCGCGTCGACTTCGCCAAGATCCGACGCGTGCTCGGCTTCGAGCCGCGCGTCACGGTGGCGGACGGGATTCGCGAGCTGGTCGCGGCCTTGGGCCAGGGCTTCTTCGCCGATTACGACGACCGGCTCGATTTCTACCGCAACCGGGAAATCGCCTACCAACGCCCGCGATGAGCAGCATTTCTTCCAGTCCCGTGACGAAGCCGACGCTCGACTCCGCGACCGATCCTGCGGTGGCCGCCGTGCTCGCGGCGTTGCGCCAAGTGGCCGGTGCTGCCGCGAATGCGCCGATCGGCCTTCATGAGCCCGAATTCGCGGGCCGCGAATGGGATTACGTCAAATCCTGCCTCGATACGGGGTGGGTCTCGTCGGCGGGCGCGTTCGTCGACCGGTTCGAGCGCGAGCTCGCGGACTACACGGGCACGCGTCATTGCATCGCGACGGTCAACGGCACGGCGGCACTCCATCTGGCGTTGCGCTTGGCCGGCGTCGAAGCGGGCGACGAGGTGATCGTGCCGACCATCGGCTTCATCGCGACCTGCAACGCGGTTTCCTATTGCGGCGCCGTGCCTCATCTCGTCGATAGTAACGAAACGACTCTCGGCATGGATCCGGCGAAGCTCGGCTCCTGGCTCGACGAGATCGCCGAGCGTCGCACCGGCGGCGCGCTCTTGAACCGCCGCACGGGACGGCGCCTCGCGGCAATCGTGCCGATGCACACCTTCGGCCATCCGGTCGAGATCGATGCGCTCCTCGAGCTCGCCGCGCGTTGGAACATTCCGCTCGTCGAGGACGCGGCCGAATCCTTGGGCTCGACCTATCGCGGGCGCCATTGCGGCAGCTTCGGGCGTTTGGCGGCGCTGAGTTTCAACGGCAACAAGATCGTGACGACCGGGGGCGGCGGGGCGGTGCTCACCGACGATGCCGAGCTCGCGCGCCGCGCGAAGCATCTTTCGACCACGGCCAAGCTCTCGCACCGCTGGCGCTTCGACCATGACGAGGTCGGCTACAATTACCGCCTTCCGAACTTGAACGCGGCCTTGGGCTGCGCACAGCTCGAGCGCATGCCGTCCTTCCTCGCGCGGAAGCGCCGCCTCGCGGAATCCTACCGCGCCGCCTTCGCCGGCATTGCGGGCGTGCGCGTCTTCGAGGAGCCGGCCCACGCGCAGAGCAACTACTGGCTCAACGTCATCCTGGTCGAGCCTAAGCTGCGCGACCCGATCCTCGCCGCCACCAACGAGGCCGGGCTCATGACGCGTCCCGCTTGGACGCCGATGCATCGCCTCCCCATGTACGAGTCGGCGCCGCGTATGGACGATCTCTCGGTCGCTGAGGAGATCGAGCGTCGCCTGATCAATCTTCCGAGCAGCGCGGGCCTCGCGGGCCATGACTAGTCCGACGCCCCGGAAAGTCTGCGTCGTCACCGGCTCGCGCGCGGAATACGGCATCCTGCGCCCGCTGCTCGCGGCCCTCAAGGCAGACCCGGGCTTCGAGCTCCGGCTCGTCGTGTGCGCGATGCATCTCTCGGCCACCTTCGGCCTCACCTATCGCGAGATCGAGGCGGACGGCTTCGCGATCGACCGCCAGGTCGAGATGGCGCCCGACGCGGACACGGCCGCCGGGGTGACGAAGTCGATCGGCCGCGGCTGCATCGGCTTCGCCGACGCCTTTGCCGAGCTCAAGCCCGATCTCCTGGTTCTTCTGGGCGACCGCTACGAGATTCTGGCCGCGGCGGCGGCGGCGCTCGTCGCGCGCATTCCGGTCGCGCACATCCACGGCGGCGAGCTCACCGAGGGCGCCATCGACGACGCGATCCGGCACGCGGTCACCAAGATGTCCCATCTCCATTTCTGCGCCGCCGAGACCTATCGCCAACGCGTGATCCAGCTCGGCGAGGCGCCCGAGCGCGTATTCACCGTGGGCGCGCTCGGCCTCGACAATCTCGCTGCCATCCCGCTCATGAGCCGGCACGAGCTCGAGACCGATCTCGATTTCCGCTTCGGCGACCGGATGGTGGTCGTGACTTACCATCCGGCGACCCTCGAGGCGGGCGATCCCGCGGCCGGGCTCGCCGCACTCCTCAAGGCGCTCGACCGGTTCCCCGAATTGCGCGCGGTGATCACCTATCCCAACGCGGATGCGGGGGCGAACGCGCTCATCGACGGGATCGAGGCCTACGCCGCGCGGCGCAAGGGCCGCGTCCTCCTGGTGAAGTCGCTCGGCACCCGGCGTTATCTGAGCCTCGTGGCCCAGGCCGCCGCAGTTATCGGCAATTCGTCGAGCGGCATCATCGAGGTTCCGTCCTTCCGCGTGCCCACGGTCAATCTCGGCACGCGCCAACGTGGCCGCCTGCGCGCGGCGTCGATCGTCGATTGCGCCGAGGAGCCGGAGGCGATCCTGCGCGCGATCCAGACCGCACTCTCGTCCGAGTTCCGCGCAGGGCTCATGGGCATGGCGAATCCCTATGGCGACGGCAAGACCGCGCCGCGCATTCTCGAGCGCCTGCGCGCGGCCGATCTCGAGGCGCTGCCGATGAAGCGCTTTTACGATCTGCCGCGCGTGACGGCGGACGCGCGCGAGACGGCGGCGGCGAATCCATGACGCGCACGCTCGTCATCGCCGAGGCCGGGGTCAATCATAACGGCTCGGCCGAGCTCGCGCTCGAGCTCGTCGACGTCGCGGCGGCGGCGGGCGCCGACGTGGTCAAGTTCCAGACCTTCCGCGCCGACGCGCTCGTCACGCGCGACGCCCCCAAGGCCGCGTACCAGAAGGAGCGCACTGCCGGCGACGATCAATACGCGATGCTCAAGGCGCTCGAGCTCGACCGCGCGATGCATGAGCGGCTCGCCGCGCGCTGCACGGAGAAGGGGATCGAGTTTCTCTCGACCGCCTTCGACCTCGAGAGCCTGGACCTCGTGGTCGCGACGGGCGTCAAGCGCCTCAAGATTCCATCGGGCGAGATCACCAACGGCCCGTTCCTCCTGGCCGCCGCGCGCAAGAAGCTTCCCATGGTGCTTTCGACCGGCATGTCGACCCTCGACGAGATCGAGGAAGCGCTCGGCGTCGTCGCCTTCGGCCTCCTCGCGCCGTCGCAATCGAAGCCGACCCGCGCCGCTTTCGCCGAGGCCTTTCGCGCCCCCGAGGCCGCGGCGGCATTGCGCGCCAAAGTGACGCTGCTTCATTGCACCACGAGCTATCCGGCCGCGCTCGCGGACGTGAATTTGCGCGCCATGGACACGATGGCCGAGCGCTTCGGCCTTCCGGTCGGCTATTCCGACCACAGCGAGGGGATCGAAGTGGCGCTCGCGGCGGTGGCGCGCGGGGCCACCACCCTCGAGAAGCACTTCACGCTCTCGCGCGATTTGCCGGGCCCGGACCACAAAGCCTCCCTCGAGCCCGCCGAGCTCAGGGCGATGATCGCGGGCATCCGGCGCGTCGAGGCGTGTCTCGGCAGTGCCGCCAAGGCGCCGACCGCGGCCGAGCGTCCGATGCAGGGGATCGCGCGTCATAGCCTCGTCGCCGCGTGCGCGATCGCGGCGGGCGAGGTGTTCAGCGAAAGGAACCTCGCCTCGAAGCGGCCCGGCACCGGCCTTTCGCCCATGGGCTATTGGGACCTGCTCGGCCGCCGCGCCGCGCGCGCCTACGCGCCCGACGAGCTGATCGACCAATGATTTCGAGCCCCTCAATCGCGCGGCTTTGCGCCGTCGGAATAAACCGCGTCGCCGAGGAGGGCCCGCGCGGCCGTGAGCGCCGTGGGCTCGCGCGAGGCGCCGGGGCGGGCGAGGAAAGCGCGCGCATAGGCGTCGTAGGCCGCGTCGTCGAGCGTGGCCCAATCGCGCGGCAACGCGGGCTCGGCCATGTCGAGCCGCGGCGCGCCGAGCCAGCTTGCGAAGCGCGCGATCGTGACGCCGTAGGGAGTCGCTTCCATCGCGGCGCCCGCGAGCAGCAGCACCGGCTTCCGGAACGCGACCGCGAAGCCGAGCGAGGTCGAGCAATGGGCGAGCACGAGACGCGCCCCCCGTACGAGCGCCGCCGTGCGGCCTTGCGCGATCTCGCGCCCGCCGAAGAGCTCGGCGGACCCGTAGCGCGCCTTGGGATGGGCGGCCACGACGACGTTGAGCCCGGTCTCGCGCTCGATGCGGTCGAAGGCGTTGCGCAGCAGCTCGAAATAGCGCTCCGGTGCGATGGGCGGCGGCGCCGCGCCGATGAGCGCGAAATCGGGATGGGATACGAACATCTCATCGAGGAACACGGCATAGGCGCCGTCGGGTGCGGGCTCGGGCCGCGCCATCTCGGCGCGCGCGAGGCCCATGTCGAAGCTCTCGACGTCGACCACGCGCGCGCGCGCGGGATGGGGGAAATGGGCCGTAAGCGCGCCGGGCGCATCCCCCGCCTTGAGCCAGATTGCCGGTGCGGCGAGTGCCGCGTAGCCGAGATCCCGGTCGAAGCGCCGGCACGCGAAACGCTTTGCGAGATGAGCCCAAAGGAGCGCATCCTGCGCGCGCGCGTGGAGATATTCATCCATGCCGCGCGTCGTCTTCCAGGGGCGGCGATGGAAAGTCGGGAGGGCGCCTTGGGTGAAGACCGCGTAGCGCACGCCCTTTCGCGCGAAGAGCCGGTAGAGCCAGGCGCTCTCATGATTGAGCGCCACGTCGGCCAGGACCGCGTCATGATCGGTGAGGCGCGCGAGATGGCTTTCGGCCGCCGCGACCGTTTGAGGCCGCACGGTGCTGGGGAAGAGAGGGGCTGCGGCCCCATCGACCGTGAGGCCGACCGGCCCATGGAGCTCGACGATCTCGACCTCGAGCCCGCGGCGCCGTGCCTCGTCGAGGCCGAGACGGGCCCAATCCCGCTCGGCGAACACGCCGCCATAGACGAAGACGATCCGGCTTGCCATCGCGCGCGAGCCCCCGAGGACGCATGCCGCGCCCGTCATATCGCACTCTCCGTGCGCCGCGCCAGGGGAATTCGGCAATGAGGAACCGGCTCGCCGGCTATGTCGCCTTCGCGCGCCAATGCGCGACGCTGCTCGCCGACAACAAGGCGATCTTCGCCGTCTTCCTCGTGGTGTCGCTCCTGGGGGCGCTCACCGAGGGCCTCACCATCTCGCTCCTGGTGCCGATCCTCGACAACCAGGGCGGCCAGGGCTCGTTCGCCGGCGTTCCCTATTTCGGCGCCATCGCCGGCCTGTTCGGCGAGGTTTCGCCGAGCGAGCGCATCGAGATCGCCGCGATCGCGATCGCGGTCCTGATCGTGCTCCGGAACCTGCTCCAATTCTCGGTCGACGCGTTGAGTGCCGTGATCCCGCTGCGCCTCCAGGAGAATTTCGCCAACCGCGGCTACCGCGCGCTGATGGAGGTCGAGATCGGCTTCATCCACGCGCGCGAATACGGCGTGCTGTTCAACGGCGTGAGCGGCTGGGCCAAGGGTGTCACGATGCTGCTCACCAACGTCGCGACCGTGGTGTGGGGAGCGCTCATCGTCGCGATCTACCTGGTCATGATGCTCGCGATCTCGGTGCCGCTCACGTTGCTCTCGATCGCGTTCATGGGCGGAATGTCGCTGGTGCTGCGCTGGCTGACCTCGGGGCCGCTCCGGCGCGCGGGCAAGCGCTCGAACGACGCGGTCGGCCGGGTCAACCAGCTGCTCATGGAATCGGTGGGCGGGATGAAGGTGATCCGCCTCGCGAGCGCCGAGACGACCATGATCGGCGCGTTCGGCGCCGCGGTCAGGAACTCGCTCGAGGCCGAGCGCGGGGCGGCCAAGATCCAGGCGACCGTCCAGCCCGTGATGACGGCGGGCGCGGGACTGTTCATCTGCGCGCTCCTGCTTGGGAACGCGGCCTTCAACGCGTCGAACCCGAACGCCTGGGTCGGCTCGATCCTCCTGTTCCTGTTCCTGCTCTACCGCCTGGTGGGACCGATCGGCAACATCAACGGCGCGCGCGCGCGTATCGTCAAATACATCCATTCCTTCGACATGCTCAACGAATTCTACCGCGAGACCGCGGCGGCGCGGCAGCCCAACGGCACGCGCGCCTTCGAGGCCTGGCGCCGCGACATCGCGTTCGACCGCGTTTCCTTCGCCTACGCCAAGGCGGACGCGCCCGCGCTCCACGACGTCTCGACGCGCATCGAGCGCGGCACGATGGTCGCGATCGTCGGCCCGTCGGGGGCCGGGAAGACAACCTTCATCTCGCTGCTCGCGCGCCTCTACGACCCGCGGGAGGGGAGCGTGCGCATCGACGGCACCGACCTCCGCGAATTCGACGTGCGCGGCTGGCGCCACCATTTGGCCGTGGTGACCCAGGACACCTTCATCTTCAACGACACCGCCGCGCGCAACATCGCGTTCGGGCGCGAGAACGCGACCCTCGACGAGATCCGCAACGCGGCCCGGCTCGCGGCCGCGGACGAGTTCATCGCCGGCATGCCCGAGGGCTACGACACGGTGCTCGGCGATCGCGGCGTGCGCCTTTCGGGCGGTCAGCAGCAGCGCATCGCGATCGCGCGCGCGGTGCTCGCGAACCCGGACCTATTGATCCTCGACGAGGCCACGAGCCACCTCGATACCTTCACCGAGCGCGCGATCCAGGACGCGATCGATCGTGTGTCGCGCGAATGCACCGTGGTGGTGATCGCGCACCGCCTCTCGACCGTGCGCCGCGCCGACAAGGTGATCGTGATGGAGGGCGGACGCATCGTCGAGGAGGGATCGCACAAGGCGCTCATGGCGCGCCGCGGCCTCTATTGGGAGATGGTCGAGCATCAGCGCTTCGACATGTCGGACGAAGCGAGCGCGGCGTCGGCATGACCGCATTTCCGAAGCGCGCCGCCGTCACCACGGCGCCGTTCGGCGCCCTCGACCCCGCGCCCCTCGAGCTCGCGGCGGCGGCGGGTGTCGCGCTCACGCTCAATCCCTACGGCCGGCGCCTCCAGGCGCACGAGGTCGCGGGCTTCCTCAAGGATCATCCGGTCGTGATCGCGGGCACCGAGCCGCTCAACGAAGCGGTGATGGACGCGTGCCCGGGGCTCAAGGCGATCTGCCGGGTCGGGGTCGGCCTCGACAGCGTGGATTTGAGTGCCGCGCGGCGGCGCGGCATCGCCGTCTCCTACACGCCCGACGCGCCCTCGACCGCGGTCGCCGAGCTCGCGGTCGGCCTCATTCTCGATCTCTTGCGCGGCGTGGCGCCCGCGGACCGCGCGCTGCGCCAGGGCGAATGGACGCGCACGACCGGCGCGCGCATCGCCCGCTCGACCGTGGGCGTGCTCGGCGTGGGACGCATCGGGCGGCGCGTCATCCACCATCTCCTCGGCGGATTCCCGGGCGTGCGCGTTCTCGCGCACGATCTCAATCCCGACCTGTCCCTCGACGGCGTCGAATGGGTCGACAAGGAGACGATCTATCGCACGGCGGACGTCGTCACCGTGCATCTGCCGCTCACCGCCGCGACCAAGGACCTGATCGGCGCGCGCGAGCTCGCCGCGATGCGGCCCTCGGCGGTGCTGGTGAACACGGCGCGTGGCGGCATCGTGAACGAGCGGGACCTTGCCGCGGCGCTTGCCCAAGGCGTCATCCAGGCCGCGGCGATTGACGTTTTCGAGCACGAGCCCTACAAGGGCCCGCTCGCTCAGTCGCCGCGTACGCTCCTGACCTGCCACATGGGCTCGATGACCGCCGATTGCCGCGCCCAGATGGAGACGGAGGCGATGCGCGAGGCGATCCGCTTTCTCGCGGGCGAGCCCTTCGCGTCGCCGGTACCGGACGAGGAATATGCCATTGCCGAGCAGCTTCACCGGGCTTGAGCGCGGCCTCGAGGCCGCGATCCTCGATTTCGACGGCGTCGTCGTCGAATCGACCGGGATCAAGACCGAAGCGTTCCGCGCGCTGTTCGCCGATTTCCCCGCGCGCGTCGACGCGATCGCGGCCCTCCACCAGCGCCATGCGGGCGTCGACCGCTACGCCAAGTTCGACATGATTTATCGCGACATTCTCGGCCTGCCGCTTTCGGCCGAGACGCGGCGCGCGTTGGGCGAACGCTTCGCGCGTTTGGTCGAGGAGCGGGTCGTCGCCTGCCCGATGGTCGTCGGGGCCGGCGAGCTGCTGGCTTCCCTCGAGGGGCGCGTGCCGGTCGCAATCGCCTCGGCGACGCCCCAGGCCGAGATCGAGCGCATCGTCGCCAAACGCGGGCTCGGGCGATTCTTCGCCGCGGTACGCGGAAGCCCGCCGGACAAGACGGGCATCGTGCGGGCACTCCTGGCCGAGCGGGGCTGGAACCCATCGGCGACGCTCATGATCGGGGACGCGATCGCGGATTTCGAGGCGGCGCGCGCGAGCGGCCTCGCCTTCATCGGCCGCGCCGTGCCGGGCGAGCGCCATCCGTTCCCGGACGGCGTCGCGGTGGTCGACGATCTGACCGGCCTCGCCGCGACCCTTCTGGGCGATGCGCGCGGCACCATGCGCGCGAGGGCGATTTCATGAGAATTCTCGTGACCGGCGGCAGCGGCTTCCTCGGCAGCCACGTCGCGGACGCGCTCACCGAGGCGGGCCACGAGACGATCGTGTTCGACCGCGCGCCGTCTCGCTGGATCGGGCCCAAGCAGCGCATGATCGTGGGCGACGTGCTCGATGCCGGCGCCGTCGCGACGGCGATGGAGGGATGCGGCGCCGTCTACCATCTCGCGGCCCTTGCCGACATCGACGCCGCGCTCGAGCGCCCGCGCGAGACCGTCGAGGTCAACATCATGGGCACGGTGAATTTGCTCGAGGCGGCGCGCGCGGCCAAGATCGGGCGCTTCGTGTTCTCGAGCTCGATCTACGTCTATTCGCGTCAGGGCTCGTTCTACCGCACCACCAAGCAGGCGTGCGAGCATTTGATCGAGGACTACCGCGAGCGCTTCGGCCTCGCCTACACGATCCTGCGTTACGGCTCGCTCTACGGACCGCGCGCCGACCGCAGCAACTATCTCCATAGCCTGCTCGCCCAGGCGCTCGAGGCGCGGCGCATGGACCATTACGGCACCGGCGACGAAGTGCGCGAGTACATCCACGTGCGCGACGCGGCCGCCATGAGCGTCGACGTGCTCGCGCCCGAGTTCGCCGACCAGATCATCCATCTCGCGGGCCGCGAGCGCATGACCAGCCGCGACATGCTCGCCATGATCCGCGAGATGCTGGGCGGCGACGTGACGGTCAATTTCGAGAATGCCCTCTCGCCCGGCCATTACGTCCAGACGCCGTACAACTACACGCCGCGGCTCGGCCGGCGCCTGACGCGCGACACCTACATCGACCTCGGCCTCGGGCTCCTCGATTGCCTGCAGCAGATCGACGCCGAGCGCACGCAAGAACGCTAGGGAGCGAAGCATGATCGTCGCCATCCTCATCGGCCGCGAAGGCTCGTCCGGCTATCCGGGGAAGAACGTGCTTCCGGTCCTGGGGAAGCCGCTGGTCGCCTGGCCGCTCGAGGCCGCGAAGTCGGTCGCCGAGATCGGACGCATCTACGTCTCGACCGATAGCCCGTCGATCAAGGCGATCGCGCGCGAATACGGCGCACGCATCATCGAGCGGCCGGCCCATCTCGCGACCAAGGCGGCGCTCGGCGAGCACGCCTACGAGCATGCGCACCAGGTGATCGCGGCCGAGCTCGCGCGCGAGGGGCAGACGGCCGAGCTCTACGTGCTGCTGATGGCGAACGCGCCGACCGTCTCGGCGGCGCAACTGCGCGAAGGCATCGCGGTGCTGCGCGCCCATCCAGAGTACGATTCCGCGGTGACCGTGTCCTGCTACAACATGTGGAGCCCGTTGCGCGCGCGCAAGATCGGTGCCGACGGGCTCCTGCATCCCTTCGTGCCGTTCGAGACGTTCGGCGATCCGAAGACGCTCAATTGCGACCGCGACAGCCAGGGCGATTCCTGGTTCGCCGACATGGGCGTGTCGATCGTGCGGCCGAAGAATCTCGACCGGCTCGAGGACGGGCTTCTGCCGCAGAAATGGATGGGCCAGAAAATCTACCCGATCAGGAACGAAGGCGGGCTCGACGTCGATTATCCGTACCAGATGCCGCAAGCCGAGTTCTGGCTCAAGGCCCAGGGCGGCACCAAGGGGAAATGACCGTGCCCAAGCGCGAGGACGGCGGCGCTCCAAGGATGGGCGCGGCCCCGCGGCCCCGGGACCATCTCGCCGGCTTGAGCCGCGACAGCGATTGTCTCGGCGAGCGCACGCGCTTCGTGTGCCTCGACCGGAACGAGCGGCCGAGCGCGTGGCCGGAGGCGGATTTCCGCGCGGCCCTCGCGACCCTCAAGCCGACCGACTTCAATCATTATCCCGATCTCGGCCCGCTCTATGAGCGGCTGGTGCGCGCGACCGGCTTGCCCCAGGCGCGGCTTGCGGTGGGTGCCGGCTCGGACGCCCTCATCCGGCGCGCGCTTCACGCCTATCTCAGGCCAGGCGACAAGCTGCTCTCGCCCGATCCGAGCTACGGCATGTACGCGGTGTGGGCGCGTATCTTCGAGGCGGAGCATGTCGCGGTCCCCTACGGCGCCGATCTGCGTCTCGACCTCGACGGCTTCATCGCGCGCATCGAGACGGCGCGGCCGCGCGTGGTCGCGATCGCCAACGCCGACCAACCGACCGGCGCCATGCTCGCGCGCGACTCCCTGCTCGCCATCGTCGATGCCTGCGCGCGCATGGGCGCGTTGTGCCTCGTCGACGAGGCCTATCACCCGTTCTCGCCCGTGACCCTGCTCGGCGACGTGCGCGACCGTCCGTCGCTCCTGGTGCTGCGTAGCTTCTCCAAGAGCGGCGGCATCGCGGGCCTGCGCGTCGGCTTCGCCGCGGGCGACGCGGAGGCGATCCGCGCCCTCCACGCCGTGCGCAGCCCGGGCGAGGTCGCCTCGCTCTCGGCCGCGATCGCCTGCTACCTGCTCGACCGGCCGGAGATTTTCGAGCGCCATCGCGCCGAGGTCGAGGAGGGGCGCGCGCGCCTCCTCGCGGCGGCGGCGTCGCTCGGCTTCGAATGCCCGCCCTGCCACGGCAATTTCCAGCTCGTGCGCACGGCGCCGCTCGCGCCCAAGGCGCTCGCCGCAGCCCTCGAGCGGCGCGGCTACCTCGTCCGCGCCGGCTTCGGCTTCGCGCCCCTCAAGGACGCGATCCGCGTGACGCTCGACGGCCCGGCGGTGATCGATCCCTTCGTCGCGGCGCTCGAGGAAAGCTGCGCCGAGCTGCGCGCGGCCGCGGCACCCGCCGGCACCTGAGCGCGCCCAGATCGTTCGCCCGGATTCCCCGACCGAGGAGCCACTATGACCGTGAAGATCGCCCTCATCGGCTGCGGCCGCGTCGCCGGCCATCATCTGCGCTCGGTCGCCTCGATCGAGGGCGCCCAGGTGGTCGCGGTGTGCGACCTCGTGGCCGACAAGGCGCGCGCATACGGCGAGAAGTTCAACGTCGCCTGGTTCACCGACTACCACGCCATGCTGCGCGCGCTGCCGGAGATCGACGTGGTCTCGATCATCACGCCGTCGGGCATGCATGCCGAGCACGGCATCGACGTGATGCGCCGCTACAAGAAGCACATCCTGGTCGAGAAGCCGACCTTCATGCACCCGGCGCAGCTCAACGAGGCCTACGACCTCGCCGAGGCGTCGGGCTTGCGCATCTTTCCAGTGTTCCAGAACCGCTACAATCGCGCCGTGGCGCGGGTCAAGGCAGCACTCGCGCGCGGCGAGCTCGGCGAGATCCGCATCATGGCGGTGCGCGTGCGCTGGTGCCGGCCCCAGCGCTATTACGAGCTCGCACCCTGGCGCGGCACCTTCTCCCACGATGGCGGCTGCCTCGGCAATCAGGGCATCCACCATATCGATCTGCTGCGCTATCTCGGCGGCGAGGTCGACCGGCTCAATGCCACGCTACGCACCCTTGGCGCCACGATCGAGGTCGAGGACACGGCGATCGCCACGCTCACCTACCGCAGCGGGGCCGTGGGCGTGGTCGAGGTCACGACGGCGGCGCGACCGGACGATTTCGAGGCGTCGCTCTCGATCGTGGGCTCGAAGGGGCTCGCCGAGCTCGGCGGCTGGGCGGTCAACGAGCTCCGGACCTTCACGCCCGATCCGGCCGTTTGCGCCGAGGCGAGCGAGAAGTTTCCCGACGTCTACGGCTTCGGCCATTTCGAGGTCTATCGCAACCTGGTGGCCGACCTCGCCGGGCGCCGGTCCTTTCCGGTCGACCGGCGCGACTGTCTCAGCTCGATCAACCTGCTCCACGCCTTCTATCGCTCCGACGAGGAGGGCGGCTGGATCGACGTCGCGGCGGGCCGCGCGTCCGACCGGCTGGGCCGGCCGAACGAGGCGCTCTCCAACCTCTACCGCACGCCGGCGCCGAGCGCGCCCTGAAAGTTGCCGCTCGTGACCGCGAAGAACATCGTCTACCGGACCGACGGGATCGCGCGCTATTTCGAGCGCCATCGCCGCCATTGGGACGAGTTCTATCCCTCCGAGCGCTGGGTGTTCGAGGCGATCGCGCGCGAGCGGTCGAGCCTCGGCGCGGTGCTCGACGTCGGCTGCGCGTTGGGCGGCCTGGGCACGGCCTTGGCCGAGCGCTTCCCGCTCGAGCGCTATGTCGGCGTCGACATCAACCGCCAGGCGATCGAGGCGGCGCAGGCGCGTCCCGCCGCGATCCCGAGCGAGTTCATCGCGGGCGATATTTGCGATTGCGCGCCGCTTGCGGGCCGCGTCTTCGATCTCGTCGCGGCGCTGAGCGTGGTCGATTGGAATCTCGACGGCACCGGCATCCTCAAGGCGTGCTGGGAGCGCGTGGCGCCGGGCGGCCATCTCGTGCTTTCGCTCCGGCTCACCCCGGGCGCGGGCGTGCGCGATCCCGCGCGAAGCTTCCAGTACATCTGGCACGGCGCCGAGCCGCCGCCCGCGGACGCGGAGCGCGCACCCTATGTGGTGCTCAATGGGGTCGACGCGCTGCGGCTTCTCGCGAGCCAAGTGCCCGCACCCGCGCGCATTCTCGGCTACGGCTATTGGGGCCGTCCGTCCGCGACCGCGCGCACGCTTTACGAGCGGCTCGTCTTCGCGGTGTTCGCGCTCCGCAAGGCCGCGGCGGGCGAGACGCCGGACGAGCCGGCGCTCGAGCTTCATTTGCCATCGTCGGTGCTGCTTCCGGCGGCGCGATGACGGGCGCGGCCGAGATCGTCATGCTGCCCGCGGACGAGGCGAGCCCGGATGCGCTCGAAGCGTGTGCCGCGCGCGGCGCCTTCGCGGTGCTTTATCTGGGATCGTCCTTCGCGGCCCTGGCCGCGCTCGAGCGCGCGCTCCCCGCGGGCTGGACGCTGGTGCCGGTGGGCGACGGGCTGCGGCGTGCGGCGGAGTCGCTACGCCGGGAATTCCTCGATCTCGACGCCGCGGTGCTGCGCCCGGGTGTCGCGCGCGATTGGTGGGACGCGACCCATCTCGGCGAGCGCAATCCCTTGTCCTCGACCCTCGGGCTCGATCTCGCGCGTTTCTTTTTTCTGCTCGAGACGCTGCGGCGCCACGAGCGATTGCTCGTGCTGTGCGACGATCGCGCGCGTTGCCGCCTCTACGACGCCGAGATGCGCCGCCGCGGCCATCGCGTCGGCTGGGGCGGGCCGGGACGCGCGCGGCCATTGGGCGAGGGGGTGCGCGCCATCGGCTACGTCTTGCGTTGCCTTGCGCGCGGCGTCCGGGTCCGGCTTCGCGGCTGCGCCGACTATCGCCGGCGCCGCCGCCTGTTGCGCTCGCTTCGACTTGCGCGGCCGCTCGACCTCGAAGGTTTACGGCGCGCCCGGGTGCTGCTGGTCTCGTGGCTACGCGCCGAGACCTTTCCGCCGGGTGCGGCCTTGCCCGACGACGCCTATCTCCCGGGCTTCGCGGCGACCGCGACGGCCGCGGGCGAGGGCGTCGCCTATCTCATGCGCGCGGCTCCCGGGCTCGAGGATTACGCGGCCGCGGCGCAGGGTGCCCTCGCCTCGAGGGTTCCAGTGCTGATGTTCGAGGAGCTGGCGCCCGCGGGCGCGATGCTCGCGGCGGCGTTCATTTCCATGGCGCTGCCGTGGCGCGTGCCGCGCGCGACGCTCGCGGGCGAGGACGTGGGCGCCATCCTACGTCTCGGCGCCTGGCGCGAGCTCGGCAGCTTCGACGTCGTGACCGCCTTCGGCCACAAGGCCCTGTGCCAGACGCTCGCGCGGCTCGGCGCCGCACCCGCCTCGCTCGCCCATCCCTACGAGCATCAGCCCTGGGAAAAGATGCTGCGCCGAGGATTGCGCCGCTGGCTGCCCGATGCGCGCGTGATCGGGGTGCAGCACGTCCCGTTCGCCCGGACCTATCTGAGCCTGTTTCCGAGCCGGCGCGAGATCGAAAGCGGCCTCATTCCGGACCGGCTTTTGGTCGCGGGCGAGGGATACGCGGACTGGTTCCGCGCCGTGGGTTTCCCTCCCGGGCGCCTCGCGGTTCTGGGCGCCGTGCGTTATGCCAAGCCGTCGCGCGCGGCCGAAACGGGAGGCCGTGGTATCCTGTGTTGCACGAGCATCGATCTCGCGGAATCGATCGAGCTCGTCGCCAAGGCAGCGCTCGCGAGCCGCGGGCTCGGCCGCACCGTCACGGTCAATTATCACCCCGCGACGGGCGAGGATTTCCGCCGCGCGTTGCGCGAGGGGGCGGCGCGCATCGCAGGCGGCGACCTCGACCATCTCGGCTACGTCGACGCACCGGCCGCGACGCTCCTCGACGACGCGCACCTGGTCCTTTATTGCACCTCGGCCGCGGTCTTCGACGCGCTGCTTGCGGGCAAGCCTGCGGTCTTCGTCGGGCGCGAGACCGATCTCGACTACGACAAGGCGCCCGACGGATTGACGACGCGGTGCCGCACGGTCGGGGAATTGCGCGCGATCCTGGCCGCTTCCTTTGCCGAGCCCGCCGGCGACGCGGCGCGCGCGCCGCGTACGGCCGAGCTCGAGCGCTGGATCGCGCCGGTCAAGGAGTCGATCCTGCGCGCGGCCCTGTCGCTCGCGCCGCGCGAAGCCGTTCCGGCGTGACGCGCGCCCCGAAATCCGAAGAATTCCAGCGATCATTGCGCGCCCGAGCGCGCGCCCCCAGAGGAGAACGACCATGACCGCCCAGCCCGTCCGCATCGGCAAGAAGTCCGTCGGTCCCGGCCAGCCCTGCTACATCGTGGGCGAGATCGGCATCAACCACAATGGCGACCTCGCGATCGCGAAGAAGCTCATCGACCGAGCGGTCGAATTCGGCTTCGACGCGGTCAAGTTCCAGAAACGCACGGTCGACGTGGTCTACACGCCCGAGGATCTGGCGCGCGAGCGCGAATCGCCGTTCGGCAGCACCAATGGCGACCTGAAACGCGGCCTCGAGTTCGGCGCGGCGCAATACAAGGAAATCGATGCGTATTGCCGCGCGCACGGCATCGATTGGTTCTGCTCGCCCTGGGACGAGGGCAGCGTCGACTTTCTCGAGCGCTTCGACCCCGTATGCTACAAGATCGCGTCGGCCTGCCTGACCGACGACGGGCTCCTCAAGCACATCAAGGCCACGAAGCGTCCGATCGTCCTCTCGACCGGCATGAGCACGCTCGACCAGATCGACCGCGCGGTCGCGATCCTCGAGGGCACGCCGCTCATCCTTCTCCACACCAACTCGACCTATCCCTCGAAGCACGAGGAGCTCAACCTCTCGGTGATTGCGAGCTTGCGCGCGCGTTACGGGAAGCCGGTCGGCTACAGCGGCCACGAGCCGGACGTGATCCCATCGGTCATGGCGGCGTCTGCCTACGACGCCTGCATGGTCGAGCGCCACATCACCCTCGACCGCGCGATGTGGGGCACCGATCAGGCGGCGAGCCTCGAGCCGCGTGGCATGGAGCTGATGGCGAAATACATCCGCACTTGGGAAGTGGTGCGCGGCGACGGCAAGAAGCGCGTTTACGACAGCGAGATCCCGATCCTCAAGAAGCTGCGCCGGGTCGGCTGAGGCGCGCACCCATTCCCATGACCGCGACGCTCCGCCTTCTGCATTTGGTGAACAGCCACAGCACCAACGTGGGCAATGGGGCGCTCGCCGACGGTGCCGAGCGCGTGCTGGGCGAGGATCTGGCGGCACCGGTCTCGTGGTCGCGCGTGCCGTGGGACGATTACACCTTCGGGCTCAAGAAATTCGATCGGGATTTCGTAGGCGCGATCAACCGCTCGGACGGCATGATCGTGGGCGGTGCGGTCACGATCAACGGGCGCGCCTATCTCGAGCACGCGGGCATGCGCTTCGACCTTCCGCCAGCGCTTTGGCCGGAGATCCGTAAACCATTGATCTTCTACGGGATTTCCTACCGACATTGGGCGGGCCAGCGGTTCCATCACGCGGACAAGCTGCGTTGGGCGTTCGACCACGCGCTCGGGCGCCAAGACATGCTGCTCGCGTTGCGCAACGACGGCACGCGCGAATGGCTCGAAGGCGCGCTCGGCATCGCGAGCGATCGGCTCCACGTAATCCCCGATCCCGCGGTGTTCGTCGAAGCCGACGACGCGGCGGCCGCGGCGGACGATCTTGCGCTCGATCCCGGGCGACCCAACATCGTGCTCGCCCTCAACGACGAGGATTCGGCCGAGCGCTACGGCACACCCGAGCGGCGCATGGAAGTGCTGCGCGGGATTGCCCAGGCGCTCGAGCCCGTGCTCGATGCGCGCGGCGCAAATCTCGTCTTGGCGCCCCATTATTTCGACGATCATCGCATGATCGCCGACTTCATCGCGTGCTGCCGCCCGCAGCTCGCGCACCAGCGCATGATCTCGACCGGCCTCGCGCGCATGGCGGACGCGAAGCGCTTCTACGGCCGCTACGCCCGTGCCCAGCTCGTGATCGCGATGCGCGTCCACGCCATGTCGCCCTCGATCGGCCTCGGCGTGCCGATGATCCCGCTCGTGACCCAGGACCGGCTCGGCCGCTTTCTCGACGATGTCGGCTTGGGCGACCTGGCGATCGACGCGCTCGCACCCGATCTCGCGGGTCGCCTCCGCGTTGCCATCGAGGCGGCGCTCGACCGGCCCGACGAGCTGCGGCGCCGCTTCCGCGTCACGCGCGACGGCATGCGCGCGCGGCTCGGTGCCTTCAATCGAAAGGTGGGGGAATTGCTTCATGGCCAAACGCGCTAAGTCCGCCGCGCGTCCGCGTCTCGATCCGGCGCGCGTGGCGCTCATCGTGTTCGATTTCGACGGCGTGCTCACCGACAACCGCGTGCTTGTGCTCGAGGACGGACGCGAGGCGGTCCTTTGCAGCCGCGCCGACGGGCTCGGCTTCGACGCGTTGCGCGCGGCGCGCATTCCGACGCTCATTCTCTCGACCGAGCGCAATCCGGTGGTGGCGGCGCGCGCGCGAAAGCTCGGCGTGCCGGTGCTCCAGGCGGTCGCCGACAAGGCGCAGGCGCTCGAGGCCCATTGCATTGCCGCGGGCATCGCGCTCGCGAGCGTGGTCTATGTCGGGAACGACCTCAACGATCTCAAGGCCATGGGGACGGTCGGGCATCCGGTCGCGGTCGCCGACGCCCATGAGCGTGTGCGTAAGGCGGCGCGTTACGTGCTTAAAGCGGCGGGCGGCGAGGGGGCCGCGCGCGAGCTGGTCGAGCGGCTCATGGGCCTCGCGGTCGGATAGGCGATGGCCGAGATTCTCGCCCTCATTCCCGCGCGCGGCGGGTCGAAGTCGATCCCGCGCAAGAACCTGCTCCCGCTCGCGGGGCGGCCGCTCATCGTCCATTCGATCGAGCAGGCGCGCGCCTCGCGCCTGGTTTCGCGCGTGATCGTCACGACCGACGACGCCGAGATCGCGGCGGTCGCCAAGGCGGCGGGTGCCGAGGTGCCGTTCTTGCGGCCCGCCGAGCTCGCGCGCGACGACTCCCTCGACATCGAGTTTCATCGCCACGCGCTCGACTGGCTCGGCGCGCAAGAGCGCTATCGGCCCGACGCCGTCGTCAATCTTCGGCCCACCAATCCGACCCGGCGCCCCGCGACCATCGACCGCGCGATCGAGACGTTCCTCGCCCATCCCGAGGCGGATTCGCTCCGCTCGGTCTCGCTCGCCGAGCAAACGCCCTACAAAATGTGGCTCATCGGCGCCGATGGCTGCTTGGCGCCGGTGGCCGCGCTCCCGGGCACGACCGAGCCCTACAACCTTCCGCGCCAGCGCCTGCCGCTGGTCTATTGGCAGAACGGCTATGTCGACATCGCCTGGACGCGCACCGTGATGGAGAAGCAATCGACCACGGGGACGCGCATCCTGCCCTTCGTGATCGAGGAGCGGAGCGTCGACATCGACTATCCGGACGAGGTCGCGGACGCCGAACGCGCCATCGCCGAGGGCGACGCCGAGGCGAACGGCTCGGCCGGAAAGCGTCACCCGTCATGAAGTTCCTCGTTTGCGGCCTGGGCTCGATCGGCCAGCGCCATGTGCGCGTGCTGCGCTCGCTCCTCGGCGACGAGGCCACGATCTACGTCCATAGGAAACGCGGCCTCGACATCGTCATCAACGACGACATGACGGCGATCCAGGGCCGCGATCCGGTCGCCCATTACGGGCTCATCGACGAGCCGTCCTTCGAGCGCGCCCTTGAGCGCGAGCTCGATGCCGTGCTGGTGACCAATCCGATCTCGATGCATGTGGAAACCGCGCTCGCCGCGGCCGAGCGCGGGCACAATCTCTTCATCGAGAAACCCTTGGGCGCCTCGCTCGACGGGGTCGAGCGGCTCGAATCGCTGGTCGCGCGGAGCGGGCTCGTGACCCATGTGGGCTATCAGCTGCGCTTCCATCCCGCCCTGCGCCTGATGCGCGAGCTGTTGCAGGAGGGTGCCATCGGCGATCCGATCGCCGCGGAGGTCCATTTCGGCGAATGGCTGCCGGGCATGCACCCCTACGAAGATTACCGCACGAGCCATGCGGCGCGGCGTGACCAGGGTGGGGGTGCCATCCTGTGCCTGAGCCACGACATCGATTACGCCACGTGGTTGTTCGGCCTGCCGAGGGTGCTGTTCGCGGTCGGCGGCAAGCTTTCCGATCTCGAGATGGACGTCGAGGACACGGCCTCGATCCTGATGCAATGCGGCGCGAGCGGCCGGCCGGTGCCGGTCCAGGTCCATGTCGACTTCGTCCAACGCGTGCCGCGGCGGTTTTGTCGCATCGCCGGCACGCGCGGCACGATCGCGTGGGATTATCACCGGAACCAGGTGACGATCGTGGATGCGGCCGGGAACGAGACAGAGCGGAGCTTCCCCGGCTGGCAGCGCAACGACATGTTCCGGGCCCAGATGGCCCATTTCATCGCCTGCCTCGGCGGCGCGGAGCGGCCGCAGATCCCCGTTTCGGCCGGGGCCGCGACGCTCAGAGTCTGCCTGGCGGCGAAGCAATCCCTCGAGACCGGGAAGGCGGTGACCCTATGAGCACGAGCTCCAAGGACGGCGGCGTCGGCGCGCGCTTCCGCCTCGACGGCAAGGTGATCGCGATCACCGGCGGCGGCGGCTTCTTGGGCCCGCGCCACGCCGAGGCGATCGCGGAAGCGGGCGGCGTTCCGGTGCTGCTCGACATCAGGCGCGCGGCAGCCGAGGCGGCAGCGGCGGCGATCTCGAAGACCGGCGCCGAGGCACTCGGCCTCGGCTGCGACATCACCGACCCGGCCGCGGTGCGCGCCGCGCTCGCTACGGTGCTCGCGCGTTACGGCCGCATCGACGGGCTCGTCAACAACGCCGCCAACGATCCCAAGGTCGACACCGACGGCGCGGTCCAGAATTCGAGCCGGCTCGAGACCTTCCCGCTCGCGCTCTGGAACGCGGACCTCGCGGTCGGGCTCACGGGCGCTTTCGTGTGCGCGCAGGCGTTCGGCGGCGAGATGGCGCGCCGGCGCTCGGGCGTCATCCTCAACATCGCGTCCGACCTCGCCGTGATCGCGCCCGACCAGCGCCTCTATCGCCAGCCCGGCCTCGCGCCCGAGGCGCAGCCGGTCAAGCCCGTGACCTATTCGGTGTTCAAGGCCGGGCTCCTGGGCCTCAACCGCTATCTCGCGACCTATTGGGCCGAGGCGGGGGTGCGCGTCAACGCGCTCTCGCCGGGCGGCGTCCATAACGGCCAGGACGACGCCTTCGTCGCGCGCCTCGCGGACCTGATCCCGCTCGGCCGCATGGCGCGCGCGGACGAATACAAGGCGGCCGTCGTGTTCCTGCTGTCCGACGCTTCGTCCTACATGACCGGCGCCAACCTGGTCATGGATGGCGGCCGCAGCACCTGGTAGCGCGCAGGACCGCGCAACAAGAAACGGAAACGGGCCGCATCGAGATGGTTAAAAGAGTTTATTTCCACATCGACGAGGTGGCGCGCGATTCGGTCGTCGCCGCCAATCTGAAGCGCGTGCTGGCGGCGCGCGGCATCGAGCTCGTCTACGGCAACCGGCCGTCGAGCCGGTTCCTGCCGCGCGTGTGCCCGTTCGACGCGCTCGTCCTGCCGACCGTGCAGTTCGTCCAGGCGGTCGCCCCGGATCCCACGGCTCCCATGCCGCCCATGATCGTGCTGCCGACCGAGGGCATCGGCGGCATTCCCGAGGACCCGAAGCGCGCGGCGTTGAAGTTCCTGGGCGATCCCTTCATGGCCGGCGACCGGCGCTGGGTCGAGAAGGTCGCGGCCTTTTGCCTCTGGGGCAAGCAGCAGCTCATCGGCTTCGAGCAGTTCGCGCCCCATCTCGCGGATCGCTGCCACGTGATCGGCCATCCGCGCTTCGACCGGCGCTGCCTGCCGCGGCCGCGGCCGCGCGCGGCGAGCGGCGACGGGACCGTGCGCATCGGGCTCCTGACCCGCTACTCGATGCTCAACCCGTTCGACGGGCGCACGGCCTTGACCTATGTCCACTCGGCGCGCCGCTCCAAATTCCACCATATCCAGCTGCAGCCCGACCCGACCCTCGATATCGAGGATCTTTATTTCACCAACGTGTCGGATTTGCGCGTCACCTTCGATCTCATCGACCGGCTCGACCCGCAACGCCATCGCGTGGCGCTACGCATCCATCCGCGCGAGGACCGCACCCATTGGGAAGCGCTGGCGGCGGCGCAGCGTCTGCCGATCTCGATCGCACCCTGGGACCAGCCCTTCATCCATTGGCTCGAGGAGGTCGACTGGATGGTGGCCCCGCCCTCCACCAGCTTCTACGACGCCTTCGTCATGGGAAAACCGGTGGTCTGCATCGATCGCATCGCGCCCAAGCGCAAGGCGCATGTGCTGCCCTTGAGCGACGATTCCTCGCGCATCATCGATTACACGTTCCGGCCCAAGAGCTTGGACGAGCTCATGGCCCTGATCGCGCGCCCGCCGGCCGGGCCGGTCGAGCTCTCGGCGCCGGTCGCAACGCTTCTCGCCAACGACGCCCATTACCCCGAGTGCGGCCGCTCGCTCGACGCGCTCGCCGACGTGTGCGAGCTCGTGATGCGCGCGCACCCGGTCGAGCAGCGCGCGTCCGAAAGTCTCCGCTACGGGCTCCTCACCGCGGTCGACGGGCTGCGCCAGCGCCGGATGGTGGACCAGGGGGCCTGGTTCCGGCTCGACCGCGGCCGGCGCCGCTGGATCGACGGGCTGGCGGCCGTCTAGGACTCGACGAGCTCGATGCGCTCGAGCGTTGCGACTGCGGCGGGGTCGAGGGCACCCGGCCCGAAGATCACCGGATAGGTGCGCCCCGACTTCGTGTGCCGGATGTTCGCGTCCATCAAGCACAGCGTCATGGCGCGCCGCGAATTGTCGGTCTTGTTGGGGCCGGAGCGGTGGAGGAGGGCGCAGTGGAACACGACCGCGTCGCCCGCCTCGAGCTCGATCATGCGGCGCCGGTCGGCCGGCGCGTAGCGCGCCTCGTCCTCGGCCTTGAGCAGGTGGCCGTCGCCGATGCGGCCGTGCTTGTGCGAGCCGACCGCGAATTCCATGCACCCGCTTTCGACCGTGGCGTCGTCGAGCGCGATCCAGAGCGTGAGCGAGGGCGATGCGCTCATCGGCCATTTGGCGCTCACGTCCTGGTGGAACGGCAGCTCGCCCGCGATGCGCGCCGGTTTGTTGAACAGCATCGCGCGCATGCTCGAGACCGCGGGCCCGATCAAGGCCTCCGAGAGCGAGCGGATGGTCGCGCACTGGAACAGCGCCAGGAACAGCGGGTCGTACTCGAAGCCCTTGATCTTGCGGTAGTCGCGGCTCGGGCCGCTGAACCGCGTCGTGTCCCACTGCACGCCGTCATAGTCGCCGGTGCCGGAGTCGCGCTGGAAGAACATGCCCGGGCGGGCGATGCGCCCATCCATCAGATCGTCGATGCGGCGCGACAATTCGGCGGTCTCGGCCGGCGTCAACAGGTCGCGCAGGAAGAAGAAGCCGTCCTCCTCGAACTGGCGGCGCTGCGTTTCGGTGAACGGACGCGTGGTCATGGCTTGGCCCCGGGCTCGAAAGCGGCCGGCATCATAGGTCGGCGGCCGCGTCGTGACAATCGTTTGGCTGCCGGCTCCTGCGTCGCGGCGCTCAGCCCGCCTCGGCCGCGAGGTAATAATGCCGCACCGCCGCGTCCGCCGCGGCTCCCGTGCCGAGGCGAAGCGGGATCGCGCGCGCCTCGCGCACGGCAAGGCCGGCCTCCTCGGCATAATCCCGGTAATCGTGCGACCAGGCGAAATTGCCGCGCCAGCGGCTGTGTGCGCCGAGCGGCCGCCCGTCGGGGCGCCAGGTCTCGCCGAAGATCGTGCGCAGCCTGCCGCGACGCGCGAAGGCTTGGAACATCGCGGCGACATGCTCCGGCTGCACATATTGAAGCGCTCCGTTGGAATAGAGGATGAGCGGCGGCACCTCGGGAATGCGCGCCATGAGCGCGTGGGCGCGCGCGACCTCGAAGCGGAGGTTGGGGAGACGATGGACGCGCGCCGCGCGCGCGACGATGGCGGGGTCGATGTCGGTGCCGAGGAAGGACAGTGCGGGAAAGCGCTGCGCGTAATGGGCCATTTCGCGGCCCGACGAGCAGCCGATCTGGACCGTGAGTGCGTTGGGCGGGGCCGCGGCCAACGCCGCCTCCAGCCCGTCGAACCAGGGGCAGGCCGCGTCGAACGCGAGATCGCCGACCTTGCCTTCGCGCCGGATCGGCGTCTCTTCGTAATGCTCGGCCCAGGACACGCCGGACTCGCCGGCCATGCAGATGTCCTTGAGCGCCTCGCGCCGGTCGGGATCGGGCTCGGCGAGGTAGCGCGTCGCGATCCAGCGTTCGAAAAGGGCCGGGAAGGCGAGGCGCTCGAAGCCCGTGCGGCGCTCCGGAAGATGCCAAGTCGCCAGCACCCGCTCGATGCGCGCCGCGGGCCAAAGCGTCAGAAGACAAGCGCCGAGCGCGCGCGTCGCGGCCGTGCGCGCGGCGGCGCGCGGATCGCGCACGGCGGTCGTGAGCTTCCTCAGGACTTGCATCGATGACCCGAATCGGAACGAACGGCGGCAGCGAGCCTCGCGTGGATGACGGTGGCGCAGGGTCGTGCGTCCGTCAAGAGCGCTCGGCGCGCGCGCGGGGAGGTCCATCGTGAGCGCCGCACGCCCGCGCGTCTCGGTGCTGATGACGAGCTACAATCCCGGGCCCTATCTCAAGCCCGCGCTCGACAGCATCCTCGCCCAGACGCTCACGGACTTCGAGCTCGTGGTGGTCGAGGACGGGTCGACCGACGGCTCGAAGGCGCTGCTCCACACCTATGCGGCGGCCGACGCGCGTATCCGGCTCCACGACCTCGGGAAGAACATCGGCCGCACGCCCGCGCTCAATCTCGGCCTAAGCGCCGCGCGCGGCGATTATGTCGCGGTGCTCGACGCGGACGATCTCGCGGCACCCGACCGGCTCGCGCGCGAGGCCGAGCTCCTCGATCGCCGTCCCGACGTGGTCCTGGTCGGAAGCTTCGTCCGCTTCGTCGACGATTCGAACACCGTGCTCGGCGTCTCGACGCCGCCGACCGACGCCACGGCGCTTTCCGAGGCGCTCGCCTATTCCAACCCGTTCCCCCATTCGAGCGTGATGTACCGGCGGCGCGCGGCGCTCGCGGCGGGCGGCTATCCGAAGGACTTCGCCTACGCCCAGGATTTCGCGCTCTGGATCGCGCTCGCCGGCAAGGGCGCCTTCGCCATGATCGACGCGTTCCTCGCCGAGGTGCGCGAGCATCGCACGCCGACCCGCCTCGCGGTGAGCCCGCAACATCTCGCGAGCCGCGCCCGCGACGGCGTCATCCTCTATCGGCGCGCGCGGAAGTTGCCCGGTCTCTCCGCCGCGGCGCGACAGCGCGGTCGGGTGTTCCTCGCGGGCCTCCGCTACGGCTACGCGCGCGAGTTCGCGGCGGCCGGGCGTTGGGGCCCGGCGCTCCGGGAGCTCGCGGGCGCATTCGGCGCGGCGCCGCTCCATTGTCTCGGCCGGCTTTTCACGCGGCGCGCCGCCGGACGCTGAGCGCCCATCGATCGCCCCTCGAGGGCCGGGTTCGCGCCGCGAATCCGGCCTTTTTTATTGGTTGTTGCTGTTGCTGTTGTTGAGGCTGCCGCCGATCGGGATCGTGGTGAAGCTCTTGAAGATCAGCGTCACGAGGATGCTGGTGCTGGGCATGACGGGGCCGCTTTGGGTGTAGCTGCGCGAGAGCACCGCGGTCATGTTGAAGCATTCGTCGTCGTAGATCGCCGACGCCGAGATGCTGCTCAAGCGGCCGACGGTGAAGTTGTAGACGGTGCCGGAAGTGGCGCTCCAATGGTCGGTGATCTTGACGTTCGGCGTGAATTGCCCCTCCTGCACGCCCTGGATGCCGACCCCCGGCACCTGCTGGGTGACCGAGAGGTAATTGGCGCTGAGCGTGTAGCCCGAAGGGCCGAGCGTCGCGCTGACGAGCGTGCTGCGCGGCGAGAAGTCGGTCGGCGAGAGCAGGTAGCGGTAGGTGACGTCGACGTCCTTCAAGGGCTTGATCTGCACGTGGCCGACATAATCCGACTGGTGGCCCGAAAGGCCGGAGTAGGTGGTGAACGTGTCGTCGGTGTGCGGCCGGTAGAGCTGGCCGAAGAACATGTTGGCGGTGCCGCCCTTGCTGCCGTAGGCGCCGATGCTGGTGCCGTAGATCACGCGCTCGCCGCCGTCGACTCGGTCGACGCCGGGAAACGGATTGAGGTTGTACATGTTCGTGTCGTCGAGCTCGAAGGCGAGGCTGTCCTGGTTCGGGATCAGGAAGCTGTTGCGACCCTGGGGACCGCCGATGAACGCGACGTGCGGCTCGATCAGCTCCTCGACCGTACCGGCCTGGCGCACCCAGGGATAACGCCAATCGAGCTTGATCTGGGGCAGCATGCGCCCCGCCGAGGTGTCGGTCCTGAGGGCGGTCGGGTTGTTCGGGTTGATGTTGTCGCTGGTCGAGTAGCCGTCGGTCTCGAAGCTGAGGGCGAGGTCGTACATCTGACCGTCGGACGCGGTGTAGGGCAGGTCCCACTGGGTGCGTTGAGACAGGCGCCGCGAGTCGACGCCGACCGGCGTCGAGAGGTTGAGAGCGCTCGCGTCGACGGTCCAGCGCTGGCCGTGCGAGCCCGGCTCGCTCACATAGTTGAACTGGTAGGACGGCGCGATGACGGGCAGCGTGTCGGTCGGCACGGTCGTGCGCAAATCCTGGAACGCGTAGGCATCGAGCGAGTTGTAGCTGCGGCCGAAGAATCCCTCGGCATAGGCGCGCGAGGTGAGCAGCGTGCTGCTCGGCGCGGTGAGGAGCTTGTAGTAGGCGATGTAGGTCTGGGTGGTTTCGCGATAAGCGTCGAAGCCGGCGCGCCAATTGTCGTTGATGTCGACGATGCCGCGCGCGTTCACGTTGCCGCCGATCGAATCCTGGTGGCTGTCGAGGGGCGAGCTGGCCCCCGTGAGGCTGCCCTGGACGTCGAGCGCCGCGTCGCCCCAGCGCTCGCGGTACTCGCCGTCGAACACCTGGCCGCCCTTGGTGGTGAAGATCGGGTTGAGCAGCACGTCCTTGTCGGGGCCGAGGGTCTGGAAGTAGGGCACCTGGATCAGCGTGCCGAGTTGGGTGCTGACGCCGTAGGTGGGCATCAGGAAGCCGCTCTTGCGCTTCACCGTCGGGTCGGGGAACTGGAAGTAGGGCGTCCAGCCGACCGGGACGCCGAACATCTCCATGGTCGCGTCCTCGAAGCGGATCTCGTGGTCGGTGTCGTCGTGGGTGATGTCGCGCGCCTCGACCTGCCACAGGGGTGCGCGCGTCGGGTCCTTCTTGCACGGCGCGCACAGCGAATAGACGCCGTTCGCCATCTCGGTGAGGTTGCCGTTGCCGCCGAGGCGCGCGCCGGTCGCCGCCATGCGCGCGTGGTCCGAAAGCAGCAGGCGGAAATCCTGGATCGCGCCCTGCTTCAGCCCCTCGCTCAGCTCCATGTAGCTCGCGAACACGACGTCGCCGTCGGGCTGCAGCAGGCTCACATTGCCCGACGCGGTCACGAGATCGACGCGCTGGTTGTAGGTGACCGTGTCGGCGAGCAGCACGCGCTCGTTCTGCGAGATCTGGACGTGGCCGGAGGCGACCACGATGCCGAGATCCTGGTCGTAGGAGACGCGGTCGGCCTTAAGCAGCGCCGGTGCCGAGGAGCGGGTGAGCTTGCCGCCGTAGCCCGGCGACTTCGACTGCGACGGGGGCGTGCCGGGTGTGCCCTGGGCGCGCGCCAAGGGCGCGAACAGCACCATGAGCCCGCATAGCAGGAGTGCCGGGAAAGTCCGCCGCACGGCCTCTTACCCGTCCTCGAGATGGAACAGGACGGCGCTGCCGAGCAGCGTGCTCGCACCCGCCGGACTCCACGCCGCGAGGAAGATCGGAATCGTGGCGCTGAGGCCGAGCGCGAACACCACGTCGGAGAGGAAGTAGATGAGGAAGCCGGTGAAGACGCCGAGCGCGATCAAGAGCAGCGTGCCGCCGCGCCGCTGGTGGCGCAGCGAGAAGCTCGCGGCGATCAGCACCATGGCGCATTGGAGCAGCGGGTCGGCGAGCAGCGAGTTCCAATAGAGCCGGTGGCGCTGGGCCGAAAAGCCCGCGCGCTGGAGCACGTCGATGAAGCGCGGCAGGTCCCAGAACGAGATCGATTCGGGCGAGGCGAAGCTGTTCTGGATCTCGTTGAAGGTGAGCTCGGTCGGGACGCGGAGCGTCTTCTCGAAGCGCGGCGGCCGGTCGGGCGACGCGCGCCAGGCGTTCGTGAGGTCCCAGTCGCCGGCCTTGAGCCGTGCGCTCGTCGCGTCGATGCGGCCGACGAAGCGGTCGTTGGCGCCGAAGCGGAAGAAGGTCACGTCGTGGAGCTCGAAATTGTTGAAATCGTGCGACGTCACGCGCAGCGCGTGCACGATCACGTCGCCGCCGGGATCGTTCTCGCGCAGCCAGAATCCGGTGTCGGAGACCGAGAGCATGCTGGTCTTGCCCTTGAGGTACTTGTTCTCGAGCTCCTCGTAGCGGAACAGCATGGCGGACGCGACCGGGTTGAGCATGGTGATCTTCGCGACCCCGATCAGGAACGCGAGAAAGAGCGCCGGGAAGATGAACTGCCAGACCGAGACGCCGACCGAGCGCACCACGATCAGCTCCTGGCTGCGCGTCAAGCGCCAGAAGGCGAGCATGGCGCCGAACAGGACCGCGAACGGGATCACCTGCTCGGTCAGGTGCGGCAGCTTGAACAGCGACATCGACAGCACGACCGAGAACACCGCGTTGTCCTTCGAGTTCGCGCGCCGCAGCGTCTCGACCAGGTCGAACAGAAAGCTCACGCTCACGAAGGCCATGAGGATGGCGCCGAACGCGGCCAGGAACTGGCGTCCGAAATAGATCGAGAGCGTGGGCGAGGTGCGCATCTAGCGCTCCTTCCGCGCGCAGGCGCCGTTCGAGGCGGCCCGGCGCGTCACGGCGAGCCCGCGGCTTCCGCCGGGCCGTCGAGCCCCTCGAACCAGGCCTTGGGGCGGCGCCGCGGCGGGCGCACGAGGTAGAGGGCGGCGAGCGCGAGCGGCACGAAGCAATTGACGTAGAGGAGCGGGAGGAGCGAGAGGTCCTTCCCGGCGACGTTCTGGATGCCGACCTCGGCCGCCTGCAGGAAAACGACGCACAGGATCGCGACCAGGACGCGCAGCGTCTGGCCCTGGCGGCTGAAATCGCCCGAGAGCAGGGCCGCGAGCCCGATGAGCGTGAAGGTGAAGGCGTAGAACGGGCTCACCAGGCGCTGGTGCGCCTCGACGATGAGCTGGCCGAAATAGAACCGGTCGTTGGCATCGTTCATGTTGGGATGGAGCAGCTCGCCGAGGAAGCGCTCCTGGGGCCGGCGCCATTGGTTCTCGATGCCTTGGGAGAGCCAGCTCAAATCGACGCTGTACCGGTCGAAATAGAGGATCGAGAGGCGGCCGTCGGTGGGGTTCACCTCCTGGCGGTTGCCGTTGAACAGGACCACGCGCGGCCCGTCGGGCGAGGAGATCAGCTCGCCGCGCTCGGCGGTGTAGGTCACCGGACGTTTCGGGTTGCGCATGTCCTCGACCAGGATGCCCGCGAGCTCGCCGTCGCCGACGCGCGAGCGCACATAGACCGTGAGCCCGTCGCCGATCGTGTTGAACTTGCCCTCCTGCAGCAGGAGCGCCGAGAAGTTGTTGTGGATCGCGAACTCGAGGTCCCGGAAGTCGCGGTACGAGGCCGGGAGGAAATAGAGGTTGATCGCGTAGGCGGCGACCAGCACGACGCCCGCGATCGCCAGGGCCGGAAGGGCGAGCGACATCTGGCTCACGCCGATCGAGCGCAGCACCACCAGCTCGCGGTCCATCCAGAGCTTGTTGTAGGTGAACAGCACCGAGCTGAAGAGGGCGATCGGCAGCACGATCGCGAGGAAGCTCGGCAGCAGGAGCGCCGTGAGGTAGAGGAAGGTGCCGAACGAAATGCCCTTGTCGACGATCAATTCGACGAAGCGCAGCGACTGGGTGAGCCAGATGGCGCAAGTCAGGCAGAAGCTGACGAACAGCATCGCGACGAGAAGCTGCTTCAGAATGTAACGGCCGTGCGCCTTCATGGAAGGCTTTATAACCCGGCGCGCGCTTCCTGGATAGGCCGAAATGCCGCGCTTGCCCAAGAGGTTAGGCGCTCCGGGCGAAGGCGCGGCGCCTTGCAGGACGGGCCCATGCCGTCATGCTTGCGTAAGCGTGCCGGCGGCCGCGCGCACCCGACGCGCGGCGTGCGCCTGTGTCGCGCAAAAAAGCGCGCGGGCGACCCGGGCGTCGTCGATCCGGATCGCCCGCGCGAGACCGCTACTCGGCGTCGGTTTCCTCGAACTCCTCGATCTCGCCGTGATGCTCGGCGTGCAGCTTGCCCGCTTCGCCCGCATGGTGCTCGGCGTGAAGATGGTGGCCGTGGGCGACATGCGCGTGGTGCGCCGCCGTCTCGTGCTCCTCGTCCTTGTGGAGCTCCGCCGCGCGGCGGTGATGGAGTGCCGCCTGCTCGTGATGGTGGGCGGCGGTCTCGTGGTGCTGGGCGAGCTTTTCGACGTGCTTCATGGGATGTCACTCCTAGGGGGACGCGGACCGTCCGTCCGCGCCCCACCCTTAGGAGCTTTGGATTGCAGCGAGGGCGCCGATTCGAAGTCGCGTCGGCCGCAATTCGGCGACGGGTTCGTGATGGTGCCGTGTCGCTTTCGCGTCGCCTAGAAGCGGCCCGCCTCGTAATCCTTGAACGCCTCGAGGATTTCCTCGCGGCTGTTCATGACGAAGGGGCCGTAGCGCACGACCGGCTCGTCGAGCGGCTGCCCCGCGATGAGCAGGAGGCCCGCCGCCTTGCCGTGGGCCGCGACCGCCAGCGTCTCGCCGTCGGAAAGCAGCGCCGTCGTCCCGCGCGGCACGATCTCGTCGCCGATCTTGGCCTCGCCCTTGTAGACGTAGGCGAAGGCCGTGTGGCCGGGCGTCACCGGCACGGTCCAGGCCGCACCTTTGTCGAGGCGCAGATCGAGGAACTCGGGCGCCACGTCGATGCCGCGCACCGGCCCCTCGACGCCGCCGACCTTGCCCGCGATCACGCGCGCGAGCACGCCCGGCGCGGGCTCGATCTCGGGGATCTTGCCGGCGGCGAACTCCTGGTAACGCGGCGCCCGCATCTTGTCGCGCGCGGGCAGGTTGACCCAGAGCTGGAAGCCCCACAGCAATCCCTTTTCCTGCTCGGGCATCTCGGAATGGACGATGCCGCGGCCCGCGGTCATCCATTGCACGTCGCCCGCCTCGATCACGCCGTTGTGACCCTTGTTGTCGCCGTGGCGCATCTTTCCCGCGAGCATGTAGGTCACGGTCTCGAAACCGCGATGGGGATGCTCGGGGAAGCCGGCGATGTAGGCGCCCGGATCATCGGAGCGGATCTCGTCGAGCAGAAGGAACGGATCGAGCTCGCTGAGGCGCGGATTGCCGATCGCGCGGTTGAGGCTGACGCCGCCGCCGTCCTGGGTCGGCATCGCCGGTATCGTCTTGGTAACGCCGCGCGCGGCTCGCGTGCCCGCGGCGTCCTTGGTCTTGGTTTCCGTGGCCATGTTGGCATCCTCCGTTGGCGCGTTAGATCGGGCGCCGCGCGCACGCCGTCAAGTGCGGGCACCTAGACGTAACCGAGGCTTTGCAGCACCTCGGCGCTGCCCTCGAGGATCATGTTGATCGCGACCAAGGCCACCGCCGCGAGGCCGACATAGACGAGCCATGGATAGCGCCCGAGATAGCGCGCGATCGCGTGCGCCGCGAACGCCATGAGGGCGATCGAGAGCGCGAGGCCGATGCCGAGCACCCAGGGATGCTGATGCGCGGCCCCCGCGACCGCGAGCACGTTGTCGAGCGAGAGCGACAGGTCGGCGAGCGCCACCTGGAAAATCGCCTGGCGCATGGTCTTGGGTGCCTGGCGCGACGCCGGCTCGGACCCCGCGTTTGTCGGCGGCGCCAATTCGTGGCGCGTCTCGCGCCAGATCTTCCACGCGACCCATAGAAGAAGGAGGCCGCCCGCGAGCGTGAGCCCCACGATCGCGAGCAGCGGCACCGCGACGAAGGCGAGCGCCACGCGCAGAAGGGTCGCGAGTGCGACACCGTAGAAGATCACGCGCCCGCGGCGCTCGGGCTCAAGGCCGCTCGCGGCGAGGCCGAGGATGATCGCGTTGTCGCCCGACAGCACGATGTCGATCACGATCACCGCGCCCAGGCTCGCGAGGGCGGCAAAATCGAATTCCGGGCTCATGGCCCGGAAATCCTACACCATTCGGGGTGCCGACGGTCGAGCGGCCAAACCCGGCGGCCGAACCCGGCCGAGCGAGACCCGGCGGGACGAGATCGGGCCCAAATCCCGGTTGCGACGCCGCCTGACTTGTGTCAACCAACCGGAGCCGGGCCGCCGGTCGGTCAATAGAAGTCCCGCGGCGCGGCAGGAGAGCCCATTTTGGTAAGCCGCATCACCGCGATCTACCGCATCGAGAGCGACGCGCACGCGATCGGCGCGCGCGCCCAGGCGCTCGCGGTCGAGCAAAGCGTAGAGATGCCGGTCGCGGCGATCGACGACCGCATGGTGCTCGACGAGATCGTCGGGCGCATCGAGGGGATCGAGGAGTTGGCACCCGGCCGGTTCGAGGTGCGTATCGGGCTCGCGGTCGCGACCACCGGCCCCGAGGTCGGCCAGCTCATGAACATGCTGTTCGGCAACAGCTCGATCCACCCGGACATCGAGCTCCACGACGCGATCCTGCCGCCCGAAATCCTGACCGCGTTCGGCGGGCCGCGCCACGGGCTCGAGGGATTGCGCGCGCGCGTCCGCGCCGAGGGGCGCGCCATGACCTGCTCGGCCTTGAAGCCGCAGGGTTTCGCGCCCGCGCGCCTTGCCGAGCTCGCGCGGCGCTTCGCTCTCGGCGGCATCGACTACATCAAGGACGATCACGGCCTCGCCGACCAGGCCTATAGCCCGTTCGACGAGCGCGTGGGCGTCTGCGCCGAGGCGGTCGCGAAGGCGGCGCGCGAGACCGGCCATCCGACGCGCTATTTGCCGAGTCTCTCGGGCGATCTCGACCGGCTCCGGGCGCAGGTGAAGCGCGCGCGCGCGGCCGGGCTCGACACACTCCTGATCGCGCCGCTGGTCGTGGGGTTGCCCGCGTTCCATGCGTTGGTGCGCGAGAATCCGGACATGGCGTTCATGGCCCATCCCGCACTCGCGGGCGCCGCGCGTTTCGCGCCCCCACTTCTGTTGGGAAAGCTGTTTCGGCTGTTCGGTGCCGACGCGACCGTGTTCCCGAATCACGGCGGCCGCTTCGGCTATTCGCGCGAGACCTGCGCGGCGCTGGCCGACGCGGCGCGCGGCGCCTGGGGTGCGCTCGAGCCCGCGGTGCCGGTGCCCGCGGGCGGGATGACGCCGGAGCGCGTGCCGGAGATGCTTGACTTCTATGGGACCGAGGTCATGCTCCTCATCGGCGGCGGACTGCTCGCGGCGCGCGAGCGGTTGACCCAGGAGACGGCGGCGTTCGTCGCGCGCGTCGCCGAGATCAAGGGCACGAGCCGCGGGCGCAGGCGATAGTCGAGGCCAGGCGAACGTCGTGACTGGGCGAACGTCGTGACTGGTCGAACGTCGTGACTGGGCCATCGCCGTAAGAGGGCGGAAGCCATGAGCGTCGATCTCAAGAACAAGAGCAAGACCGTATCCGCGCGCGCGGCGCCGACGCGCGACGACGATGCGCGTTTCCGCGCCTTTGCGGACGGCTTCGAATGGAGCGGGGTCGAGCGCCTTCCATACAAGGAGGAGGGCAGCGCTCCCTTCAAGTCGATCTCGCGCCAGATTCTGTTCGCCGACCCGAAGCTCCACTGCGAGCTGCGTTATTTCGAGATGGCGCCGGGCGGCTACTCGACCCTCGAGCGGCACGAGCACGTGCATGCGGTGATGATCCTGCGCGGCCGCGGCGAGTGCCTGCTCGGGAATTCGGTGCGCGCGGTGAAGACGAACGACCTGATCTCGATCCCGTCGATGACCTGGCACCAGTTCAAGGCCTCGGCGGGCGAGCCGTTCGGCTTTCTCTGCATGGTGAATGCGGAGCGCGACAAGCCGCAGCTCCCGAGCGCGGACGAGCTTGCATCCCTCAAGGCCGACCCGCGGCTTGCGGCGTTTCTCGCCAATTATCGCTCTTGAAGTACGTGCGCGCGGCTCAGGCGGACGCGCCCTCGGTCGCCGCGATCTTGCGCCGCACGGCGACGCGCGCCTCGCTCACGGTGCGGAACGCGCTGCCGTCGAGCCCGTCGAGCGGCGGTACCGACGAGTAGAACAGGAATCCCTCGCTCGCGCGCACCAGAATCCCGGCGGGCGCCCCGAGGAGCGTGAAGATCACGGTGTCCGACTTGCGCATTCGCTCGATCCTTGGCCCGTTTCCTCGCGCGGCAGGTCTCAATTCCTTGCCGGACCAGACTCGCGCCGCCGGCCCGACTTCGGACCGACTCTTCACATACAGGAATTTCGTGACATTCCTGCGGAAGCCTGTCGAGCCTACGGCCGGGGGCCGGGTTTTAGGGGGCGCTGTCTAGCATAGTTTTGATCTAGATCAAAAATCTTTCCCCATGCTGCAGCGCGACGACGGCTCTGCCACGGCGCGCGAATGGGGGCGCTGCGGCGCACAATCGCCGGGAAACGACCTGACGACATCGTGCGAACCATGCATAATTCGCAAGGCAAGCTTGCGCGCGCCTTCGGCGGCCTAGGAGCGGGACGATCCCATGAAGATCAAAAAGACGCGGGCCACGCCGTCCCGGAAGAAGATCGCGAAGGGTGCGCCGCAGCGCGAACGCCGGCGCGGCGAGGTCGCGGCCCTGCGCACCGAGCTCGCGACCAGCGAGGCGCGTTTCAGCTTGCTGACCGCGATCGCGGCAGCCCCCATCCTGCTGCTCACGCCGGCGCTCGAGGTATTCGAGATCAACGACGAGGCCGAGGCGGTCTACGGCCGCCGGCGCGCCAATCTCGTCGGGCGCGATTATTTCGCGGCCCTCGATCCCGAGCGCATCGGCGGGCTCACCGAATCCGATTTCGATGCCGTGCTCGCGGGGCGCACCGTGCGCGGCGTCGAGGGTGTGGTGCGCCGGCCCGACGGCAGCGAGCGCGCCCTCCTGTGGAACGCGAGCCGGCTTCTCGACTCGGCCGGCCGCGTCCTCGGCATCGTCGCGGTCGCCCAGGACGTGACCGAGCGGCGCCAGGTCGAGGAGGCGCTGCGCGAGCGCGAGGCGCGGCTGAGCTCGATCATCGCGACGGCACCCGACGCGATCATCACCATCGACGGGCGCGGCACGATCCAGTCCTTCAGCATCGCCGCCGAGAAGATGTTCGGCTACGAGGCGGGCGAGGTGATCGGGCGCAACATCAAGATGCTCATGCCCAATCCCTACCGCGACCGCCACGACGGCTATCTCGCGCGCTACCGCCGCACCGGCGAGAAGCGCATCATCGGCACCGGCCGCGAGGTCGAGGCGCAGAAGAAGGACGGCAGCGTGTTCCCGATGGAGCTCGCGGTGGGCGAGGTCAAGGTCGGCGGCACGCGCATCTTCACCGGCTTCATCCGCGACCTCTCGGCGCGCGCGCGCATGGAGGCCGAGCTGCGCCAGGCGCAGAAGATGGAGGCGGTCGGCCAATTGACCGGCGGCGTCGCGCACGACTTCAACAATCTCCTGACCGTGATCATGGGCAATCTGGAGATGCTCGGAGACCGGGTCGTGTCGGCGGCCGAGCGCGAGCTCGTGGGCGAGGCGCAGGAGGCGGCCGAGCTCGGCGCCCAGCTCGCGGGCCGCCTCCTCGCCTTCGGCCGGCGCCAGGCGCTGAGCCCGAAGCCGATCCAGTTGAGCGCGCTGGTCAAGGACATGGTCGTGCTGTTGTACCGCTCCCTCGGCGAGACGGTGCGCATCGAGACGCGCCTCGCCCAGGATTTGCCGCTTACCCTCGCGGATCCGGGACAGGTCGAGAACGCGCTCCTGAACCTCGCGATCAACGCGCGCGACGCCATGCCCCAGGGCGGCCTGCTCACGATCGAGACCGCGACCGTCGAGCTCGGCGTCGAGGACGCCGTCTATACCGAGATTCATCCCGGCCGCTACGTCATGCTGGCGGTGATCGACACCGGAATCGGCATGCCGCCCGAGGTCGCCGAGCGCGCCTTCGAGCCCTTCTTCACGACCAAGCAGGCGGGGCTCGGCAGCGGCTTGGGCCTGAGCATGGTCTATGGCTTCGTGCGCCAGTCGGGCGGTGCCGTGCGGCTCGAAAGCGCTCCCGGGCGCGGCACCACAGTACGCATGTTCCTCCCCGTGGCGCCCGACGAGATCCCCGCGACCGACGAGCGGGGCGGCGAGACGTCGCAGTCGGTCGGCGGCGGCGAGACCATCCTCGTGGTCGAGGACGATGCGCGCGTGCGGCGCGTCTCGGTGCGGCACCTCGAGGCGCTCGGCTACAAGGTGATCGCGGTCGAGGACGGGCCCGCGGCGCTCGCGTTGCTCGACGCCGGGACGCCGGTCGATCTTCTCTTCACCGACGTCGTCATGCCGGGCGGAATGAGCGGGCTCGATCTCGCGCACGAGGCGCGCGCGCGCCGGCCCGAGCTGCCCATTCTCGTGACCTCTGGCTATACCGATCCCGGAACCGCCGAGCGCGGGCTGCCCTCGGGGAGAACCGGCTGGCTCGCCAAGCCCTATCAGACGGGCGCGCTCGAGGCGTCGCTACGCGAGCTTCTGGGAGGCTAGGCCGCTATCGTATCGAAATAAGGCGCACCCCCACCCAGCTTGCGCTAGGGCGCGGCTTCGCCTCGCCAACCCTGCGCAACCCTCCCCCCTTCAGGGGGAGGGTAGGGTGGGGGGTGACGGTTTGGAATAGCCGACGGAGCATTAGGCCGCGTTAGGCCTCGGTCACCTCGGTCGCGAAGATGTAGCCCGCACCGCGCACCGTCTTGATCAGCTCGGGATGCGCGGGGTCGCGCTCGATCTTGCGCCGGAGCCGCACGACCTGGGTGTCGATCGCGCGGTCGAACGCCGCCCAATCGCGCCCCTTGACCCGGTCCATGAGCTGGTCGCGGTCGAGCACGCGATTGGGGCTCGAGACGAAAGCGCGCAGCAACTCGAATTCGCCGCCGGTGAGCTCGACCGGCTCGCCGCTCGCGCGCCTCAATTCGCGCTTCAAGAGATCGAGGCGCCAGCCCGCGAAGGCGAGCACGTGGCCGCGCTCCGATTTCGCCTCGACCGGCTCGGCCGGCGCGCAGGGGGCGCGGCGCAGCACGCTACGCACGCGCGCCAGCACCTCGCGCAAATGGAACGGCTTGGCGATGTAGTCGTCCGCCCCCGCCTCGAGCCCCGCGACCCGGTCGATCGGATCGCCCATGCCGGTCAGGATGATGATCGGCACCGCCGAGCGCTGGCGTACCTCGCGCGCGAGGCTGAGCCCGTCGTCGCCGGGCATGACGAGGTCCAAGAGGATCAGATCGATCCCGCCCTGGGCGAACGCGGCGCGTAGGCCGGCGCCGTTCTCGGCCAGGCTCACGCGCAGGCCCGCCTCCACGAGGTAATTCTGCAGCATGGTGCGGATGCGCTTGTCGTCGTCGACCACCAGGATATGGGGGACATCGCTCATGGCTGGGACAAAACGCGTTACATATCAATGCGTTGATCTTGGCCGCGCGGTGCTTCGCGCCGTCACCTTTTGTCACATTTCGCCAATTGTTGAAACCACTTTCCGCTTTCCCCGCCATCAACGCGCGACAGGACGCCCTTAAGTCTGAACGCGGCGCCGGGGACCGACCCTGGTGCGAGGCAAACCGAGGAGGGCACCATGTACGCACACGCCGCCGCTGCCGCAGTTCTCGCTGCGGCTCCCGTCTTCAACCGAGGCGCTTCCGCGATCTTCCAGGGCACCGAGCGCATGGGCGCCGTGCGCATGGGGGCCGCGGGCACGGTCCAGAAGCTCGAATCGGGCAAGACCCTGTTCGCCGAGGGCGACGACGCCGAGAACGTCTACGAGCTGATGAGCGGCATGGTGAAGCTCTTCAAGCTGCTCCCCGACGGACGGCGCCAGATCACCGGCTTCCTCTGGTCGGGCGACATCATGGGCGTGGCCCATTCCGAGCTCTATCTCTACGGCGCCGAGGCGATCACGGACGTGGTCCTGTGCCGCTACCCGCGCGCGCGCTTCGACGACCTGGTCGACCAGGTTCCCGGTCTCGGGCGTCGCGTGCTCAAGGTCATCGCGCGCGAGCTGAGTGCCGCGCAGGAGCAGATGCTGCTGCTCGGCCGCAAGACCGCGGTCGAGAAGATCGCGAGCTTCCTCCTCGACATGGCCGAGCGTCAGCTCGAGCAGCTCGAGACGCGGGGCTGCGTGCTGGTGCCGATGGGCCGCAGCGACATCGCCGACTATCTCGGCCTCACGACCGAGACCGTGAGCCGCACCCTCACCAAGCTCAAGCAGGACCACGTGATCGCGTTGCCGAGCCCGGCGCGCGTGACGGTCGAGAACCGCGATCGCCTCGCGGAGCTCGCTGCGGGGGACGGCGACGAGGATTTCTAAATGCGTCACATGGAAGGACATGGGGGCATGATCGCGGCATTGAGAGCGGCGCCGCCCAAATCGGGAAAGCCCTATCTCGGGCGGCGCGCCCTCGTGATCGAGGGCGATGCCAAGTCGCGCGCGCTGTGCGTCGAGCGGCTCGAGCGTCTGGGCTTCGAGGTGGTCGAGGCCGTGGGCGGCGTCGATGCGCTGCGCGCGGCGCGCCTCGAGACGCCGGACGTGATCCTGCTCGATACCGAGCTGCACGACGTGCCGGGGGTCGAGCTGATCCGCTGGCTTTGCGCCGATCCTGCGCTTGCGCGCGTGCCGATCGCGGTCGTGGTCGCATCGGCGCGGCGGCGCTCGGCGCCGAGCGCGATCGCGGCCGGCGTCCGCGCCGTGCTCGAGAAGCCGTTCACCGCCGCCGACATCGACGACGCGATCGCAGAGGCACTTCCGCTTCCCGACCCGGCATCGCCATGAGGGGCCGCGATTCGGGCGCGGCGCTCGGCTGAAGAAAGCCTCGAGCCCGCGCCCGGTCGCGAAGTCGGCGTCGCCACGCTAGCGTGCATTTTAGGAAAATACCGACATTCGCGGCGTCAACGCCGCGCATTTCCGCGTTTCCGCGCCCCGCCTGTGCGAGCGAAGCGATATGGCACCGGGTGCCCGCACTTTTTTCGGGCAAAGCCGTGCTTGAATTCGCACGTCGCTCGACCGCGCCGCAATAATTTGGCACTCTCATATACGATCCAACGGGGCGGCGGCCCGGCTCGCTTTCGAACGACCAGCGTGACGGACCGTTGCCGCGCATCGGGGACATTTCCAGTGCGTGTCATTCAACGGAGGGAGCCGTCACATGAGCATCGTTCAGAATCTGTTCGGATCGCCGGCCCGCGGGCGGGGCCAGCCCGAACCCACTCTGCGCGCGCCCGAACTCCATCGCGACGCGAGCGCCGTTCCGGCGCACGTCGAAGTGGCGAATTGGCGTTACGAGAACATCGACGTCGAGCTCGATCCCGAGGCACGGACCTTCTGGTGCTTCATGCGCACCAAGGAGCGCGGCAGCTTCACGCTCGAGCTGATGCAGGACATCGCGCACATGCAGCGCTCCTTCCCGCGCCTGTTCGCCGAGCGCGCGCACGAGCCGGAGAAGCCGTTCGAGTACTTCGTGTTCGCGTCGCGCATTCCGGGCACCTACAATCTGGGCGGCGATCTCGGCTTCTTCGCCGAGCGCATCCGCGCGCGCGACCGCGCGGCCTTGAGCCTCTACGCCCACACCGCGGTGCGCGCGATCCACAAGAACCACACCGCGTTCGACGTGCCGGTCGTGACCATGGCCTTGGTCCAGGGCGACGCGCTCGGCGGCGGGTTCGAGTGCGCGCTCTCGCTCGACATGATCGTGGCCGAGCGCAGCGCCAAGATGGGGCTGCCGGAGATCCTGTTCAATCTCTTCCCCGGCATGGGCGCCTACAGCTTCCTCTCGCGCCGGCTCGACGCCGCGCGCGCCGAGAAGATGATCCTCTCGGGGAAGATCTACAGCGCCGAGGAGCTCCACGAGCTCGGCATCGTCGACGTTCTGGCGGACGACGGCAACGGCGAGGAGGCGGTGCGCGAGTACATCGACCGCCACGCCTACCGGCACAACGCCTATCGCGGCGTGTTCCAGGCGCGGCGCCGGGTCAATCCGGTGCCGTTCGACGAGCTGCGCGACGTGGTCGACATCTGGGTCGAGGCGGCGCTCAGCCTCAAGGAAGCGGACTTGCGCAAGATGGAGCGGCTCACCGCGGCGCAGAACCGGCGCCGTGCCGCGACCGCCCAGCCCGAGCCGGTCGTCTCGGCGCTGCCGGCGGAGTGACGGGTCCGGCCGCGGCCGTTTGACGGTTCAGAAGGCCCTGCCCGGCGACGGGCAGGGCCCCTCCGCGCGGAAGCCGTCCGCGGCGGATGCGAGACGACACCCGGCGCCCGTCGCGGGCGTCGGCCCCCCCAAGGCCCGATCGGGCCCGATCCAGCCCCTCAGCTCGTGCTTTCCGACTGATTGTCCGCGGCGAGATGCTGCTGCAGCGCGCGCCGCAAGCGCTCGAACTCGGCCCTGAGCCGCTCGACGTGGCGCGGCCCGTGCTCGGCGAGCTCGGCCAGCGTGATCTGGCGCCATTGCAGGCAGAGATCGTAGAGCGCCTTGGCGCCGATGTTGGCGGCGCCGCTCCTGAGCGCGTGCACCTTGGCGCGGAACGCCGGCACGTCGCCCTCGTCGACCGAGGTCGCGAGGCTCTCGAGCACCACTTCGGCGTCGCGCAGGAACTCCTTCACGAGCTCGGCGAGGAACGGTTTTCCGCCCAGCTCCTCGAGCTCGCCGAGCGTCGCGCGGTCGACGGTCGGAACGAAGCTCGCGGCCTGGAAGCGCGGATGGGACGCGATGTCGGTCACGGGTGCGCGCTCGGCGTCGGTCGCAGCGGCAAGCGGGGCCGCGGGCGCGAGGCTGCGGATCACCTCGAGGAGCCGCGCCGGCTCGACCGGCTTGGTGACGCAGGTGTCGAGCCCGGCCTCGGCGCAACGCGCCGCGACCTCGGGCGTGGTGTCGGCGGTGAGGGCGATGATCGGCACGTGCGGCTCGCCGAGCGAGGCGAAGCGATAGAGCTTGGTCGCCTCGATGCCGTTCATCACCGGCATGTTGATGTCCATCAGCACGAGGTCGAAGCGCGACTGCTCGAGCGCGTCGAGCGCCTCCTCGCCGTTGCTGACGATGCGCGATTCGTAGCCCGCGCGCTCGAGGATCTTCGCGATCACGCGCTGGTTGATGCGGTTGTCGTCGGCGACCAGGATACGCAGCTTCCGGTGCGCGCGGGGTGCCGGCACCGGCGCCTCGCCCACGGCGGGTGCCCGGCGCAGGATCGCCGCGATCGAGAGCGCGCCCCAGAGCTCGCTCTCGCCGAGGGCGGGCGAGAGGGCGGTGGCGAAATGCCGGCGCAGCGCCAGTGCCGGAAGCTGCGGCGGCACCGCGTCGTCGATCAGCACCAGCGGGAGCCGGCCCGCGGGATCGAGGCCCTGAAGCGCCGAGGCGAGCGCGTCGACGTCGGCGGTGACGCCCGCGCGATGCAGCATGAGCGTGTGCCACGAGCCGTCGACCGAGTTGCGCAAGAGGCCGATCGCCTGGGCGGCGCTCGCGACCGTGCGCAGGGTGACGCTCCAGGGAGCGAGGCGTTGGCGCAGCCGCTCCGCGAGCCCGCTGTCGGCGCTGAGCAGCAGCACCTCGGAGCCCGCGAAGGCGGGGGCCGTCGGCGCCTCGGCCTGGCGCTCGAGATCGAGGGTGAACCAGAAGGTGCTGCCCGCGCCGAGCGAGCTCTCGACGCCGATCTCGCCGCCGAGCCGCTTCACCAGGCGCTGGCAGATCGCGAGGCCGAGGCCGGTGCCGCCGAAGCGGTCGATGATGGTCTCGTCCGCCTGGGTGAAGCTCTCGAAGATGCGGCCCACCGCGTCGGGCGCGATGCCGATGCCGGTGTCCGACACCTCGACGCGCAGGCGCACCTTGGAATCCGCGAGCGGCGTCGCGTCGACCGCGAACACCACGCCGCCCGCGTCCGTGAACTTGACCGCGTTGCCGGCGAGGTTGAGCAGGATCTCGTGGAGATGGCGCCGCTCGCCATGGAGCAGCAGCGGCGTGCGCGTCGTGAGGTGGATGGCGAGGCGCAAATTCTTCGCGCGCGCCTGGGCGGTCACCAGGCCGCGCACGTCGCTCAAGAGCTCGCCCAGGTCGAAATCGACCAGGTTCACGGGCATGGCCCCCGCCTCGATGCGCGAGAGATCGAGGATGCCGTCGATGAGCGCGAGCAACGACTTCGCGGCCCCCTGGATGGTGCGCGTCATGTCGTGCTGCTCGGGATCGAGGCGCGTGTCCGTCAAGAGTCCGCCCATGCCGATGATGGCGTTGAGCGGCGTACGCAGCTCGTGGCTCACGCTGGCCAAGAACATGCTCTTCGCCTGGTTCGCCGCCTCGGCCTGCTGCTTCGCGACCGAGAGCTTCTTGATCAGCGTCCCGGCATAGAGCGGGATGATGAGGAGGCCCGCGAGCAGGCCGAGCGAAAGATTGAGATGGTCGCCCCAGAAGGGCGTGGTCGCGATCACGAGCGAGAAGCCGAGCATCGCCTCGGCGGTCGCGATCAGGAGGGACCGGACGCCGAAGCGGAAGCCGTTCCCCAGCACGACCCAAAGATAGATCGGGAAGATCGCGGCCGTGACGGCGCCGCCGAGATAGAGCTGGATCGACACCCCCGCCATGTCGCCCGCAAGGGCGATGTTCCGGCGCACCAGCGAGGCGTGCGGGCGCCACAGGATGTGGGCGAAGATCGCGATCGTGACGCCGGTATAGACGAACATCACGACCAGCGCCGGGTCGAGCGCGCCGCCGCGGTGGATCAGAAGATAGACGATGATGGCGATGCAGAAGGCGAGCCGGTTGAAGCTCATCTCGTGCTCGCTGTCGGGACGGCCGCGCAGCTCGGCCGCGAGGCGGCCGATGACCGAGAGCGAGTTCTTGGGTGCCGCGTCGGGTTCGCTCATCCTCGGCTCAGCCCTTTCGTCCGCGCGTGCGGAAGACGCGCGCGTGCCGCTCCTCGGCCGCCTCGGCACCCCGGCGCACGAGCGGCAGCACGTAGGTCTCGAGCGTTTTCACGGGCGCCGGCTCGTCGCGCGCGACCGGGCGCACCACGAGGCCGCCGAATACGTGGCTCAAAGCGCCCGCGTCGTCCGCGAGCGGCGCCAACACGGTCTCGACCCGGCAGGGATGCGCATCGAGCGCGCAGGTGCCGGCCGCGACCGCGGGTGCCGACGACGCGATCACGAGCTCGAACGCCTCGATCCAGGACGCGGTGAAGGCGCCGAACTCGAAGTCGCGCACGCTGCAGCCGCGCACGTCGCGGCGGAACGCGTGCGCCGCCTCCTCGCCCATGAGGCGCATGCGCGCCTCGGCGCCGTCGATCTCGGCGAGCAGGACCACCGGCAACAGGCTCGGGATCTCGACCGGATCGATGTCGCGCCGCGCGGGCATTTGACGCGTGCCGCGCTTGCGGTTCCAGTAGCGCAGCACCGCCGCCAGGCGCGGAAACTGCACGTCGGTCTCTTCGGTCGTCATTCCTCCGGCCCCAACTTTGGCGCGTCGCACCCGGACGTTACGCTCGTACGACGCGGCATTCTACCGGGATTTTGCGGTTTGTTGAGCCGAATGCGCGCGGGGCGCCGCCGCACCCGCGTCCCACGCGCGTGCGTGGGACGCGGCCCAATCCCAGTAATGGTTCGACGGTTACTGGCTCGATCGGGCACAGCAGCGCGCAATCCTTGCGCGTTCCGGGCCTCGATTGGGCATCGGCAACTAACGGCGCGCCGCGCGCCCGCCGCGATGTCGAAAATATTAGAGATATATTATCGATTAGATCACCACGGTCGCTAAAGAATGAAGTATAACAATGCAAAAGCCCTCGGGGAAAACGGCCAAGCGGGAACCAAGCGCATGTCGCCGGCACGGTCGACCAGAGCGATGGGTGACGCCGACGGCGGCGCGAGCAACAGCGTCCGCCGCCATATCGGCGCCACGCGCAAGATGCGCGTGGTGATCGTCGACGACCAGGCGACGAATCTCCGCATCATGCGGCATCTGGCGCTCGGTCTCGCCGAGACCGGCGAGGTCGAGACGTTCGCCGATCCGCTCGTCGCACTCGCCGCGGTGAAGATGGATCCGCCCGACCTCGTGGTCTCCGACTACAACATGCCGAACATGGACGGTGCCGCGTTCGTCGCCGCGTTGCGCGCGTTGCCCGATTTCAGCGACATCCCGATCGTCATCGTCACCATCTACGAGGACCGCGACTTCCGCTACAAGGCGCTCCAGGCGGGCGCGTCCGATTTCCTCCTGAGCCCGATCGACCATCAGGAGTTCCGCATCCGCCTGCGCAACCTGCTTCAGCTGCGCGAGCATCAGCGCGTGGTGCGCAACCGCGCCCTCTCGCTCGAGCGCAAGCTGGTCGAGGACAGCAACAACTTCGCCGCCAGCCTGCGCGAGCTCGAGGAGCGCCTGAAGCAGCTCATCGACGCGGTGCCGGCGATGATCAGCGTCTCCAACGCCGAGCGCCGCTATCTCTACGTCAACGAAAGCTGGTGCGACACCTACGGCATCGCGCGCGAGGACGCGATCGGCCGGCGCCCCGAGGAGCTGTTCTCGGCCGAGCACAGCGAGGCGCTCGCGCGCGTCGACGGGCCGGTGCTCGCGAGCGGGGCCTCGGTCGAGCAGGTCGAGGAAGAGATCCGCGACCGCACCGGTGCGCGCAAGGTGCTGTTCAGCTCGAAGCTGCCGATGCGCGACCCGGCGGGCGCGGTCAACGGCATCATCTCGGTCTCGCTCGACATGACCTCGCGGAAGCGCGCCGAGGAGCAGCTCATCTCGGCGATGTGGCGCGCCGAGACGTCCGAGCGCGCGAAGCGCGCCTTCCTTTCCCAGATGAGCCACGAGCTGCGCACGCCGCTCAACGCCATCATCGGCTTCTCCGAGATGATCGCGAACGCGGTGTTCGGGCCGGTGGCGCCCGAGCGCTACGGCGCCTACGCCGCCGACATCCGCGACAGCGCCAGAAGCCTCCTCGAGATGGTGACCCACATTCTCGCCCAGGCGGATCAGGAGCAGGTGCCGCTCGAGCCGCGCGGCGAGCCGGTCGAGCTGCCCGCGGTCGCGCTGGACGCGGCGCAGACGGTGCGCGAGCGGCGCGGGGCGGCGGCGCACATCCTGTGCCGCATCGAGCCCGGCCTGCCCGCGATCCGCGGCGACCGGCGCATGATCGAGCGCATCCTGGTCGATCTTTTGGATCACATGGTGGTGCTCGCGGGGCTCGATTGCGAGTTCGTGCTTTCGGTCAAGCTCGGGATCGCGCTCGGCGCCGAAATCGAGATTTACGCGAACCCGCCCGCGGCGGAGCGCACAGGCGCGGTCGCCTTCGCGGGCGAGCTTCCCGAGGTGCCGCTGGTGCGCGCGCTCGTCGACCTCCATGGCGGCACGCTCTTGCTCGCGAACCGCGGCCTCGGCCAGCTCTACGCGCGCGTCATTCTGCCCGCCTGGCGCATGCTCGGCGCTCCGGAGACGCCCGGCGCATAGGGCGCGCTATCGCGGGTTCTGCGCCGTCAATCCGCGACGCGCCTTCGGTCGCGCCCGAACAGGCGCGTCGGCGCCGCCTGGTTCGAGAGATACGGGTCGCGTCCCTGCGAGGGATCGCCCGCCGCGAGCGTGTCGTGGATCGGCGTGTCCAATGCGGTCACCGGGACGGGCGCTCGGTATTAGGGCGCAAACGCCACCAATGGGCGCTTGGGTTTAGGCATGAGCGGCTTATCTTGGCACCATGGCCGAGCCGCAAGTCATATACGCACTGCGCAAGAAGCGCAACAAGATCGAAGCCGCGATTGCTGGGTACGAGCGCAAGATCAAGGAAGCCCAAGCCGACCTGGCGCACGTCACGGCGTCCCTGCGGCTGTTCGAGCTCTCGGGCGACCCGAGCGAGTTCCCGGCCTACATCGACCTTAACCGAATCCTGCGGCGCGGAGAGACGACGCGCCTGTGCCTGGACGCCCTCAAGGCCGAAGGGCCGCTCGACACGCGCCAGCTCACCCAGCGCGTCATGGCGACCAAAGGGCTCAACCAGGACGACCGGGTGTTGGCAAAGGCCATTGCGCTGCGAATCGTCCAAACCTTGCGCGTGAAGGCTCTACGAGGTGGCTTGTTGGACGGTTCCGAACGCCGAAAGGGCGCATGTGTTTGGCGACTAACGTTGGGGACCACCCGAATTGACGCGCGGCCACGAGAAGGCTAAAGCTGGAGTAACTGAGATATCACAATATGGTTACAGAGGATCGAAATTGTGGCCGAAAAATATCACGTGAAATCAAAGGATTGCTGGCTTCGTGTCTTTGGGTCCGCTGGAGTTGCTTTCGTTGCCATTGGCGCTACATCAGATAACCTAGTAAAGTTCCTATGGGGGCCGGGTTATATGTGGATCGTGGGCGGCAGCGTTTTGGCAGCGCTTTGGGCCTATGAGACATACTGCTTTTGGGCGCCACAAGATGGATCTTGAGCATCACATCTGCCGGGTTTGTACATTCCTGGGGCGAGATGTCCCATGGGGATTTATGATTGCGGCAGCGATCATTTCTATAACGCCTTTGGGAGAGGGCTGGCAGAGGTGGTCGGCATATTTGCTCGCCTTTAGTTTGTTTCTCCTTGCAATCACTTATCTCGTAAGGAGATTTGTTCTTTCGCGTCATTAGCCTGGACCTAAGTGGTCTACCCATAAATCAGGCGCGCGACGCTCCAGCTGTGCGGACTGCCGATCATTATTTGACCGTCAAACGTAACCATGGTTACGTTTATAAGTGGCTTTTTTCTCTAAATGCCGCTGCCAGTAACCACAGAAATCGACTGACGGCTTGCGCTTCATCGCGAGCGCCGCAATTTGGTTGACCTGATCGCCGTTCGGCGTGCGGCGATTATCTTCACGCCACGATGCCTCTTGTGCGTACCGAAGTAGATAAGGGCCTGCAATGTGGTGGTGATGCCCAATCTCACCCCGGCGCATGCGGCTAAAAAATTCCTCAGCCCAATTCGTGCATGCTCCGTCGAGGCTGTACGCTTCCTCGTGATTGATGCGCTTCATTTCGAAGCGGTCGTGTAGTTCGTCCCAGGCACGGGCTTCATCGGCATTGACGGTCGTGCCTTTCGCGATGCGGGACCGAATGAAATCAAGCGCCTGCCCTTCGGTACGAAAGACGGCGGGAAGCGAATTGCCGCCACGCTCGCGGATCACCACGACGCATTGGCGCTTCCCGCTCTTGTTCTGCCACAAGCGCCGATCGCGCCTGTTCTCCCGCTCGTTTGCAGGCTTGACGTAGCCGCCAAAAAATCCGCCGTCGATTTCGCGGGTCTTGCCATCTCCGCCGACCACGCGCCCTTTCAATTCGCCTGCCATCACTTCGCGCATCTTGTGCGCCAAGACGAAACTGGCCTTGTACGAAATGCCGAGATCGCGGCTAAGCGCGAGCATGCTCTTGCCCTTAACCTCATTACAGAAAATCGCAATTGCCGCGAGATAGCCGCGCAAGGGCAGTTTGTGTGAAGCGAACAGGGTGCCGGACGTAACCGAGAAATCTGCCCGGCAGCCCCCGCACCGCCAACGCGGGGCCCCGTGAGGGCGCCGGCAGTCGTACACCTTCGGTGAGCCGCATTTCGGGCGGTACGGCGCGCCGTCAGTCTCGGGCCAGCGCACCTTGCAAAACAGCGCTTCCGCTTCGACGTCCGAAAGCCGCATGACCTGGGCCAAGGTCAGGCTTTTCGCGGCTCGGGACAGGAGGAAGTGCTGTGCCATGGGTGTCATTTATGACACCTACGGGCGGCCTTGTCAAAGGGAAACGTGTCAGATATGCTCCTTTTTAGTCAGGAGTGACCCCTTTGGGCCTAGCTAAATCCGAGGCTGAAGTTGCCGAACGCGCATCCCGCTATCTCAAGGCGGAGCTAAAGCGCGCTGGCATTACCTATGAGGAATTGGCTCAACGATTGAAAAAACATGGTTTACCGGACGAAACCGTTGATTCCATCAAGGCCAAGCTCAAGCGCGGCACGTTTGCCGCGACCTTCTTTCTGGCTTGCCTCGCGGCGCTTGAATTGGAGGGAGTTCGGTTAGAAGATATTTAGGCAATACTATCCTTTTGAACGCGGTGACCGTATGGGGAGGGCGGGCATGACGCTAAAAGAGCAATGGCGCCACCCCGCTCACATACAGAAGCAAAAGAACGCCGAGAGAAAAGAGCGGGAACGCCAGCAACACAATGACCATATACAAATAGTCACTGCGCTTAACCGCATCAGCGACCAACTTGCCGCTGATGAACAGCAAGAGAGTCGCGATCACAGAAAGCGTGCATGTCGTGAGTGGATGACTATCATTTTGATTTTTGCGACCGTGACGACGGCCGGAATCGGAGACTGGATATTCTATCTGACGATGCGGGACGCCCGTATCGCTTCTGCTAATCAGCACAGTGACAGCACTTCGGTTATGATTGCTGATAGCCGTGCGTGGGTCGGACCAGTCGATTCGAATTTTAGGTCGCCCCCTGTGAAAGATCAGGAAATTATAGGAATCATTCTTTACCATAATACTGGGCGCGAACCCGGTCAGAACAGTGCACACGACGTAGTTGCGTACATCGGAAGCGTTGCTGATGATAACAGCGGCAAACTCACCTCCAAAATCAACCAATATGTGACTAACTGTCTCGCCGCGCCAGAGCACGTGGGAGGGGAGGTAATTTACCCATCGACCGGATTTAGCTCGATGACGACTGAATTCCAGGTTCCAAAAGAGGATGTAACCCAAGACGTAATTGATGGAAAAGCCTACATTGTCGTGCAGGGTTGCTTCATCTACAGAACCGCTGGGAAAGTCCGGCACAGCGCATTCTGTTATTATTATCGAGGGGGAAAAGAAAATCCTACGGATTTTCAGCACCTCAACGATTGCCCGCTCGGGAACTACGCGAATTGATTGAGGCCCCCGCGGAGATGCTATGCCCACGTACGGACGGGCGCAGAGAGCCACCACGAGCGCAACCAACGCGAGCCAGATGACGGCGCGCATGGCGCGGCCCTCTACACCGAAACCTCCCTACTCACGGGAGGCCCCAGGAAATAGGATCGGG
>DATJLQ010000008.1:0-21320 GCA_035509415.1 Alphaproteobacteria bacterium
CGCCCGTGATCAATCTCCCGAACCTCATTTCGCTCGCGCGCCTCGCGGTCGCCCCGCTCGCGGTTTATCTGGTCCTGAACCAGGTCTGGGCGCTCGCCTTCTGGCTCTTCGTCGTGGCCGGCCTGTCGGACGCGCTCGACGGATTCCTCGCGCGCCGGCTGGGCGCGCGCACGTTGCTCGGCGGCTATCTCGACCCGATCGCGGACAAGGCGCTCCTGATCGGCGTGATCGTGACGCTCGGCTGGCTGCGCCATCTGCCGGAATGGCTCGTGATCCTGGCGCTGTTCCGCGAGCTGGTGATCGTGGGCGGCGCGATCCTTGTGCATCTCACGACCGGGCGCCTCGTGATGCGGCCGCTCATGGTGAGCAAGCTCAACACGGTGGTGCAGTTTCTGCTCGCGGCGACCGTGCTGTGCCGCTTCGGCTACGGGCTCTATTGGCCGATGGCGACCCATCTCCTGATCCTGGTCGCGGCTCTGACCGCGCTCGCCTCGGGGGCGGCCTATGTCGCGACCTGGACCCAGCGCCTCGGGCGTCTCGAGGGCCAGCGATGAGCGCTCCGGGCCCCGCGCGCCGCCTCGCGATCTGGCTCGGCGGCCTGGTCGTCTTCTGCCTCGCCCTCTACGTGCTGCGCGCGGTGCTGCTGCCCTTCGTCGCCGGCATGGCGGTCGCCTACATGTTCGATCCGATCGTCGACCGTATCGAGCGCGCCGGCGTCTCGCGCACCCTCGCGACCGTGATCGTGACCGCGGCGTTCTTTCTGGTGGTGATCGTCGTCGCGGCGGCGCTTCTGCCGCTCATCGAGAGCGAGCTCGTGGCGCTGGTCAAGAGCGTGCCCCATTTCGTCGACATCGTGCGCGACGAGACCATGCGGCTCGTCCAGCGCGTCGCCTTCAGCATGAGCCCCGACGACGTGCAGCGCGTGCGCGCGGCGATGGGCGATTTCGCGGGCAAGGCGGTCGCCTGGCTCGGCAGCGTGCTCGGCGGCCTGTGGAGCGGGGGCCTGGCGCTGGTCAATCTTCTTTCCCTCGTCTTCATCACGCCGGTCGTGACCTTCTATCTCCTGCGCGACTGGGAGCGCATCGTGCACGCGGTCGACGGCTGGCTGCCGCGCGACCATGCCGCGACCATCCGCGAGCTCATGCGCGAGATCGACACCACCCTCGCGGGCTTCGCGCGCGGCCAGGCGCTGGTGTGTCTGTTCCTCGGCACCTTCTATTCGGTCGGGCTCCTGATCGTCGGGCTCCAGTTCGGCCTCGTGGTCGGCATCGGCGCGGGGCTGCTTTCGTTCGTGCCCTTCATCGGCACGCTCGGCGGCTTCGTCGCGGCGTTGGCGCTCGCCTTCTTCCAGTTCTCCGACTGGCGCTGGATCGCCGCGACGGCGGCGGTGTTCGTCGCCGGCCATCTCATCGAGGCGAACCTGCTTTCGCCCAAGCTGATCGGCGACCGGGTCGGGCTCCATCCGGTGTGGGTGATCTTCGCGCTGCTCGCGGGCGCGGCGCTGCTCGGCTTCGTCGGCATCCTGCTCGCGGTGCCGGTCGCGGCCTCGGTCGGCGTGCTTGCGCGCTTCACGCTCAAGCAATACCTCGCGGGCCCGCTCTACGACCGGAAGAACGGCACCCCCTCGGACCCGCGGTAATGACCCAACTCGCTTTCGATCTTGCCCACCGGCCCGCGCTGGGGCGCGAGGATTTCCTGGTCGCCCCCTGCAATGCCGAGGCGGTCGCCTGGCTCGACCGCTGGCCCGACTGGCCGGCGCCTGCGCTCACCCTTTATGGGCCGGCGGGCTGCGGCAAGAGCCATCTCGCCCAGGTCTGGCGCGCGCGCTCGGGCGCGATCGCGCTCGGCGGCGCTGCGCTCGACGTGGGCCGCCTGCCCTCGACCCTCGGCGACGCCCAGGCTGCCATCCTCGAGGACGCGGACGCGCAAGTGCGCGACGAGGAGGCGCTGCTCCATCTCTACAACATGCTCGCCGAGCGGCGCGGCCATTTGCTCCTGAGCGCGCGCACGCCGCCCGCGCGTTGGCCGCTCAAGCTCGCCGACCTGCGCTCGCGCCTGGTGGCCGCCCCGGCGGTCGCGGTGGCACTCCCCGACGAGACGCTCATCGCGGCCCTCCTGGTCAAGCTGTTCGCCGACCGGCAGTTGCGCGTCTCGGCCGATCTCGTGGATTATCTCGTGCCGCGCCTCGAGCGCAGCTTCGAGGCGGTCCTCACGCTGGTCGCCGCCCTCGACGCCGCGGCGCTCGAGGGCCAACGCGCGGTCACGGTGCCGCTCGCGCGCAAGGTAATGGACGGGATCGCGGAGCGCGAGGGAAAGCGATAGTTCGGCGCAACATCGATCCGAGCGAGATCGAACCGGCAAAAGGAGGGAGCGACCATGGACATGGGCATTCGCGGGAAATCGGCGCTGGTTTGCGCGGCGAGCAAGGGCCTCGGCAAGGCCTGCGCCTTCTCGCTCGCGCGCGAGGGGGCGGACGTCACCATCGTCGCGCGCACCGAGGCCACGCTGGCGGCGACCGCGGACGAGCTGCGCAAGATGACCGGTGCCCGCATCCAGGCGGTCGCGTGCGACATCACGAGCGAGGAGGGGCGCACGAAGGCGCTCGCCGCCTGCCCCGAGCCCGACATCCTGGTCAACAACGCGGGCGGCCCGCCGCCGGGCGATTTCCGCGATTGGGGGCGCGAGGATTGGGAGAAGGCCGTCAACAACAACATGATCGCGCCCATCCTCCTGATCAAAGCCACGGTCGACAAGATGATCGCGCGCCGCTTCGGCCGCATCGTCAACATCACCTCGGGTGCGGTGAAGGCGCCGATTCCGACGCTCGGGCTCTCGAACGGGGCGCGCACCGGCCTCACGGGCTTCGTCGCGGGCCTCGCGCGCCAGACCGTGCGTCACAACGTGACCATCAACAATCTCCTGCCCGGGAACTTCGAGACCGACCGGCTCAGGGACAATCTGCGCTTCCAGGCCGAGAAGGCCGGGAAGCCCTACGAGGCCTACTTCGCCCAGGTACGCGGCAACCACAATGCGGGCCGGTTCGGCGACCCGGCCGAGTTCGGCGACGCCTGCGCCTACCTCTGCAGCGCCCAGGCCGGCTTCGTCACCGGGCAGAATTTCCTCATCGATGGCGGGGCCTATCCGGGAACGTTTTAGCAAGCCCGTTTGCGAGGATGGTTCTAAGCTCTGCGGTATCGTGCCGGAGCGCCGCGCGAATTCGAGTTATCCCCGGAATTCACAGACGCTTCCGTCCGTGGAGCGACGCGATGCTGTCCGAATTAGGGGCTGAGTGTCCTAGATCGAGGGTGGGAGTGTCCTAACCTGGTCGCGTTGGCCTCTCGGGTGGTTACATTCGGTGCCTACGCCCATACAATCTGCGTTGGGGCAGCGCGAGAAATCTGGCCTATGTGACTTCAGCATTTCACAGGCTCGCAAATATCTTTGCGACCTCTGAAAGGGGCGTTGCGTTCGTGAACCTGTGAAGAACGGGTCCTTGGAAATTGCTGCTTTTTAGCTCGATAGATTTCGTTTCGTGATGATATGAGAGCGCGTATGTCTTACGACGGGTTGACGTAAACGTGAGTGCTCGACCGAGCTTGCCGCCAGGGGCGCTTCGGACTTGAAGGGGCGCCGAACCTTTCCAGGCAATGATAGCGCCCGCCAGCGCCAAGACGATCTCTTCCACGTTATGAGCATGGTGTTTTGCACGCCCAAGGACACCGCGCACATAGAGCCTTAACGTGTCAATATCGCTTACGGGGACCGGCATGGCTTCCTCCTATTTGCTATAAATAGGATGGCCGAAAAACCACCCCAAGTGGCCCCTCTAATCAATTTTTAAAGGACGAACGCATGATTTCCAATCCATTCTGGCCATGGCCTCCTTGAGAAATAATCTAACAGATTGAAAATAAACGATAAATTAAAGAGCGCGAAAATGACTAGAATGGATTGGAAATCATACTTTCGTTTTTGTCATTTACGCCGGGCCGAAAAAAACTATATAAATTAGCACTAGATCAAGAGGTCAATATCATGACGACGACTAAGCAGGCCGCGAAGGTTTTAGCGGAATGGGACCGGGAGGCGGCGGTGTGGGTAGCCACAAGCTACGACATCCCGGGCCTCGTTTTGTCTGCCCCCGACAAGGAAAAGCTGGTGGAAAAAATTCTCGCGGTGGCACGCCCACTTGTTGAGGCCAATCTTGGCACCGTTGAATACGATAAAATTAGTATCGACTTTATCGAAGAAGAGACCGTTCCGGTTTTGGCGGCTTAACCTTCCGGGAAAATTGGGGCGTGCCCTGCTTCGCGCAGGATCGCGTTTGCCATCTTACGAGTGGGGACGGTGGCATCGAGCGTAAAATCTCGATCGGTACGAGGGCTATACCAAATCTCGATGCCATTGCCGTATGTTCCCTTCGGCCCACAAAGAATGGACCGGAGAGCGCGCTCGACTGCCGGGCGGTAATCAGCCATTAGGGCTTCACTCCCGCCTTTTTGATTTCGATTTCATCCGCCTGTCCATAGGCCATCTGAAAAGCCATTGAAACCAGTTGCAGCCAAGTGATTCGCGCCTCTATCGGCCAAGTTTCCCCAGACTTCGGGAGTTTCTGGATCAGGGCACCGATAAGAGGATCATCGGCGCCACTCCCGATTCCCCCTCCACCACTGGCCCCGCCCCCGCGCGGCTTTTCCGGCTCGGTAGGCTTGCCATTCGTGGGAACAAACCCGGGCAAGACTAGACGATCGCGCCCAGCTTCGAAAAATCCAGCTTGCTCAGCCGAACGCTCAAAAACGCGTCGTGCGGTATCCTTTAGCGTGTCAGCCACGCCAAGAGCGACCAGTTCCTTTTCAAGTGCGGCCGTTGGAGGTAGTGCGGCGCCCTTAAACTTATCGTGGATGGCCGAAAAGAGCGGCACGCTCAAAAAGGCTTTTGCTTTGCCTTCGCGCTCACGCTTCTGATCGACTACCATCCGGCCGATCTCGGTCAAATGAATCGCGTCGGACCGTTCCGCGTCAATCACTCCGAATAGCTTGGCGGCGCCCATCCGGTTGCGAAAAGCACTGCTGGTTGGGCTCTGTTTCACCCATGGAGCAAGCTGTTCGACGGTACAGGGGCCAGTCGCGACATTCTCGAAGACGGCCTTGGCAAGATTGAGGGCTTCGCTCAGATCCATATAAGGAAAAGCAATTGAGGACCGCTGGCGCTTTCCCTTCTCGCCATCGGCAGCCTTCAGTTTCTCGGACGTTCCACTATTGTTCTGGTCACCCATTTCACTCTCCATCCGACAGATCGGTTAGTCTCATGGTTAATTTACATGAGCCAATCCGTTCATGCAAGCGGTTTTTTGGTTAGTAACCATTTCTCTGTTGAAATGGATAACAATATGGTTATTATCCATCAGACAACTGCGGAGATGGTCATGACTAGGAGAGTAAGAGCCCCCAGCGCGCTCGCCGAGCACTGAGGGGCGACGATACGGGAGGGGCCGTTCCCAACACCCCACAAAGGCAAAGGAACGGCCCCGAAATCGGCTCTCTAGGATGCCCCGTAGTCTAACGGTCAGGACGCTCGGTTTACGGCCGGTGAGGTCCAGGTCCGAATCCTGGCGGGGCAGCCAAGGACTCAGTGGAACCGGCGCTGCGGAAACAGCGCCGGTCCCGATCAAAACCAAGGGATTAAGGCCCAAGGTCATGACCACAGACCTCCATATAGCGGATTCCCCCCGGATTTTCCAGGGCACCGCCGGCCCAATCCCGCAACGCAAGGGATTAGGCCAATGAACGTTCTACCGTTTGAAGTCCAAACCCAGGTTATCGGCACTCTCACCCAGGGCGTTAGCATCCGCGCGACCGAGCGCCTTACTGGGGTCCATCGCGATACCATCATGCGTCTAGGCGCCCGTGTCGGGATGGGATGCGCCGATCTTCACGATAAGGTCATGCAGAACGTTCGCGTTCCCCGTATCGAACTGGACGAGGCATGGTCGTATGTCGGATGCAAACAGCGCCGCGTGAAGTCTGAGGATGGAGATAGTCGCGGCGATCAATATATTTTTCTGGCCCTCGACGCGATCAGCAAGGGCATTATCGCTTTTCGAGTTGGGAAGCGGAACGCCGAAAACACGCGGGCGTTCATCGGCGACCTCCGCTTGCGCGTTCTTGGCGAGCCTGAGATTTCATCGGATGGTTTCTATAGCTATCCACCCGCAATCGAGGGGGCCTTTGGCGTCGGATGCCATTACGGCACTATTGAAAAGCACTACAAGCACGAGCCCGCAAGCGAGTCGTCGCGTCGCTACTCGCCTGGGTACGTAGTAGCGGTAACCAAAAGCGCCCTGATTGGGCGCCCGAAGCAAATCAGCACATCTCTAGTCGAGCGGCAAAACTTGACGCTGCGCATGGAACAGCGTCGATTCACGCGATTGACCAATGGCTTTTCAAAGAAGTTAGAAAATCACGTGGCTGCCGTCGCTCTCTATGTTGCCCATTACAACCTCTGCCGCGTCCATGGAGCCCTGCGGGTCACGCCCGCCATGCACTTGGGCCTTGTCGATCATATTTGGTCGGTCGGGGAGCTAATTGAGGCGGCCCTGACGGAACGTGCCGTGAACCGAGCTCTCGTAAATTAGAACGACTTATTCACCCCCTGTGGAAAAACTCCGCAGGGGGTTGTCCTAATTCAAAAATTGAGTGGCCTAATTATGCCAGTACCAGCGACGCTTCCGCCTCTCGAATCCGCCCGGCCGCGATTGTGCATAACGCCCTTGTTCGGCTAGACTCGGGCGGGCGCATGGGGGCGCGTCCGAACGAGACTCGGGACCAGGTTGGGGAACCGAGAATCCGCGCGTCGGGGCGGGGATGGAGCAAGAATTCGAACTCAAGCTCGCGATGTCGCCCGAGCATGTCGAGCGGCTGAGGCGCCATCCGATGCTGCGCACGCACAAGCAGCGCGGCGGCTCGACCAAGCGACTCGTGAGCGTCTATTACGACACCCCCGCCTTCGCGCTCCTGCGCAAGGCGGTGGCGTTGCGCGTGCGCAAAGTGGGCGGCGAGCACATCCAGACCATCAAGCGCGAGGCAGGCAACGGCAAGAGCCGCTTCGCGCGCCGCGAATGGGAGCGGCGCATCGAGGGCGACGGGCCCGACCTCTCGGGCCTCGAGGATCGCGAATTGAAGCGCCTCATCGCCCCCCACAAGGAGCGCGGCGATCTGCGCCCGGTCTTCACGACCGAGGTGATGCGCCAGACCTGGCCGCTGCGCGTGGGGGCGAGCCGCATCGAATGCGCCCTCGACATCGGCGAGATCAAGAGCGACGGGCGCAGCCAGCCGGTATGCGAGGTCGAGCTCGAGCTCAAGTCGGGCGCACCCGCGGGCCTGTTCGAGCTCGCGCGCCGGCTCAACAAGTCGGTCCCGCTGCGCCTCGATCCCATGAGCAAGGCCGAGCGCGGCTATCACCTGGCCGCCAACGCGACGCCCGGCCCGAAGAAGGCCGAGCCGGTCCATCTCGACCCGGAGATGAGCGTGCGCGAGGCCTTCGGGGCGATCGCGCGCGCCTGCATCACGCATATTCTCTCGAACGTCGGCTGCGCCCATGACGGCAAGGACCCCGAGGGCGTGCACCAGCTCCGGGTCGGCATCCGGCGCCTGCGCGCGGCCTTCGCCGTGTTCCAGGACGCGATCGCGGAAGGCGACCGCGCGGCCCTCGGCGGCGAGTTGCGTTGGCTGCAACGGGAATTGGGGCCGGCGCGCGAATGGGACGTGTTCCTCAGCGCCTCCTTGCCCGCGGTCTACAAGCGCTTCGGCACGAGCGACGGGCTCGAGACCCTGCGCGCGACGGCCGAGGCCGTGCGCCGGCGCGCCTATCAGCGCTGCCGCGCGGCCCTCCACAACCGGCGCTACACGGACCTCCTGCTGCGCCTCGAGGCGTGGCTCGATGGCGGTCTCGACGAGACCGGGACGCTGCCCACCAACGGCACCGGCCGCGCGCCCGAGGACGGGCTCCAGCGCGAGACGCTCGACGCGCCGATCCTGGAATTCTCGGCCGCGATCCTGAAGGGGCGCCACGTCAAGGCGGCCAAGCTCGGCGACCGGCTCCGGAAGCTCGACGAGCGCCAGCTCCACGAGCTGCGTATCCGGGTCAAGAAACTGCGTTACGCGACCGAGTTCTTCCGCGACCTCTACACCGACAAGTCGGCCAAGCGCTATGTCGCCGCCCTCAAGGCGATCCAGGAAGCGCTCGGCGACGCCAACGACGCGCTGGTCGCGAACGACCTCATGGGCGAGCTCGACGAGCTCGCGGGCTCGGACGGCGAGGTCGCCTTGCGCCAGCTCCAGGCCTGGGCGTCGGCCGCGATCAAGCGCGACCGGAAGCGCCTCGAGCATCTATGGGACGATTTCCGCGAGCTCAAAGCCTTCTGGAAGAGCGGCTGAGCGCGGCACCGCTCAGTCGCGCGCGTCGCGCGGGCACCAAAAGGACACGAGCGCGCAACTCTCGGGGGTCAAGGCGCGCCAGCTGCCGCCCTCGAAGCTGAGCGCCACCAACGCGCCGGTCGGGAACTTGGCCTGGAGGCGCTCGATCTCGCGCCGCGGCCCGCTGCCGATGAGCAGCCCCGCGAGAGCCTGGATTCCGGGATTGTGGCCGATCACGAGCGCCGACGCGCAATCCTCCTCGAGGCGGCGCACGCGCTCGAGCATCTTCTCGGCACCCGCGAGATAAAGCGCGCGCTCGATCGTCGTCGTGTGGGGCGCGGGCAACGCGGGTGCGATGCGCTCGAGCGTCTCGCGCGTGCGCCGCGCGGCCGAGCACAACACGCGCTCGGGCGCCATTTCGAGACGCCTCAGCTCCGCGCGCAAGGCCGCGCAGGCCTCGCGCCCGCGCGCCGAGAGGGGACGGTCGAAATCGCTCGATTCGGCGTCGGCCCAGCTCGATTTCGCGTGGCGCAGGAGATAGAGCCGCTTCATGTCCCGCCCCTGGAGCGCGCTTGGGCCGCCGAGTCGGCGCGGCGCGGCGATTTTCCGGGCGTTCGGCCGGGCGCCGCGAGGCGCTTTCCCGGCCCAGCTTCGAGCCAAGACCCGCGCCGCGCAAGGGGGTGCGCTGTAATAATTCGCCTAGGGTCTGTGACGTAGGATGCGGCCGGGATATGATTGTCCAAGCCGCCCGGCAGCACCGGCGGAGGAGGAAGACGTGCCCGACGACAGCCAGACCATCACCCCGGCGCCGCGCTCGATCGCGCCCGAGTCGGAGAAACGCTTCATCAACCGCGAGCTCTCCTGGCTCGCGTTCAACGAGCGCGTCCTGGGCGAGGCGGAAAATCCGAGCCATCCGCTGTTCGAGCGCCTGCGCTTCCTCTCGATCTCGGCGAGCAACCTCGACGAGTTCTACATGGTGCGCGTCGCGGGCCTGAAGGCGCAGGTCGCGGAAGGAGTCACCACGCCGAGCGACGACGGGCTCACGCCGGGCGAGCAGCTCGACGCGATCAACAAGCGCGCCGGCCATCTCGTGCAGGAGCAGCAAAAGGCCTGGCGCACCCTGCGCACGCTGCTCGCCGAGACGGGCGTCGCGGTGGTCGAGGCTCACGAGCTCACCGAAAAAGAGCGCGCCTGGGTCGAGGACGAGTTCAACGAGCACGTGTTCCCGATCCTGACGCCGCTCGCGATCGACCCGGCGCACCCGTTCCCCTTCATCCCGAATCTCGGCTTCGCCATGGTGCTCGAGCTGCTGCGCTCCGAGGACGGCAAGAACCTCCGCGCCCTCGTGCCGTTGCCGAGCCAGGTCGACCGCTTCACGCGCCTCCCGGGGAAGGCGATCCGCTTCTTCGCGATCGAATCCATGGTCGGCCTGTTCCTCGACCGGCTGTTCCCCGGCTTCGAGGTGCTCGGCCAGGGACTGTTCCGCGTGCTGCGCGACAGCGAGGTCGAGATCGAGGAAGAGGCCGAGGATCTGGTGCGCGTGTTCGAATCGGCGCTGAAACGGCGCCGGCGCGGCAACGTGATCCATCTCGTGATGAATCTCGACATGCCGGACGAGCTCACGCGCTTCGTCATCGACAAGTTCCGCGTCGCGTCGAGCGACGTGTTCGAGATCGACGGGCTCATCGGCCTCGAGGCGACCAAGGAGCTGATCGTGCCCGAGCGGCGCGACCTCCTGTTCCCGCCCTACGACCCGCGCTTCCCCGAGCGCATCCGCGATTTCGGCGGCGACTGCTTCGCGGCCATCAGGGCCAAGGACATCGTCGTCCACCATCCCTACGAGAGCTTCGACGTCGTGGTCCAATTCGTGCGCCAGGCGGCACGCGATCCGGCGGTGGTCGCGATCAAGCAGACGCTCTACCGCACGAGCCACGATTCGCCCATCGTCCAGGCGCTGGTCGAGGCGGCCGAGGCGGGCAAGTCGGTGACCGCGATGGTCGAGCTCAAGGCGCGCTTCGACGAGGCGGCCAACATCCGATGGGCCCGCGACCTCGAGCGCTCGGGCGCCCAGGTGATCTACGGCTTCATCGACCTCAAGACTCACGCCAAGGTGTCGCTCGTGGTGCGCCGCGAGGGGAAGGGGCTCCGCTCCTACGTCCATTTCGGCACCGGCAACTATCACCCGATCACGGCGCGCATCTACACCGACCTTTCCTTCTTCACCTGCAATCCCGAGCTGTGCCACGACGCAGCGCTGCTGTTCAACTACATGACCGGCTACGCGCGCCCGAAGAAGCCGCAGAAGATCGCGATTTCGCCGATCAACCTGCGCGAGACGCTGCTCGGCCTCATCGACGCCGAGATCGAGAACGCGCGCGCGGGCAAGCCGGCCCAGATCTGGGCCAAGCTCAACTCGCTGGTCGACGCGCGCGTGAGCGACGCGCTCTACCGCGCGAGCCAGGCGGGCGTGCAGATCGACCTCGTGGTGCGCGGCATCTGCTGCCTGCGCCCCGGCGTTCCCGGCCTCTCGGACAATATCCGGGTCAAGAGCATCGTCGGCCGCTTCCTCGAGCACGGGCGCATCGTGTGCTTCGGCAACGGCGCGGCGCTGCCGTCGCCGCAGGCGAAGGTGTACATCTCGTCGGCCGATTGGATGCCGCGCAACCTCGACCGGCGCGTCGAGACCCTGGTGCCGATCGAGAACCCGACCGTGCACGAGCAGGTCCTGGGCCAGATCATGGTCGCGAACCTCAAGGACGTGGCGCAGAGCTGGACCCTCGGTCCCGACGGCGTCTACAGCCGCCTCAAGGCCGACAAGGACGCGTTCAGCGCGCACCATTACTTCATGACCAACCCGAGCCTCTCGGGCCGCGGCAGCGCGTTGCGCAAGGCGAAGACCTCGGCGCGCGCGACGGCCAAAGCGCAAGCCTGACGCATGGCGCTCGCCTCCGTTCGACGCGCGATGGCCGCGGCGGCGCAAAGCGGGCGCATCGGCGTCATCGACGTGGGCTCGAACTCGATCCGCCTCGTGGTCTACGACCGGCTCGCGCGGGCGCCGCAACCCATCTTCAACGAGCGCGTGCTGTGCGGCCTCGGACGCGGGCTCGCGCGCACCGGCCGGCTCCATCCCGACGGGCGCGAGCGCGCGCTCGAGAACATCGCGCGCTTCGTCGTGCTGGCGCGCCACATGGGCGTGGGTCGCCTCGACATTCTCGCGACCGCGGCGGTACGCGACGCGAGCGACGGCTCGAAGTTCGTCGCCGAGCTCGAGCGCCGCTGCCGGAGCCCGGTGCGCGTGCTCTCGGGCCAGGAGGAGGCGCGGCTCTCGGCGCTCGGCGTGCTCTCGGGCCTGCCGACGGCCGACGGCGCCATGGGCGACCTCGGCGGCGGCAGCCTCGAGCTGGTCGAGCTGCGCGCGGGCGCGATCGGCCATAACGACACGCTGCCGCTCGGTCCCTTGCGCCTCATGGAGGCGTCGGACGGCGAGGCCAAGAAATCGCGCGACTTCGTCCAGAAGTCGCTCGACAAGCTCAACTGGCTCTCCTATTGCCGCAACCGCTCGTTCTTCGCCGTGGGCGGCGCGTGGCGCGCGATCGCGCGGCTTCACATGGAGCAGACGCGCTATCCGCTCCACGTCATCCATCATTACCGCGTCGCGCGCGAGCCGATGATCGAGTTCTGCCGCCTGATCACGGGGCAAAGCCGGAAGTCGCTCGAGGCGATGAGCACCAGCGTCTCCCGGAAACGCCTCGAGACGCTGCCCTACGCGGCCCTCGTGCTGCACCGGGTGCTGCGCACGGCGAACCCGGGCCAGGTGGTGTTCTCGGCCCTCGGCATCCGCGAGGGGCAGATCTTCAATCTCCTCTCGGAGGCGGCGCGGCGCGAGGATCCGCTCATCGCCGCGACGGCCGAGCTCGCGCGCGCGGACGGCCGCTTCGGCCCCATCGGCGACGAGCTCCATCGCTGGATGGCGCCGCTGTTCGGCCACGAGAGCGAGGCGAATGCGCGTTTGCGCCGCGCCGCGTGCCATCTCGGCGACATCGCGTGGCGCGAGCATCCGGACTACCGCGCCGAGCATGCGTGCTTGCGCATCCTGCGTATGCCGATCGGCGGCATCGACCATCCGAGCCGCGCCTTCCTCGCGGTCGCGGCCTATGTGCGCTACGACGGGCGGCTCACGGACTCGGGTTCGCTGTTCGGCGCGCGCGGGCTCCTCGAAGCGGGCGAGATCGAGCGCGCGGCGCGCATCGGCCACGCGATCCGGGTCGGGATCGCGGTCTCGGGCGGCGTCCCGGCGCTCCTGCGCCGCACCTCGCTCAATCTCGATTCCTCGCGCCTTACGCTGCAACTGCCGGGCAACGCGGCGAACCTTCTCGGCGAGCAGATGGAGCGCCGCTTCGAGGCGCTCGCGAGCGCCCTCGACCGCAAGGCGTCGATCTCGGTCGGCGGCAAAACCGCAAAGCGCTGACGCCGCGGCCGCGTCGGCGACGATCGCCGGCGAGCATCAGAAGCGGTACGCGATTCCCGCGCCGACGGTGAGTTGGGTATCGCGCTGGACGATCGGGCTCGCCGCGGCGTCGGTCGTGAACTGGGTCACGTTGAAGAGCGGCAGCAGCACGATGTGCTCGGTGTAGCGATAGGTGAGGCGGACGTGGAAGCCCACGTCCTTGAGCCCGCCGGTGGGCGAGTCGGCGCGGAGTCCGGACGCCGCCGATTGGGCCGCGGTGACGCCGAACCAGGTGCGGCTATAGGCGCCGTCGTCGAAATCGAGCGCCGGGCCCATGGCGACGAAGAGCTTCTTCGGCACCAACGTTCCGAGGTAATCGAAGGACACGCGGCCGAGCAGGCCGTTTTCGGAATGGGTCATGGCCTGCCGGACCGTGCCGGTGACCTGGACGTGCCGGTAGCGATAGGACAGAAATCCGCCGCCCGTGATGCTCGGCGCGATACTCCCCAAGCCGCTCAGGTGCGGATCGTCGCTTTGGTCGCGGCCGCCTTCGAAGCCGAACACCGGCCCGATGCGCAAGCCGTTCCAATCGATCACATTGGCCCCGAGGCCGGCCGGCCCGAGGAACAGAAGGTCGCGATAGCGGACCGAGACCATCGGCAGGGGCGTCGCGCGATAGGCGCCGGCACCCGGATAACGCGGCACGACGCCGGCACCGATCCCGAGCGTCACGTCCCAATCCTTCTTCACGGGCGAGGGCGCGAGGCTTCCCTCCTCGACCTGCTCCTGGTCGAGGGATTGCGCGAACGCGGGCTGCGTGGCCGCCACGGCGGCGCCCGTCGCCGCCAGAATCGCCGCCGCACGGAAGTTCCGGAATAGAACGAGCACGAGCTTCATCGATTTTCCCTGGACTTTGCCGAGCGCCGCGTCGCGCGACCGCGACCGCGATCGCGCTCGCGGGCCGCACCCACCGACATGGTACGCGGGACGGCAGCCTGGCCGGTGCTTGGGCGGGCGGAATTCGAGGCGACCTCTTCCGGACACGAGCAGACTTACGCGTTCGTGGCCTTGCCGCGCTCGATGAGGGCGAGCTTCTTCCCCTCGAGCGCGAGGGCGAGCTCGCCGCGCTTGAGCTTCAACGCCGCCTCGCCGAACACCTCGCGCCGCCAGCCCTTGAGCGCCGGCACGTCGGCCCGATCGTCGGCCGCGATGCGCTCGAGGTCGTTTCCGGTCGCGACCAGCTTGGCCGCGACGTGGTGCGCGTCGCATTGGAGCTTGAGCACCACCTTCAGGAGCTCGACCACCGGGCCGATGTCGCGCGGGAGCTCGACCCTGGGCTCGGGGCGCGGGCAGTCCGCGTCGGGGATTTCGAGCCCGCGCACGACCGCATTGAGGATCGCCTCGCCCATGCGCCCCTCGGCCATGCCGCGCGAGAGCCCGCGCGTGCGCGCGAGCTCGTCGACAGTCTTCGGATGATGCGCCGCGATCTCGATCAACGCCTCGTCGCGCAGCATGCGGTTCCGCGGGATGTCGCGCTTCTGCGCCTCGCGCTCGCGCCAGGCGGCGAGCTCCTTGAGCACCGCAAGGAAACGCGGGCTCGGGCTCCGCACCTTGAGGCGCAGCCAGGCCTGGTCGGGATCGACGCGGTAGGTCGAGGGATTGGCGAGCACCGCCATCTCCTCGTCGAGCCAGCCGGCGCGGCCGGTGCGCGCGAGATTGTGCGCGAGCTTCTCGTAGACGCGGCGCAGATGGGTCACGTCCGAGATGGCGTAGCGGATTTGGCGCTCGGTCAGGGGCCGCACCGCCCAATCGGTGAAGCGCGAGGACTTGTCGATCTGGGCGCCGGTCAATTTCTGCACCAGCGTGTCGTAGCCGACCGAATCGCCGAAGCCGGCCACCATGGCGGCGACCTGGGTGTCGAACATGGGTGCCGGCACGCGCCCGGTCATGAGGCAGAAAATCTCCAGGTCCTGCCGCCCGGCATGGAACACCTTGAGGAGATCGGGCCGGTCGAAGAGCGCGATGAGCGGGGCGAGATCGATCCCGGGCGCGAGCGCGTCGATCGCCGCCGCCTCCTCGGCGCCCGCGACCTGGACCAGGCAAAGCTGCGGGTAATAGGTCTTGTCGCGCATGAACTCGGTATCGACCGCGATGAAGGGTGCCGTTCCCACGCGCGCGCAGAACGCGGCGAGGCTCGCGGTGTCGGACAGCAAGGTCAGGTCCGGGCGCGTCATCTCATGCATGGGACGAGGGTACGCGACGGTCGGCCGCGAGCGGAAGGCTAATCGATGTCACTTGTTGTACCTGTAGGGCGGAATGTCGAGGAGCGGGAAGGCGCTGAACACGCCGGGCGGGTTCGCGGGCGGGGCGGGTGCGAGGAAGCTGCGGTCGAGCCCTTGGAAGCCGGTCAGCCCCAGGAGCCCGAGGCAGCGCATGGTCTCGTCCTCCAGGAGCTCGAGCATACGCACGACCCCGTCCGCCCCCTTGGCCGCGAGCCCATAGCATTGCATGCGCCCGAGGCCGACCATGTCGGCGCCCGCCGCGATCGCCTTGACCAGGTCCGTGCCGCGGCAGATCGAGCCGTCGACCGCGATCTTGGCGCGCCCGGCGACCGCCTCCACGATCTCGGCGAGCAAGTCCATCGCGCCGCGCCCATGGTCGAGCTGGCGGCCGCCATGGTTCGAGACGTAGATCCACTCGACCCCGCGCTCGAGCGCGAGGATCGCGTCCGCCGCCGTCGCGATGCCCTTGATCATGAGCGGGATGTCGAAGCGGCGCTTGATGCGCTCGACGATGCGCCAGTCGGCCGCGGCCTGGTGAATCTGGCCCGAGACGCGGCGCCGGCCGGCGGTCACGTGGCGCTTGGCGAGGTCGCGCTCGCGCCGGCTGTAGATCGCCGTGTCGACCGTGAGGCAGAAGCCGGCATAGCCGTGGTCGATCGCGCGCTGCACGTGATCGTCGACGAAGGCGTCGTCGCCGCGGATATAGAGCTGGAAGAAGCGCAGCGCGCCGGGCGCCGCGGCCGCGACCCCCTCGAGCCCGGGCGCGCAGACCGAGCTCAGCATGTGCGCGACGCCGAAGCGCTCGGCCGCGCGCACCGAGGCCGCCGCCGCCTCGGCATGGAAGGATTCGAGGGCGCCGATGGGGGCGAGCAGCACGGGGAGGCGCAGCTTGCGCCCGAAGCGCTCGACCGAGGTGTCGATACGGCTCACGTCGCGCAGCACGCGCGGCTGGAGCGCGAGGCTGTCGAGGGCGAGCCGGTTGCGCCGGAGCGTGGTCTCGGTCTCGGTGCCGCCGACGATGTAGTCCCAGTCGTTCTGGCCCAGATTCTTCCGCGCGCGCCAGACGATCTCGTGCAGAGTCTCGAACTCCTCCTGGGCGGGCATGGGGTCGTCGTCGGCGGAGGCGGGATGGGATACCTGCGCGCGCGTCCGGCGCGGCGCCCGTCGGAGTGCCGCCTCGGCGCCCTTCGCCGCCGCATCCCGCGTCCTCTTGCCCGCAGCGCCGCGCCGCGGGCGGCTGGTCGTGCCGCTCCTCATTTCACCCTCGCTCGGCTCGGCCCGGGCCCGCTTCCGCGGCGGTCCAGGCCTCTCGACCCTAGCATTTTCGGGTGCCCGGGGAAGGTGGGAAAACCGCCCCACCATCCTTGACAAACGGCGCCCTGCATGCGCTTTTCCGCCCCTGTCCCGGCCGGCCGCGGCGGGGCCGAAACCGAGGCTGCGAGGCGCCTTCATGCATCCCTATCGAAGCCATCATTGCGGCGCGCTCCGGCCCAGCCACGTGGGCGAGACCGTGCGCCTCGCGGGCTGGGTGCACCGGAAGCGCGACCACGGCCAGCTCCTGTTCGTCGACCTGCGCGACCATTACGGCATCGCCCAATGCGTGCTCGACGTCTCGAGCCCGATCTTCGGCGCGGTCGAGGCGGCAAAGCTCGAGAGTGTCGTGACCGTCGCGGGCAAGGTGGTCGCGCGCAGCGCCGAGACCGTGAATGCGGCGCTCCCCACGGGCGAGGTCGAGCTCAAGGTCGAGAGCTTCGAGATTCTGTCCGCGGCCGACCCGCTGCCGCTCCAGGTCAATGCCGACCGCGAGGAGAACGAGGAGATCAGGCTGCGCTACCGCTTCCTCGATCTGAGGCGCGAGCGCATGCACAAGAACATCCTTTTGCGCGCCAACGTGATCCAAAGCATCCGGCGGCGCATGGTGGCGCAGGGCTTCACCGAGTTCCAGACGCCGATCCTGACCGCGAGCTCGCCCGAGGGGGCGCGCGATTACCTGGTGCCCGCGCGCCTCCATCCGGGGAAGTTCTACGCGCTGCCCCAGGCGCCGCAGCAATTCAAGCAGCTCCTGATGGTGGCGGGCTTCGACCGCTATTTCCAGATCGCGCCCTGCTTCCGCGACGAGGACGCGCGCGCCGACCGCGCACCCGGCGAGTTCTACCAGCTCGATTTCGAGATGTCGTTCGTAACCCAGGAGGACGTGTTCGCGGCCTTGGAGCCCGTGCTCGCGGGCGTGTTCGAGGAATTCTCCAACGGGCGCCAGGTCACCAAGCCGCCGTTCCCGCGTATCCCCTACGACGCGGCGCTGCTCAAATACGGCACCGACAAGCCCGATTTGCGCAATCCCATCGAGATCGTGGACGCGACCGATCTGTTCGAGCGCCCCGAGGTCGAGTTCCGTGCCTTCAAGAGCGTGATCGCGAAGGGTGGCGTGGTGCGCGCGATCCCGGCGCCGGGGGCGGCGGCCAAGCCGCGTAGCTGGTTCGACAAGCTCAACGCCTGGGCCCAGGAGCAGGGTGCGCCCGGCCTCGGCTACATCGTCTACGAGGCCGACGGCGGCAAAGGCCCGATCGCGAAGTTCGTGCCCGATGCCGTGCAGATGGAGCTCGGCGGGCGCGCGAAGCTCGCGGCCGGCGACGCGGTGTTCTTCGTGTGCGACGCGCGCGGCGCGGCCGAGAAGCTCGCGGGCATCGTGCGCACGCGCTTGGCCGACGAGCTCGCGCTCGTCGCCAAGGACCGGTTCGATTTCTGCTGGATCGTCGACTACCCGATGTACGAGCTCAACGAAGAGACGGGCAAGATCGAGTTCAGCCACAATCCCTTCTCGATGCCGCAAGGCGGGCTTGAGGCGCTCGAGAGCCGGGACCCGCTCGCGATCAAGGCCTATCAATACGACGTGGTGTGCAACGGCGTCGAGCTCAGCTCGGGCGCCATCCGCAACCACCGCCCGGACATCATGATCAAGGCGTTCGCGATCGCGGGCTACGCCCAAGCCGAGGTCGAGGCGCGTTTCGGCGGCATGCTGAGCGCCTTCCGCTTCGGGGCGCCGCCCCATGGCGGCTCGGCCCCCGGCATCGACCGCATCGTCATGCTGCTCGCCGCCGAGCCCAATATCCGCGAGGTCATCACCTTCCCCATGACCCAGCAGGCGGAGGATTTGATGATGGGCGCGCCCGCACCCGCCGAGCCCGCGCGCCTCAGGGAGCTGCATTTGAAGCTCGACCTGCCGCCTCCGAAGAAATAGGCGCCGCGGCCGCGTCTCGCTTCGACGTTGCCGCTAAGGGCACGTGTGCGCTCCGATTACCGGAGCTCCTCGACGAAGAATTTGCTGAGCGAGATCGAAACGATGACTTGGAAGGGAATGAGGAACCAGGTCGACGCGGCCATCAGCCATTCGATGCCGTTTGGACTGATCGCGCCGAAGATCACGACGATGTAGAGGGCCACAATGTAAAGGGCCGACAGGATCAACGTTATGACGAAGAGCTGCTTCGACCTCACCTCGGTTTCGTGTGCGAGCGACGTTCTTGCGGTAATGGCGCCGAATACCATCGAGAGAATTGGGAACAGAAGCGGACTGAGCCACCCCCAAGGTATTTGCCAATCTGTCTTGTAGTATCCCATGGCCGTTTGAACGAGAACGATCAGGACCAACAGCAAAGAAAGCGACCACGTCCATGCAAGGATCTCGCGCGCCCGCGCGAACGTCATCGGGTTTTTGCTTTCGCGGCTTTTGCCGGCGCTTCGATGTGGCGCTGCTTTCATGGTTATTGGTTCCCAAAGGCAATTCCCGCGAGCTTTAGTTCGAGCATTGGGTCGGCGACGCTTCGGCTGAGCAGCCTCGGGGACTCTCCGCTGACCTGCTTGAATTCGTAGAGATTGACGTATGCGATATAGGACGGGCTCAACGGTATCGCCTTGATATCCTCGGGCAGGAAGGGGCGGCCGTGCATCGCCCAGTCCTTTACGATGGGATAACTTGCAAGGCTTTGATCGGTCGGCGCACTCGTGTCCGTTGTGACCACCAGCACGTAGACGCGGTAGTACCCCGCGGGTCGTTCGAATATCGCGGTGAACCAATTCTTCATCCAATCGCCCGCGAATGGGTCGACATTCGGAACCCAACGGGCGCCGCCGGCTTTTGGGGCACCGTCCGCTTCCACGCATTCGACGCTCGTGGCAAATGCGAATCCGCCGGGCGCGTACCAATAGGAGTATTGATCGTAGCCCGCCGCCTTGAACACCCGAGTTACGTAATCCGAGACGTCGCCGACCGTCCTGAACTTGCCGCGCTCGGTGATCGCGTTCAGATCGAGATTTAACCGTGCCGTGGGCACTGGCGGCGGCCAGGGCTCGAACTGCTGCAATCGGCCGGGTGCGACAAGTACGCTGGGCGCGCCAGTGGACATCGATTGCGTGGCCATATGCTCTTGTGCCCGCTCGCTCGATCCCGCGGCGGCCCCTGTTCCGGGGGTGCCGTACGAGGCCGAGCCGGACGTGTCGTAGCCATAATGTCCGCCGACGCTGCACGCGCTCATCAGGATCAGGATCGCTCCGGACATGAGGCCGAGAGATAATTTGGCCGGCATTGTGTTCGCCTCCCGAGCTTTCAATACGCGATGAACGCGTCGGCGCCGCAAATCTCCAGCGGCAACACGTTCTTCACGGTGCCGTCACCTGCCGGATCGAGCAGGTAAATCAAATCCGGCATGACGGCCGACGTGCCGCTCGGCGGATTCGGGTTAATGACGTAGTCCATCCCGACCACCAGTTCGGCATGGTCCGAATTGAGCATGATGACCGGATGTTGATTCCGGATCGAATCGGCGATGCAGCCATAGTCGTCGCAGAAATGCGGATGCACGGCGTTGCCGTCACGCATCAGAATCAATCGCGTGATCACGTAGACGATCTGGTATGCGTTCGCGCCTGTCCTTTGGCTCTCGAGATCGGGGCATTGCGCTTGGGCAAACGACAAGATGCGATTTTGCGACATGGGATAAAGGCGACGGAAGCTGCGCGCGGTCGCCAAAGTTGCCGCCCAGCAATCGTTGATCTTCGACTGATGGACCCAGTATCGCTCGATCCCGGACAATTCGACGTGCTGACGATGAGACGGGGCGTGCAGGACGTCGACCTCAAATTGTCGAAGGAACTCCGAAGGGGTGTTTAAGACCGAACTCGTGCATCCCATGACGGCGAGCGGTGGAAGGTCCGATCCCGTTGCCCCCTCGCAGATTTGCTCAGCCGAGACCGTGCGCGTTTGGCTGGCATTGCCGACGCTGGCGGAAATCGTGAACCCATTGCTCGTGGGTACGACGTGCAGGATGCCGGCTGCGATCAGTGTCCGTTGCGCCGCTTCGGTGCCTGCCGGCGTATCGCCCTGAGCGCAGGCAACAAGACACAAGAGCGCGAGCGCAGTCACGCCACGTCCCACAAGCCCGCGGGTCTCGGACCCCCTGCATGAATGCATTGCCGGCCCCTGGCGAAGCACGCCTACTTTCCAGCGATCCAAGCGGCAGGTTATATTACTTCAGGTTGTCCTGGAAGGCCAGAATCCGGCGAGTCGGATCGGCCGCGCCTTACCGGCTCGGGGTCGGTCCGCCAACCATGCATGGCCTGCCTGCCAAGATTGACCGAACTCGAGGGGCGCATGGATGGGCCCGTGGGCGCTGTCGAAGAGAATAAAAGCGCGGCGGCATGGCGCGCTTTTGTCAACGAACATTGCCGGCTTTGCCTTTGCTCAAACAAATCCCGTTGCTTTATTCGCGAATCAGCCTCAGACTCGGCGGACTGACTGGGCTTGGGCAATATCGAGCGTGACAGGGAGAGCCGGGACGTGCGCATCGCGCCGCGTCGCATAGGGATTCGTCTTGGCGTGGCGCTTCTTCCGCTGGCGCTCGCCGGTTGCGGCGCCTCCCTCGGCTTCACCGCCGCGAGCTACGGCGTCGACGGCGCCGCCTACGCGACCGAGGGCAAATCCACCACCGACATGGCGCTTTCGGCCATCGAGAGCAAGAATTGCGCGCTCCTGCGCGTGATCGACGGCAAGCCCATTTGCAAGCCCTGGACGCCGGCCGAGCTGGCCCAGATGCAGAAAAACAAGGAAGACGTCGCGCGTCACCATCCGGACGTGATCCTCATGTCCGAAAACGAGGATTTCGAGGCGGTCGGCGTGCCGGC
>DATJLQ010000009.1:0-1160 GCA_035509415.1 Alphaproteobacteria bacterium
TCGGAGGAATCCTCGTTCGGGTCTCGGCGCCGCCTTGCCGCGGGCCGGGTCGCGCGCGGCGCGGGGTCGGCGGGCGGGCGGCGGGGAATGGGTGAACCCCCGGCTTATATAGGGATTGAGCCGGGCGCGCAAACGCCCCGGGCGGGCGGGCGCGATCTTTTTTCGGGGGCTGCCGGCGCGCGGCCCGGTTGCGGCGGCGTCCGAATTTCCCTTGACCCGACGGGCGTTTTACACCATTATGGTGTATGTGGGCTTTGGCGAGAGCGACCCATGACCCTCGAGGAAGCGGCGCGACGTCCCGGCGTGCGCGTGTTCTCCCTGGCCGGACCCAGGGGCGACGGGCGCCCGATTTTAACAATCCCCGGAACCTACCTTTCATTATCCAAGGCTACGACGACTATAAAGCCGGAAGGATAACTGCGGCTGCGCGCTGAGCAAGGAGCCATCCGATGATCGGCGGGCGAACTCGGAAGCTGCTTCTGGCAATTGTCGCGATTCTGGTATTCGCGGCGACCTCGCTCGTCTCCCTTTTCCTATCCGCCCTTCTGATCGGGCAATTCGTCCCCATCGTCCGCGACTTCGTCGGGGGCCTCACGCTCGCGACGATGCTCGCCCTTGGGCCATGCGACACATTGATCCTCACGCACAGGTCGATGCTCAATTCATCCTGGTCGGTCGACGTCAAGGTGCGGCACTGCAGCGCGCTCGACGACGCGCCCTACGAGATCGTCGCCACCAACGCGGCGACCGGGAGAACGTACAGAGTCGCGAATATTCTTGAGTATTCCTCGCCCAACCTGGTCTCCTTCGACGCGACGGGCCGGCTCGTCATTACGGTGCCTCACGGCGCCGCCGTGCACGACCGGCGCGACACGGTGGGGGATCTGCGCGTCGTTTATCGGTACGATCCATGACCCTCCGGGACGCCGCGATGTTGGCGCTATTCCAAGAATATGGCCCGATGGATTACCAGAAGTCACCGAGCGTCTTTAACGCGGACTATCGCGACTTCGGCGACCACGACTACGGCGTCGTCGCGGCCGCGGCAGGCCATGCCAAGGACGAGGCGATAATTGCAGCGGGCATTTATAATGCCACCTCGACCAACGACAAATCGGGAGCGTTTTTCAATAATCCGAAGAATCCCTCCTTCGTCGAAC
>DATJLQ010000010.1:0-5322 GCA_035509415.1 Alphaproteobacteria bacterium
TGTCGCGGTATATGTTCCTGTTATGTTCTCATTAGCTGCCAAGCGATCCCGCCTGTCAAGCGCTCGTCTCATGGGCCGTTGCCAGAATTCCCACGGCGTCATGCCCGGCCTCGACCGGGCATCCACGACCACTCGTCAAGACATGGATGGCCGGGCCAAGCCCGGCCATGACACGCGGCGGTCGCGGCGAAACTTCGCGCCGGCCGGCCGCCATGCCCAGATAAAAAAGCCCCCGCGTCGAGCGCGGGGGCGAGTTTCGCCTAGTAGGAAGCCTAACGGCTCCCGCATCTAGTACGGCCGGTGCGCCGCGACCTTGCGCCCTCGGGATCAGGTTTCGCTTACATAGCGCCCGGGCGCCGGGCCGAGCGAGGGATAGCCCTTGTCGGCGGCGCTCAGGCTCGGCGGCGCGGTCTTGCGCCCGTCATGCGCCTCGAGCCACTCGGCCCAGACCGGCCACCAGGAGCCCTCCTCAGGCGGATTGGCCGCGAGCCACGCATCGGGATCGACGTAGCGCGCACCCGCACCATGGCGCGCGAGCCGATAGTGCCGGCCCGGATGCTCCGGCTCGCTGATGATGCCCGCATTGTGTCCCCCGCTGGTAAGCAGGAACGTGACCTCGGTCTCGAGCAGCAGGTTGAGCTTGTAGACCGAGCGCCAGGGCGCCACGTGGTCGGTCTCGGTCGCGACCGCGAACACGGGGGCGCGGATGTCGCCGAGCGCCACCGGCCGGCCCGCGACCTTGTGGCGCCCCTCGACCAGGTCGTTGTCGAGGAACAGGTGCCGGAGATACTCGCTGTGCATGCGATAGGGCATGCGCGTCGCGTCGGCGTTCCACGCCATGAGATCGCTCATCGGCGCGCGCTCGCCCATGAGATACTCGTGCACGAGGCGCGACCAGATGAGGTCGTTCGAGCGCAGCAGTTGGAACGCGCCCGCCATCTGCTTGGTGTCGAGATAGCCCTGGTTCCACATCACGTCGTCGAGATAAGCGAGCTCGCTCTCGTCGATGAAGAGGGTGAGCTCGCCCGCGTCGGTGAAGTCGACCTGGGTCGCGAGCAGCGTGAGGCTCTTGAGCGGCGACTCCTCGCGCGCGAGCACCGCGGCCGCGATCGCGAGCAACGTGCCGCCGAGGCAATAGCCGACCGCGTCGATCTGCTCGCCCGGCACGATCGCGCGCACCGCGCGCACCGCCTCGAGCACGCCGAGATTGAGGTAATCCTCGATGCCGAGGTCGCGGTCGGCGCTGGTGGGATTGTGCCACGAGATCATGAACACGGTGTGGCCGCGCTCGACCAGGTACTTGACCAGCGAATTCTGGGGCGAGAGATCGAGGATGTAGTACTTCATGATCCAGGCCGGCACGATCAGGACCGGGGCCGCGCGCACCTCCTCGGTCGCGGGCGCGTACTGGATGAGCTCGATGAGGCGGTTGCGGTAGACGACCTGTCCTGGGGTGATCGCGACCTCGTGGCCGGGGCGGAATTTCTCCGCTCCTACCGGCGGCCGGCCCGCGATCGCGCGCTCCCAATCCTCGATCGCGTTCATCGCCCCTTGCACCAGATTGGCGCCGCCCTTCTCGAGCGTGGTCTTGAGCAAGACCGGGTTGGTCGGGATGAAGTTGGAGGGCGAGACCGTGTCGAGCAGCTGGCGCGCCGCGAAGGACGCGACCTGCTCGTGATGGCGCGACACGCCGTCGATGCCAGTGGTCGCGTTGTGCCACCATTGCTGGTTCAAGAGGAACCATTGATAGAAGAACCGGAACGGCGCGGTCTGCCAGGCGGGATCGCGGAAGCGGTGATCCTGCGCGAGCGGCTCGACGCAGGGCGGCGTCGCGGGCTCGGCGGCCGCGCGCGCGGCGTGGATCCCGAAGCGCGTCGCCTTCCGGAGCGCTTTCTCGCCGAGCGCCTGCTGCTTTCCGGGCGAGGTCGCGAGATGGAAGGCCCAGTCGAAATAGGCGAGCGCCAGGCTCGCGGGCGAGACCGATCGGGTCGCGCGCGCCATGGTCGCGTGCATCAGCCGGTCGAGGCCGCTGTGGAAATCGTCGACGCGCGCTTCGCCGGGTGCCGGGCCGAGGCGCGCCGAGGATTCCGAGATCATGCGCGCGATGCGCTCGGGGCTCGGCATGAAGTCCGGCATGAGCTTGGCCCAAGACGCAGGCCAGGCGAGGGGCCAGGACGCGTCCGCGCGCGGCGCCGATGGCGGCGTCGGCTGGGATGCGCCCTGCTCGGGCTCGGGAGGCGCCGGCGTTTCGCGCCGGCGAAGAGTTTCTGCCATGACGGCCTCGCGATGCGCCCGGCCCCGGGACGCGCCGGACACGCGCCGGACACGCGTCCCGCCGGGCGATGGGCGATTATCCGCCCCGGCGTCGCGCGCCGAATTGATCTGGGTCACGGCGTTTCCGGGGCTTGCGCGCACAATCGACCACCATTGCGGCAGGTTCGTGACGCAACGCGCGCGAGGAAATGCCGATGCTCACCTGGAAGGATTGCGTCGCCCTTTGCGCCGTCAACGAGGCGGAAATCGACGCCATCGCCGAGCATGAGGGGATTCCGGAGACGGTCGCGCTCGAGCTCGGCAATTATCTCTGCCACCTGCCCGACGGCGAGCCCGCGATCCGGCGCATGATCCTCGACGACATGGAGCATGCGCGCCGCGCGGGCGACCGCAGGCGCCTCCTCGTGCTGCTCGAAACCCTCAAGCATTTCGTCGACACGCACGGGCCCGGGACGCCCAAGGCGCCGCGCGCCATTTCGGGGCATCCCACGCGCGCGCGCTGAGCGGCGCGGCGCTCGTCTCATTCTCGTCCGGATCGATTGAATCGCGCGGTTGAACCGCCGAACCGACGCACGCGGAACGGCGACGCGCGGGACGCATGCCCGCTCGACCTCGTTCCGGCGTTGCGGAGATCGGCAAATAAAAATCCCCGGGGCGGGGACCGACCCCGTCCCGGGGACCGGGGAGCCTAGGCCGCCTTAACCTCGATCTTCTTCTGTTGCTTCTGCGTTTCGGCGCTCTTGGGCAGGGTCACCGTGAGCACGCCCTTGCCGAAGCTCGCCGCGATCTTCGCCTGGTCGACGCCCTTGGGCAGCGCGAAGGCGCGCTGGAAGGCGCCGAAGCTGCGTTCGGAGAGGTAGAAGTTCTTGTTCTTCTCCTCCTTCTCCAGCTTCTTCTCGCCCTTGATCACGAGCATGTCGCCGCTCACCGTGACCTCGACGTCCTTTTCCTCGAGGCCGGGCAGCTCGGCCATGACCGTGAAGGCCTTGTCGTCCTCGTTCACGTCCACGGCCGGGAGCGTCAACTCGGGCTCCATGCCGAAGAAGCGGCCGAACGAGGGAACCTCGAAGGCGCTCGGGAAGCGCGTCGTCGAGAAACGGTCGAACAGGCGGTCCATTTCCTTGCGGAAGGACTGCCAAGGCTCGAACGCCCCGGCGCGCGCGGGCGCCGTCCTGTTGATCTGCACAGGTGCGTTTGCCATGAGGGCCTCCATCGCGTGAATCCGCGTGCGCCCGAAGGGCGCCGCGACCGCAGAGGCTAGACGATTCGGGCCCACAGCGCATTGATCCACGTCAAACGGCGCGCGACCTCAGGGCGAGGCGTGCTCGATGAAGCTCTGGGGTGCCGCGTCGCCCCATTGGGAATCGAGCCCGTCCTCCGCCGCGACCAGGTTGCCGGGGGTCGACGCGTTGAGCATGTCGACGTCGGTCCAATGCTCGTGCGCGCGGCCCCAGGGATCGAACCAGTAGTCGAACACCTGGCTCCCGAGGATATGGCGCCCGATGCCCCAGACGTGGCGGTATTTGCCCGCCGCCTTCAGATGCTCGTGGCCCAGCATCACGTCGTCGATGTCCTGCACCTCGAAGGCGAGATGGTTGAGGCCGGTCTTCTCGCCCTTGACGCACAGGAAGACGTGATGGTCGACATATTGGTCGCCGCGATCGATGCGGTTGAAGGACAGCACGATATTGTCGGGCGTGCCGGCATAGACGTCGTCCGACAGGATGAGGCCGAGCGTCTGGCGGAACCAGGCGAGCGATTCCTCGAGCTTCGGCGTCATCATCACCGCGTGGCCGAGCCGCTTCACCTGGGACGGGCCCGCGGGGAGGCGCGTGAGCTCGCCCCGGCGGCGCAGCTTCTCCTGGCCCCAATTGAGCTGGTTGCGGCGTACCGGGAGCGGTTCCAGGGGCGAGATGCCGTGCACGATCTCGATCTGGTAGCCGTTGGGCTCGCGCAGGCGCACGCGCTTCCCGCCACCCGGCTCGTCGATCGCCTCGACCGGGGACGCGCCGGGGAGCGACGCGAAGGCTGCGAGATCCGCCTCGCTTACGGCCTGGAAGGCGAGGCCGATGAAGCGCGCGGGCCCGAGCTCGGTCACGTGGATATGGTGCGTGGGGTCGGTGCCGCGCATGTAAAGCGCCTTGGGCGTACGCGCCGCGCGCACCATGCCGAAGGTGGTGAGGAACGCCTCGGCCTCGTCGAGATCGGGGGCCGCGAGGCGCCCATAGGCGATATCGATCGCTTTGACTTTCGGCATCTCCCACTCCCTTAATTTTTCGCTTCTTGAGCGCAATCCTCGAGGCCGCCGGCTCGATTCGAGCGGCGCTCGATTTCGGCAGGGCCGATTCTGGCAAGCTGGGGCATAAAATGGAAGGCCCCGCCGACGATTTCGGGTCCGAATCGGTCGCACTCTTCGCCGGCGCGGAAATCCCCGCCGCGACTCGGGCGCCGTCCCACTGCCTTCTCGTTAGGCAATTGAAACTTTGCCATCGATTTGGTATCTGGATGGCGCCAGCCGGGGGGTTGGGGGGCGCAGGAACGGTTGCAACGAGACGAGATGATCAGTCGGTCCGATGCCCCTGCTTGAGTTGCGTCATAAGCGCTACGCGAAAACCCAGAAGAGCAATCACCATTGGTTATGGTGCTTCCTCTTCGGGCCGCTCTATTTCGCGCAAAAGCGCATCTGGTTCCACGCCATCCTGTCGGCGGTGCTGACCGTGCTCACGCTCGGCCTGTCCTGGATGATCTATCCGCTCGCGGCGCGCTCGGCGGTGAGCGCCTTTTATCGGAAGCAAGGCTGGGAAGACATCAGCTAGGCGGGACGGCGGCCTTGCTCTCGAGGCGCGTGAGTCGGGCTCGCCGGGACGCTTCCAGGCGCGAGCTGCTTTTCGGCCCGGTTACTTTCCCGCAAAAAGCGCGCGGCCGAGCTCGGTGAGCTTGCACACGAGCCAATCCGGTTTCAGGGGATTGTTGAACCAGGGCTCGGCCCAGCGGTTCTCGATGCAGCTTTTGATCGTGCGCGGATCGATGCGTTGGCCCTCGGCGTCG
>DATJLQ010000011.1:0-2929 GCA_035509415.1 Alphaproteobacteria bacterium
CGCCGAGAGCGAGAGGCCGAGCACGCGGCGCGTGTCCTTGGGATCGATGATGCCGTCGTCCCAGAGGCGCGCGCTGGCGTAATAGGGATGGCCGCGCGCCTCGTACTGGTCGCGGATCGGCTGCTTGAACGCCTCTTCCTCCTCCTTGGACCAGGTCCCGCCCTTCGACTCGATGCCGTCGCGCTTCACGGTCGCGAGCACGCTCGCCGCCTGCTCGCCGCCCATGACCGAGATTCTTGCGTTGGGCCACATCCAGAGGAAGCGCGGGCCGTAGGCGCGCCCGCACATGGCGTAATTGCCCGCGCCGAAGCTGCCGCCGATGATGACGGTGAACTTGGGCACCGCCGCGCAGGCGACCGCGGTCACCATCTTGGCGCCGTCCTTGGCGATGCCGCCCGCCTCGTATTTCTTCCCCACCATGAAGCCGGTGATGTTCTGGAGGAAGACGAGCGGGATGCCTCGCTGCGCGCAGAGCTCGATGAAATGCGCGGCCTTCAGGGCCGATTCCGAGAACAGGATGCCGTTGTTGGCAACGATGCCCACGGGATAGCCGTAGAGATGGGCGAAGCCGCACACGATGGTGGTGCCGTAGAGGCGCTTGAACTCGTCGAACGCCGAGCCGTCGACCAGGCGCGCGATCACCTCGCGCACGTCGTAGGGCTTGCGCGGGTCGGCCGAGACGGCGCCATAAAGCTCGGCCGGGTCGTAAAGCGGCTCCTGGGGCTCGCGCCGGTCGAGCCTGATCTCCTTGCGCCGGTTGAGGTTGCCGACGATGGCGCGCGCCAGCGCCAACGCATGGGTGTCGTTCTCGGCATAATGGTCGGCGACGCCCGAGACGCGCGCATGCACGTCGGCCCCACCCAGTTCCTCCGCCGAGACGCTTTCGCCCGTGGCGGCCTTCACGAGCGGCGGGCCGCCCAGGAAGATGGTGCCCTGGTTCTTGACGATGATCGCCTCGTCGGACATCGCCGGCACGTAGGCGCCGCCCGCAGTGCAGCTTCCCATCACGACCGCGATCTGGGGGATGCGCGCGGCCGAGAGCGTCGCCTGGTTGTAGAAGATGCGGCCGAAATGGTCGCGGTCGGGGAACACCTCGTCCCAGCTCGGCAAGTGCGCGCCGCCCGAATCGACCAGATAGACGCACGGCAGATTGTTTTCGCGCGCGATCTCCTGGGCGCGGACGTGCTTCTTCACGGTGATCGGGAAATAGGTGCCGCCCTTGACCGTCGCGTCGTTCGCGACCACGACGCATTCCTGCCCCGCGATGCGGCCGACGCCCGTGACGATGCCCGCCGCCGGCACTTCGCCGCCATACATGTCGTGGGCCGCGAGCTGGGAGAGCTCGAGGAACGGCGCTCCTTCGTCGAGGAGCGCGTCGACGCGCTCGCGCACCAGGAGCTTGCCGCGGCCGCGATGCTTGGCGCGCGCCTCCTCGCCGCCGCCCTCGCGCGCGGCCGCCACCTTCGCGCGCAGGTCCGCGACCGCGGCCTCCATCGCTTCGGCGTTGCGGCGGAACTCGGCGCCGTTCGCATCGATCGCGGTCTTGAGCGCGCCCAAGCTTGTCCTCCCTCGTGCCTCTTATAGCCCGGCCGGCGGGTAAGCGCATTGGCCGCGCGCGTTCTAAATCAAGCGTCTGATGTGAAATGGTTTTCGCGTGTAGTTAGCGAATAAGCTCGATTTCGACGCCGAGCTTCAGCTTGGCCCAGGCGCGGTCGGCGGTCAGAACTGGGACCGCGAGCGCACGCGCTGTGGCAAGGCAGCAGCGATCCCCGAGCGAAATACCCGACCGCCTCCTCCCGCGTTCGAGCTTGCCCGACTCCACTGCCAGATCGGCATTGAAAGGCACGACTTCCATCGCGAGCCCTTCGAGGGTCGAGGCCATGTTCTCGTCGTCGTAGTCGTGCCGCGCGAGCCAGGATACGACCTCGGAAAGATTGACGGCCGAAATTCCGCTGCCCTCGATCGCCGTGCCGACGATTTCAGCGCCCGGCTCGCCGCGCAGGAAGGCGATCACAGCCGAGGCGTCGAGCACGCGCTCAATCATCGAGATCTTTCTCCTCGCGCGCGGCCTCGCGCCGCCGCCACGCGAGAAAGGCGTCGGTCGAGGATTCCGGACCGGTCAGATATTTAGCCGCGATCGCCTGGGCCCGGCGCACACCGGCCATCCGGCTTTCGAGGCGCAAGCCGTCGCCCTCGATCTCGAGAAACAGCTCCTCACCCTCCTTGAATCCCAGCGTCTGGCGGTATGCGGCCGGAATGAGAATGCGCCCCTCGGGGCCGAGCTTGACGGCGACGCGGCTGAGCGGTGCCTTGGATGCGGTCTCCGGCGGGTTCTTGGGCAAAGGCTGGACCAGCACGTTGCGCACGTGCTGATAGCGAATGCGGAGATATCGCGCGATATCGGCGCGCTCATATCCTTCCGCGGCAAGCGCCCGGATCTTCGCCGACTTGGTGGTCAGGCCGGCCACGACCTGATCCATGCGCCGCTGGGGCGCGGATTGGTTGAACGTCACGATCGGCCTCCATTATTGTCATGTTACCGGCAATCTAAAATAGTACAATTTGTTTGTCAATAAAATTGTTTCTTCGCTCCTAGGCGCTTTCCTCGAACATCTCGCGCCCGATGAGCCAGCGGCGGATTTCCGAGGTGCCGGCGCCGATCTCGTAGAGCTTGGCGTCGCGCAGATAGCGCCCGGTCGGGTAATCGTTGATGTAGCCGTTCCCGCCCAGGAGCTGCACCGCGTCGAGCGCCACCTGGGTCGCCTTCTCGGCCGCGTAGAGGATCGCCCCCGCCGCGTCCTTGCGCGTGGTCTGGCCGCGGTCGCAGGCGCGCGCGACCGAATAGACGTAGGCCTTGCACGCGTTCATGGTCGTGTACATGTCGGCGAGCTTGCCCTGGACGAGCTGGAAGGTGCCGATCGGCTGGCCG
>DATJLQ010000012.1:0-19659 GCA_035509415.1 Alphaproteobacteria bacterium
AGATCGCGGCTCTTCATCGGATGCATCGCCGCCTCGATCGAGGCCTTCCCGGGGTTGTCGATCGGCCCGGGCGGCAGCCCGTCGGACTCGTAGGTGTTGTAGGGACTTGGCGTCTCGAGGTCGGCGCGCGTCAAGGGCCGCCCCAAGCGATGCTTCCCGTCGGTGATCGCGAAGGCGACGGTCGGATCGGACTGGAGCCGCATATGAAGGCGGAGCCGGTTGAGGAACACGGCCGCGATATGGGCGCGCTCCTCGGGAATCGCGGTCTCCTTCTCGATGATCGAGGCGAGGATGAGCGCCTGTTCGGGCGAGGCGAGCGGCAGATCGGAATCGCGCGCGGCCCAGAGGTGCGCGAGCGTCTCTTCCATCGCCTTGTGCATGCGCTCGAGCATGGCCTCGCGGCTATCGCCCCAGGTGTAGATGTAGGTCTCTGGCAAGAGGCCGCCCTCGCCGAGCTCGGCCATGAGCGCGGGCGGGACCGGTCCCTCGAGCCCAGGCGCGGCATCGACCACGGCGATCGCCTGCGCGGTCGTGTAGCCCTCGGGGACGGTGAGCTTGCGCTCGACGGGCCGCGCGAACATCAGGATGTTCATCGCGTCCTCGGCGCTCACCGACGCCGGGAAGCGGTACTCGCCCGCGCGTAGCGCATGGCGATGGCCGAGGAGCGAGATCACGATCACGAAGACGCGCGGATGCGCGACGATTCCGGCCTCGGCGAGAACCGCCGCCGTGCCCTCGACATTGCCCTTCGGAATCACGAGGTCGACGGTTTTGGCGAGCGGTCCGGGGCCCCAGAAATCGCGCGCAACCCACGCGCCGGCGCCCGCGAGTGCCGCGACAAATATTAGCAATATCAACAAGATGCGGCGCATCGCCGTTCCCGCCGCCGGGCCACGCTACGGCGCGGGGCCGAAGATCAGCGAGGCGTTGGTGCCGCCGAAGCCGAACGAATTGGAGAGCGCGTAGCGCACCTCGCGCCGGCGCGCGTTATGCGGCACGAGATCGATGTCGCAGCCGTCGGACGGATTGTCGAGGTTGCGCGTCGGCGGCACGATCTGGTCGCGCAACGCGAGGAGCGAGAAGATCGCCTCGACGCTCCCCGCGGCGCCCAGGAGATGGCCGGTCGCCGATTTGGTCGAGGACATGCTGAGCTTCATCGCATGGCCGCCGAAGAGGCGCTTCACCGCGCCGAGCTCGATCTCGTCGCCGAGCGGCGTCGAGGTGCCGTGGGCGTTGATGTAGTCGATCTTGTCCGGATCGAGGTTGGCGCTCTTGAGCGCGTTACGCATGGCGCGGAAGGCGCCGTCGCCCCCGGGCGCGGGAGCGGTGATGTGATAGGCGTCGCCCGACATGCCGTAGCCGATCACCTCGCCGTAGATCTTGGCGCCGCGCGCCCGCGCATGCTCGAGCTCCTCGAGCACCACGACACCCGACCCCTCGCCCATGACGAAGCCGTCGCGATCCTTGTCCCAAGGGCGCGAGGCGGCGGGCGGATTGTCGTTGAATCCGGTCGAGAGGGCGCGCGCCGCGGCGAAGCCCGCGAGGCCGAGGCGGCACACGGCGGCTTCGGTGCCGCCCGCGACCATCACGTCCGCGTCGCCGAGCCCGATCAGGCGCGACGCGTCGCCGATCGCATGGGCACCCGTCGAGCACGCGGTCACGACCGAATGGTTCGGGCCCTTGAAGCCGAAGCGGATCGAGACGTGGCCGGAGGCGAGATTGATGAGGCAGGCGGGAATGAAGAACGGGCTGATGCGGCGCGGCCCCTTGTCCTTGAGCACGAGGGCCGCGTCGGCGATGCCCTCGAGCCCGCCGATGCCCGAGCCGATCATGACGCCGGTGCGCTCGCGCGACTCTTCGTCGGTGGGCAGCCAGCCGGAATCGCGCACCGCCTCGCCCGCGGCCCCCATGGCGAAGACGATGAAGGGCTCGACCTTGCGCTGGTCCTTGGGCTCCATCCAGTCGTTGGCGTTGAACAGGCCCGACGCGGTGTCGCCTTGGGGCACCTGGCCCGCGACCTTGCAGGGAAGATCGGAGACGTCGAAGCTCTGGATCGCGCGCAGTCCGGAGTCGCCGTCGACCAGGCGCTTCCACACCGTCTCGGCACCGGCGCCGAGCGGCGTCACCAAGCCGATTCCAGTAACGACGACGCGTCTCATGACGACCCCTACTGTGCGATTGCCCGGTTGCGCGGGGTGCGTGAGCGGCCGCCCGCGGCAAGCGCCGGCGGGATCAGGGTTGATGGGTCTCGATGAACTGGATGGCGTCCTTGACGGTGACGATCTTCTCGGCCGCCTCGTCGGGGATTTCGCAGTTGAACTCCTCCTCGAAGGCCATGACCAGCTCGACCGTGTCGAGGCTGTCCGCGCCGAGGTCGTCGATGAAGCTGGCGCTCTCGGTGACCTTGTTTTCGTCGACCCCGAGATGCTCGACGACAATCTTCTTCACGCGCTCGGAAACGTCCGTCATTTTTGTACCCTCGTTAGCCACGACTCCCGGAAAGGGACCGTGGACGTGACCCCTCCCCGCCCGCGCCCATTGCCAGCCAGCAGGGGCGCAAAAGCGGGGTTCTCTAACACATTTCCGGGGGATTTGGCCAGCACGGGCGCTGGCCGGCGGAATTCGCCCCGGAGGCGGGCGTACGCCCTTACAGCATGGCCATCCCGCCGTTGACATGCAAGGTGTGACCGGTGACGTAGGCGGCCTCGTCGCTGGCGAGGAAAACCGCCGCCGCCGCGACCTCGGCCGCGGTCCCGAGACGCCCCAAGGCCACGCGCTCGACGATCGCCTGCTTGAGCGCGTCGCCGAGCACCGCCGTCATGGGCGTGTCGATGAAGCCGGGGGCGATGCAATTGGCGGTGATGTTGCGCGGGGCCAGCTCGGCCGCGACCGACTTCGTGAAGCCGACCAGGCCCGCCTTGGCCGCGACGTAGTTCGCCTGGCCCGGATTGCCGGTCGAGCCCACGACCGAGCCCACATTGATGATGCGGCCCCAGCGCTTCTTCATCATGCCGCGGATCGTGGCGCGCGTGAGGCGGAACGCGGCGCTGAGATCGACCTCGATCACCTTCGACCAATCGGCGTCGCTCATGCGCGCCAAGAGCCCGTCGCGCGTGACGCCCGCGTTGTTGACCAGGATGTCGACCGAGCCCATGGCGGCTTCGGCCGACTTGGCGAGGGCGTCGATCGCGGCCGCGTCGTCGAGCGACGCCGGACAGACGAACGCGCGCGCGCCGAGCTCGGCCTTGAGCGCCTCGAGGGCGTCCGCGCGGGTGCCCGAGAGCGCCACCGCCGCACCTTGGCGATGGAGCGCTTGCGCGATCGCGCGGCCGATGCCGCCCGAGGCGCCGGTCACGAGAGCCGTCTTGCCGTTGAGCTCAAACAAGCTTGCCTCCCCTCGTCTCGCGCGCGCGATCCTTTGCGAGCATAGCGGGTCAGAGCGACTTGAGGAACGCCTCGATGTCGGCGGGCGTCTGGATCGAGACCGCATTCATTTCGCGCGAAATGCGCTTCGCGAGTCCGGTCAGGACCTTGCCCGAGCCGATCTCGACGAGATTGTCGACGTCCCGCTCCTTCATCGCGAGCACGCATTCGCGCCAGCGCACGCGCGCCGTCACCTGCTCGACCAGGAGCTTCCGGATGACGAGCGGATCCTCGACCGGCTCGGCGCTCACATTGGCGATGAGCGGCACCGCGGGCGCTTCGATCGCGACCTTGGCGAGGGCGTCCGCCATCGCGTCCGCCGCGGGCTTCATCATGGGACAATGGAAGGGCGCGCTCACCGGCAGCATCATCGACTTGGCGCCGTAGCCGGGGGCGAGCTTCGCCGCGCGCTCGACGGCGCTGCGTTGGCCGCTCACCACCGCCTGCCCCGGCGCATTGTCGTTCGCGACCACGCAAATCTCGTCCGTGCCCGCCTCGTTCCTGCGCGCGGCCGCGGCGATCGCCTCCGCCTTCTCGAGATCGGCGCCGAGAAGGGCCGCCATGGCCCCCTCGCCCACCGGCACCGCCTTCTGCATCGCGCGTCCGCGAGTCTTCAAAAGACGCGCCGCGTCGGCGAGGGTGAAGCTCCCCGCCGCCGCGAGCGCCGAATATTCGCCGAGCGAATGGCCCGCGACGAAGGACGCGATCTGCGCGAGCTTGACCCCGCCCTCGCGCTCGATCGTGCGGAAGGCCGCGAGGCTCGCCGCCATGAGCGCCGGCTGCGCGTTCTCGGTGAGCCTCAGCTCGTCCTCCGGCCCCTCGAACATGAGGCGCGAGAGATTCTGCTTGAGCGCCTCGTCGGTCTCCTGGAACACGTCGCGCGCGGCCGCGAAGCCGATGCTGAGCTCGCGTCCCATGCCGACGGCTTGGGATCCTTGTCCGGGAAAGGTCAACGCTCGGGCCATCGGGTCGGATACGCCAGTTGATCTTTGTCAGAATTTCAGGGTGTCAGGGCCGGGTCGCGGCGCGGGCGCGCAGCTTAGCCTCGGGGCGCCCGTCGGAACGGGGCAGGACTCATAGCGCCAATTCCGGGCGTGTCAAGGGAGGCGGGACGGCTACGCCGCCCCTTGCACCTCGGAGCGAATCCTCTCGCCCGCCTCGCGCTCGACCTGGCGCAGATCGTAGGCCTGCTGCATCGCGAGCCAAAGGCGCGCGCCGGTGCCGAGCGCCGTGCCGATGCGCAACGCCGTCTCGGGCGCGATCGCGTGCTTTTCGGCGACGATCTCCTGCACGCGCCGGGGCGGCACGCGCAAGATGAGCGCGCAGGCGGCAGCGCTCAGGCCACGCGCCAGAAGCGCCTCCTTGAGCACGACGCCCGGATGAACCGCGTGGAATTTCATCGTCTCAGCCATCCGGGTGCGCATTTTCCGGCAGCTCCCTTTGTCACGCCTGCGTAGGCGAAACTCCGTTTTCGTGCCCTCGCCCCTCATGGATGCCCGCTTTCGCCGGCATGACGCCCGGAGAATTGCGCAATTTCAATGCGATAATACCCCCAATCGGCCCTTGCCCGCACGCGGCATTTGTGTATGATCCGCGCCCTCGCTCCTTGCCGGCCTCGCCGGCTAGGCCCGGGCGGCTGACCTTCGGGCGCAGCGCCGGGCCATGTAACAGCCAGAAGGAGTTACAATTTGGCGTATTACGAAAGCGTGTTCATCGCACGCCAGGACGTGTCTGCCGCCCAGGTCGACACCCTCACCGACGGCTTCGTCAAGATCGTCGAAGAGCAAGGCGGCAAGGTCACCAAGCGCGAGCCTTGGGGCCTGCGCAACCTCACCTTCCGCATCAAGAAGAACCGCAAGGGCCATTACGTGCTCCTCAACATCGACGCCCCCGCGGCGGCGATCAACGAGATGGAGCGCAACATGCGCATCAACGAGGACATCATCCGGTACCTCACCGTGCGCGTCGAGGCGCTCGAAGAGGGCCCGTCGGCCATGCTGCGCGCGCGCGAGGAGCGCGACCGCGGCGATCGGGGCGAGCGCGGCGGCCGGTTCCGCGACGACGACCGGCCGCGCTTCGGCGGCGGCCGGCGCGGTCCGCGTAGCGAGCACGGCGACGGCGACGGCCATCGCGATCGCGGCGACCGGGGCGACCGTCCCGAGCGCAGCGCCGAGCGTCCCGCGCGTAGCGAGGGAGGTGCGTCATGAACGGCGGATCCGGGGCGCGCCGGCCCTTCTTTCGGCGCCGCAAGAGCTGCCCCTTCTCGGGCCCGCACGCGCCCAAGATCGACTTCAAGGATGTGCGCCTTCTGCAGCGCTTCATCTCCGAGCGCGGCAAGATCGTGCCGAGCCGCATCACGGCGGTCTCGACCAAGAAGCAGCGCGAGCTCGCCCAGGCGATCAAGCGCGCGCGTTTCCTGGCCCTCCTGCCCTACGTCATCCAGTAGGGCGCGCGGGAACCGGCCCGGTCGGGGCCATTCGGGGCCATCATGCGCAATGCCAGATGAATGACGCGAAACACACTCCTCGCCCTCGGCGGCGGCGCGTTGAGCGCGTTGCTCTACGTCTCGACCCTGGCCGGGTCGCTCGGCGCGCTGTTCCTCGTGCTGATGGCGGCCTTGCCGCTGTTTCTCGTGGGGCTGAGCCGCGGTCTGGGCGCGCGCGGGGCCTTGATCGCGGGCGGCTGCGGCACGCTCCTGGTGGCGCTCGCCGCGGGGCCGTGGGTCGCGGGCAATTTCGCGCTCGCCGAGGCGGTGCCGGCCTATTGCTTCGTGCGCCAGGCGGCGCTTGGCCGCACCCAGGCGGACGGCTCGGTCGAATGGTATCCCGAGGGGCGCCTCGTCGCGCTTCTGAGCCTCTATGCCGCGGTCGCCTTCGTCGCCTTCATGATCGCCTTCGCGAATGCGCCGGGCGGGCTCGAGGGCGAGCTCGAGACGTTGTTCCGCTCCATGGGCAATGCCTTCGGGCTCGCGCAGGCGCCGGCCGCGGCCCAGAACATGATGCGCGAGCTGGTCTCGCTCCTGCCCGGATTGGGTGCCGGCGCCTGGGTGCTGATCGTCACGGGCAATGCCTGGCTCGCCCAGGGATTGCTGGTACGCGGCCACTACAATCTGCGGCCGACGCAGCCGCTGCTTGCCTACGCGCTGCCGAAGCCGCTCGCGATCGCGGTCGCGCTCGCCGCGGCGGCGGGGCTCTTGTTCCCGGACACGGTCGGCTTCGCGGGCAAGAATCTGTGCCTCATTCTCGCGATGCCCTACGTGTTCGCGGGCGTCGCGCTGATGCATGCGCTCATCCTGCGCACGAGTGCCCGGCGCGGAGCGATGGTCGGGCTCTACACGTCCCTCGCGGTCGCGGTCGTCGTGCTCTCGTGGTTCGCGATCTTGGCGCTTGCGGGGCTCGGCTATATTGATCAGATCGCCGGCCTCAAGGGCCGGCTCGTGCGGCCCGGAAGCGGCCCCAGCGCCGGCCCGGGGCCGAACGGAAGCCAGGAGTGAAGACCATGGAAGTGATACTGCTCGAGAGGATCGAGAAGCTCGGTAAGATCGGCGACGTGGTCAAGGTGCGGGCCGGCTTCGCGCGCAATTATCTGTTGCCGCAGAAGAAGGCGCTGCGCGCGACCAAGGCCAACCGCGAATATTTCGAGACCCAGCGCGAGCGCCTCGAGGCGCTCAACGCCGAGCGTCTCAAGGAGGCGTCGGGCGAAGCGGGCGCCATCGACGGCTCGACCGTGACCCTCATCCGCCAGGCGAGCGAGACCGGCCAGCTCTACGGCTCGGCGAGCGCGCGCGACATCGCGGACGCGCTCGTCGGCGCCGGCCACCAGGTCGAGCGCCGCATGGTCCAGCTCGACCAGCCGATCAAGCTCCTGGGCCTCCACAAGGTGCGGGTCGCCCTCCACCCCGAGGTCGCGGTCACCGTGACGGTCAACGTCGCCCGCTCGCCCGAGGAAGCCCAGCTCCAGATCGAGCATGGCGGGGCCGTCCTCGGGACCCCCGCCGCCGAGGGCGAGGCGGAGCCGGCCGAGGCGGCCCAGGGCGCCGAGGCTCCCGCCGCCGAGACAGTGCCCGCCGAGGCCCCGGAAGCCGGGGACTCCGCGGCTGAGACGCCTGCCGCTTGACCCGGACGAATCCGGGGCGAAAATAAACGGGGTGGGTTCCGCTAAGGGGCGGTGCCCGCCCGGTTTTCGCCCAGTATCGCGTCGAGCATGGAGCGGCCCATGCTGGTGGCACATTCGCTCGGGAGGCTGATCCAGGTCGGGACCCTCAGGGTCGTCGACGCGAACGGGCGCACCCACGTGTTCGGGGACGGCAAGGGCCCCCGCTCGACCATCCGCCTCCACGACCCGCGCCTCCACCACCGGCTCTTCTTCCGCCCGAGCCTCGCCCTCGGCGAGGGCTACATGGACGGGACCCTCACCATCGAGGAGGGCGACCTTTACGGCTTCCTCGATCTCGTGCTGGGCAACCTCGACCGGCTCGAATCGAGCGGCCGGAAGCACCCGGTCCAGGCCTTCTACGAGACGATCCAACGCTGGGCGCGGCCGCTCCGCACCTTCAATCCCGCCGCGCGCGCGAAGCGCAACGTCGCACACCATTACGATCTCTCGGGCCGCCTCTACGACCTGTTCCTCGACAAGGATCGGCAATATTCCTGCGCCTACTTCACCTCGGGCAACGAGAGCCTCGAGATCGCCCAGGACAACAAGAAACGCCACATCGCGTCCAAGCTGCTTCTCGAGCCCGGCGTGCGTATCCTCGACATCGGCTCGGGCTGGGGCGGCCTGGCCCTCTTTCTCGCGCGCACGACCAAGGATGCGCGGGTCACCGGCGTCACCCTCTCCGAGGAGCAGGTCAAGGTCGCGCGGGCGCGCGCGGCCGAGGCCGGCCTCGCCGAGCGCGTCAATTTCGAGCTCACGGACTATCGCAAGGTCGACCAGCCCTTCGACCGCATCGTCTCGGTCGGCATGTTCGAGCATGTGGGGCCGAACCATTATGTCGAGTTCTTCCGCAAGGTGAAGGACCTGCTCACGGACGACGGCGTGTGCCTCCTGCATTCGATCGGGCGCTCCGACGGGCCCGGCGCCACCGGCCCGTGGCTCCGGAAATACATTTTCCCGGGCGGCTACTCGCCCGCCCTCTCCGAAGCGGTCGCGGCCATCGAGAAGGTCGGGCTTTGGATCACCGACGTCGAGATCCTGCGCCTCCATTACGCCAAGACCCTCAACGAATGGCGCCGGCGCTTCATGCTCAATCGCGACGAGGTCAAGGCGCTCTACGACGAACGCTTCTGCCGCATGTGGGAGTTCTACCTCGCGGGCTGCGAGGCGGCGTTCCACCATCTGCGCCAGATGGTGTTCCAGGTCCAGATCACCAAGCGCCTCGAGACCGCGCCGCTCACGCGCGACTACATGGTCGACTGGGAGCGCGCCCATGGCGGCGAGGGCGACCTCTCGGCGGGCTCGCGGGCCTGAGAGGCGCGCGCGCGGCCCCGAGTCGCGACTCGGAACCGTTCGAAGGCTAGTTCGTGCTGCCGAGTCGCGCGGGACGTGCACGCAAGAGGCGCGGTTTCCGCCGTGCCGCGACTTATCCCCGGGTTCCTTGTTATTAGAGTCGCCGCGGCGTTTGGACTTCGCCGTCCCGCGAGCGTACTCTCGCCGGACGACCGAAGCCCATAGAGCCCGCACCGTTCCACCCATGGCGACATTGACCAAGGAAAGCTCGACCGTCACGCCGCTCCGCAGCGCCGGCGACGAGAGCGGCGTCTCGCGCACCCCGCCTCACAATCACGAGGCGGAGATGGCGCTGCTGGGCGCCATCCTGGCGTCGAACCGCGCCTTCGAGAAGGTCTCGGAGTATCTCCGGCCCGAGCACTTCACCGACGCGCGCCACCAGCGCATCTTCGACGCCTGCGCCAAGCTCATCGAGCGCGGCCAGCTCGCGAACTCGGTGACCCTCAAGGCCTATTTCGAGCAGGACAAGTCGTTGGACGAGATCGGCGGGCCCAAATACCTCGCGCGCCTCGAAGGCTCGGCCATCAGCATCGTGAACGCGGGCGAATACGGCCGCATCGTCCACGACCTCTATCTCCGGCGCGAGCTCATCGGCCTCGGCACCGAAGTGGTGAACCGCGCCTTCGAGGTGACGGTCGAGGAAAGCGGGATGCAGCAGATCGAGGAGGCCGAGCGCGGCCTCTACGATCTCGCGACCACGGGCCAGTTCGAGGGCGGCTTCGTCGCCTTGACCGAGGCGATGAAGGACGCGGTCGAGAGCGCCGAGGCCGCGTTCAAGCGCTCGAGCCACGTGACGGGCGTCACCACCGGCTTCGTCGATCTCGACCGCAAGCTCGGCGGCCTGCACCCCTCCGACCTCGTGATCCTCGCGGGCAGGCCGTCGATGGGCAAGACGGCGCTCGCCACCAACATCGCCTTCAACGCCGCCAAGGCCTATCGCGAGGAGCGCGCCGAAGACGGCACCATGAAAGTCGTCGAGGGCGCGAAGGTCGCATTCTTCTCGCTCGAAATGTCGGCCGAGCAGCTCGCGAACCGCATCCTCGCCGAGCAGACCGGCATCGATTCGAACCGCATCCGCCAGGGCGAGGTGAGCCGCGACGATTTCCCGCGCTTCGTCGAGACCTTGAACGACCTCCAGCGCCTGCCGCTCTTCATCGACGACACGCCGGCGCTCAGCGTCTCGGCGTTGCGCACGCGCGCGCGGCGCCTGAAGCGCCAGCACGGGCTCGGCCTCGTGGTGATCGACTATCTCCAGCTCGTGCAGGCGGGCGGCGTCAACCGCAACGATGGGCGCGTGCAGGAAGTGTCCGAGATCACGCGCGGCTTGAAGGCGTTGGCCAAGGAGCTCGAGGTGCCGGTGCTCGCGCTCTCGCAGCTCTCCCGCGCGGTCGAGCAGCGCGAGGACAAGCGGCCCCAGCTCGCGGACTTGCGCGAATCCGGCTCGATCGAGCAGGACGCCGACGTGGTCATGTTCATCTACCGCGAGGAATATTACCTCTCGCGCGCCGAGCCCAAGCAGCGCGCCGAGGAGACCACCGACAAATACACCGAGCGCTACGAGAAATGGGTCGAGCGCTGCGCCAAGGTCGCGAACGTCGCCGAGGTCAACATCGCCAAACAGCGCCATGGGCCGATCGGCACCGTGGGCCTGCAATTCGAGGGCGCCTTGACGCGCTTCGGCAACCTCGAGCGCACCGATTACGCGGTCGGTAACGAGGAGTAGCGCGGGCGCCGGCGCGTGCCCAGCGCGAGAAGCGGCCCCTACAACTTCGTCCGCTTGAACAGGCTCTCGGGCAAAAGCCGGATCGCAGCCATGATCCAGCGCCAGATCGGGCGCACATAGATCACGTCGCGCCCCTTGGCCTCGGCGGCGAGGATTGCGCGCGCGACCTCTTGCGCCTGGGCGGTGAGGAGCGGCGGGAGCTTCATGCCCGCGGTCATGCGCGTGTCGATGAAGCCGGGCTTGACCGTGATCACCCGGACCCCCTTCCGCGCGAGCCGGTTCCGCAGCCCCGAGAGGAACTGGGTGAAGCCCGCCTTGGCCGAGCCGTAGACGTAGTTGCTCGCGCGCCCGCGCTCGCCCGCGACCGAGCTCACGCCCACGATGGTGCCGCTCCCGAGCGCTTCCATGCGGTTCGCGAGGGCCGCCAATATGAGCGCCGGCCCGACATAGTTCGAGCGCATCACGAGCTCGGCGGCGCCGAGATCGACCTGGGAGCGCAGCTGGTCGCCGGGCAACCCCACGACGCACACGGCCACGGCGGGGAGCTCGCCGAGCCCGTCGAGGAAAGGCTGGATGGCGCCCAGGTCGAGCGCGTCGAACTCGACCGCGCGCGCGTCGGGACTGCCGCGCAGCTTCAGATCGGCGAGATCCGTATCGAGGCGCGCCGCGTCGCGTGCCGCGAGGATGAGCGGCCGGCCCGCCGCCGCGTAGGCGCGCGCGACCGCACGCCCCACGTCGGACGCGGCCCCCAGGATGAGCACCCCATCGTTGCGCACGGTCAAAGCTCCAGCCGTTGGGATTGGAGGGACGCGAATTTGCGCGCGGGATCGAGGCGCGCGCGCAAGCCCGCGAAGCGCTCGAGCGCGTCCGAGCCTTTGTAGAAGCGCCGCATCGTGGCGCCACTCAGGCGCGCATCCTTCGCGAGATAGAGCCGCCCGCCATGGTCGGCCACGATCTCGTCGAGTGCGTCGAGGAGGGCGAAGACCTTGGGCCGCGCGTGGAAATCGAGTGCCAAGGTATAGCCCTCCATCGGGAACGAGAGGAGCCCGCGTTGGCGTCCGAACAGCTTGAGCACGCTCAGAAACGGTCCCTCGCCCGCCGCATGGATGCGCTCCAGAATGGCGCCGAGCCCGACGCGGCTCGCCTCCTTGGGCAGCACGCATTGATATTGCACGAACCCGGCGCGCCCGTAGATGCGGTTCCATTCCAAAAGCGCATCGAGGGGATAGAAGAACTTGTCGTAGTCGATCAGCTCGGTGCCGGGGGCCGAGCGCCGGTAAAAGAGCTCGTTGAACGCCGCGACGCTCCAGCGATTGAGCACGAATGACGGGAAATCGAGCGGCACGCGATGGGGCGTCCGGGGCTTGAGCGCAAGGGCACTCGCGCGCTCGTCCGCGGGCAGCTCGTCGAGGCGCGCATGCTCGCCGCGGAAGAAGATCGAGCGGCCGAGTGCCGATCCGCGCGAGAGGCAATCGATCCAGGCGACCGAATGGGTCCAGGCGCGCGATTCCTCGAACAGCGCCATCGCCGCGTCGAGATTCGCCGCGCGCAGAGTCTCCTGGCGCATGGTCGCGGTCTCGATCGGGTTCATCCTGAAGCTCGCGCGCAGGATGGCGCCGGTGAGCCCCATGCCGCCGCGCGTCGCCTCGAGGAGCTCGGGGTTCTCATGGGCGGAGCAGCGCACCACGCGCCCGTCCGCGAGCGCCAGATCGAGGCTCTCGACGTAATCGCCGAACGATCCCGCCCCGTGATGGTTCTTCCCGTGCACATCGGCCGCGATCATCCCGCCCACGGTCACGAACTTGGTGCCCGGGGTCACGGGCGGAAACCAGCCGCGCGGCACGAACACCTCGAGGATCTCGGCGAGCAGCGTGCCCGCCTCGCAGGTGAGCCGGCCGGTCGCGGCGTCGAACGCGATGAGGCGGTCGCTCGGCAGGAGGCTCAGGGTCGCGGCGGGATTGAGCGCCGAATCGCCGTAGGCGCGGCCATTGCCGCGCGGAATGAGCTGCGCCTCGCGCGCGACGGCGGCGCGGACCTCGCTCTCGCCGCGCGCCGAGAGGAGCCGGCACTCGACCCGCGGATGGCGGCCCCAGCCGGCGAGGATCACGGCGCGCGCCCGAACACGAAGCGGCGGTCGAGCCAATATTTCGCCGAATAGCCGATCGCGAGCCCCAGGAGCGCCCCCCAGAAGCGCGCGCGGCCGCCCGGACTCAGCGCGTTGAACAGGAGCTCGGTCATCCAGAACACCGCCGTGGTCGCGATCCCCATCATAGTATAGAGCGAGAATTTCCGCACATGGACCGCGAGGCCGGTGCTGCGGTCGGCGAAAATCCAGCGCTTGTCGAGCACGTATTTGACCGCGAGGCCGGTTCCGGTGCCGAACGCCATCGCAAGCAGCAGCGAGAGCGGCCCCCCATAGGCCTTGAGCGCCAGCCACTGGGTCCCGATGTTGACCCCGGTGGCAACACCCGCGAACGCCGCGTAGCGCGTCGCGATGACGGCGGCGCGGCGCATGTCAGATCGAGGCGGAGAGCAGGATCGCGACCGCGAGCGCGCCCGAGGCCAGGCTCATCTTGTCCTTGGCCGCGAACACGATCGGATCGTCGTGCATCAGGCCGCGCCTCGTCATCACCAGCATGCGGCTGATCCAGTAAAGCAGGATCACGCAGATGAGCCAGAGCCGGTCGGGGGCCCGGTAGAGGGCGACCACCTGCGGGCTCGCGATGTAGAGCGCGAACACCAGGACCGCGAGATAGCCGCTCGCGGCCGCCATCGATTCGAGCACCGGCAGATCGCGCACCTGATAGCCGCGCCCCGCGGGATCGCCGGCACCCCGCTCGATGCTGGTGATGAGCTCGGTGCAGCGCTTGATGATCGCGAGGCTCAGGAACAGGAACAGAAGGAATCCCACGAGCCACGCCGACAGCGGCAGCCCGACCGCGACGGCACCCGCGATCACGCGCAGCCCGTAGAGGCACGCGAGGGTCAACACGTCGATCGACATTTTGCGCTTGAGCCAGAAGGAATAGAGGAGCGTGGTCGCGTAATAGATCAGCACGCAGCCGAAGAAGCGGATGCCGATGGTCGCGGCCAGCGCCAAGCCGACCGCGAGCAGCGCGGGCACGAGCATCACCGCGTGGCCGAGCGGCACCGCCCCCGAGGCGAACGGGCGGCTGCGCTTGGTCGGATGGAGCCGGTCGTGCGGCAGGTCGAGAAGGTCGTTGAGCGCGTAGGCGCTCGACGCGCACAGGCTGAAGCTCAGGAACGCGAGCGCGAGCAAGGCGCCGGCCCCGGCGTCGAACTCGTGCGCGGCGAGTGCCGGGATGAAGATCAGGAAATTCTTGACCCACTGGTGGACGCGCAGCGCACGCAGATAATCCTGGAAGCGCGTCGCGCGGACGCCGATCTCGCGGGTCACGTGGACGCGCCCGCGTAGGCCGCGCGCAAAACGCTCGGTCGCCCCCGCCACGATCGCCTCGCGCGCCGCCATCCAGACCGGCACGTCGGCCGAGGAATTGCCCACATAGTCGAAGCCGCCGCGCCCGAACGCCTCGACGAGTGCCGCCGCCTTGTTCTCGCCCGCGAGGTTGCGGTGCTCGTCGGAGGCGAACACGCCGTCGAAAAGCGCGAGCTCCGCCGCCATGGCGTCGACGAATTTGCGGTCCGACGCGGACGCGAGATAGAGCGCGCGGCCGCGCGCCTTCTCCGCCTTGAGCCAGTCGACCAGCTCGCGATTGACCGGCAGCGTCGCGGCATCGACCGGTGCCGCCGCCGCGAGCGCCGCCTTGAACGCGCCGACGCCGCGCGCGAGCGAGGCCACGCTGGCGAACGCGGCGAGCGGGCGCTTCGCGAGCAACGCGAAGAAGGATTCGATCATGAAGTCGCTCCGGATCAGCGTGCCGTCGAGATCGACGACCAGCGGCACCTCCTCGTCCCGGGGCTTCGCTTCGAACGCGGGCTCGACCAACGGTGCGACCTCGTCTCGGTTGCGGCGCGCGGAGCCGGCCGCGTGCGGTCGGGAACTTCTATCATAACGAGCCAGTGGGCGGAACGGCTTCGCGCGGCCGATCGCCGCCCGCCCGGACCGTCGCCGCCCGACTTCGCAGCCGCTTCCCGGCTGTACCGGACGGCACATTTTCCCTATAGTGTGGCAAAAGCGCAGAGCCCGACCGGGTCGGTCGCAAGGCCGCGCACGCGAGGGGATCGACGATGGGGAGAGCCGCGCGCCGCCGAGCGCCACGCTTGCGCCGCCGAGTCAAGGCGCGATGAAGATTTATCCGCGCACCGAGTCGTTCCAAAGCGCCACCGTCATCCTGCCGGTCATCAACGAGACCTACTCCCTGGTGCAGACCGTGGAGGCGATCCTGGCCACCTCGAAGGCCGATTTGCGCGAGTTCCTGATCGTGATCGCCGACCGGACGACGCCCGAGAGCCGCGCCGAGATCGAGCGCCTGAATGCGCGCTTCGGCGATCTGGTCGTGGTGCATCGGCAAACGCTCAAGTTCCTCGGCGGCGCCATGCGCGAGGCGTTCGATCGCGCGCGCGGCAGCCACGCGATCATGATGGCGAGCGACCTCGAGACGGACCCGGCGCTGGTGCCGCAGCTCATCGCGTGCGCGCGCGCGAACCCGGACGCGGTCGTGACCGTGACGCGGTGGGCGCGCGGCGGCGGATTTCGCGACTACAGCCGGATCAAGCTGCTCGCGAACTGGATCTTCCAGAAGCTCTTCTCGCTGCTCTACTGGTCCCGCCTCTCGGACATGACCTACGCCTATCGCATTTTCCCGACGCGCCTCGTCCAGGCGATCCGGTGGGAGGAGCTGCGCCACCCGTTCCTGTTCGAGACCCTCATCAAGCCCTTGCGCCTCGGGGTGGACGTGATCGAGATTCCGGGCGTGTGGCGCGCGCGCACCGAAGGCGAATCCCAAAACACGTTCGCGCGGAACTTCGAGTATTTCCGCATCGGTTGGCGGGTGCGTTTCGCGCCTGCGCGCGATATCCTGCGTGCCTGAGGCGAAGCGCCGTCCGCCCATAACAAGAACGAGCCCGAAATGAAGAAGGTCATCGTCACCACCACCATCAACCCGCCCACCAAGGCGATCCACAAGTTCGAGGCGATGGAGGATTGGGAGCTGGTCGTGATCGGCGACCTCAAGACGCCCAAGGACTACCGTCTCGCGCGCGGCCGTTATCTCGATCCGGCGGCGCAGGAGAGCTACGACAAGGGCCTGTCCGACGCGATCGGCTGGAACTGCATCCAGCGGCGCAATTTCGGCCTCCTCGTCGCACACGACATGAAGGCGGACGTGGTCGCCGTGGTGGACGACGACAACATCCCGCTTCCGGGCTGGGGCCGGGATCTCATGGTCGGGCGCGAGGTCGAGGTCAATTATTACGAGACCGACCTGCCCGCCTTCGATCCCGTGGGCGCCACCAACCACCCGGCACTTTGGCACCGCGGCTTTCCGCTCCAACTGCTGCCGAAGCGCGACTACGCGAGGAAATCGAGGAAGCGCGTCAAGGTCGACGTGCAGGCCGATTTCTGGAACGGCGATCCCGACATCGACGCCTTCTGCCGCATGGAGCACGCGCCGGAATGCGACTTCGACCCGCGCGCCTTCCCCATCGCGTCCAACAAGCTCTCGCCCTTCAATTCCCAGAACACCTTCCTCGCCGGCGCCATGCTCAAGGACTATTTCCTCTATCCCCATGTCGGGCGCATGGACGACATCTGGGCCGCCTATTACGTCGAGGCCAAGGGCTATCGCGTGGCGTACGGCAAGGCGTCCGTGTTCCAGGACCGCAACGTCCACAATCTCGTGCGCGACATGCAGCAGGAGTATCTCGGCTACGAGAACAATCTCGCGATCGTCGAGGCGCTGCCCAAGGACGCCGACGCACTCCTCGCCTATCTTCCGGGCCGGAGCGTGTGGGCGCTCGAGCTCTACAAGCGCCACTTCGCGCGCGGCTGAGGCGTCGTGCGCAAGATCCTGATCACGGGCGGGGCCGGTTTCGTCGGGCGCCATTTCGTGCGCCATTTCCTCGAGGCGGGCCACGAGGTGCACGCGGTCGATTGCGTGGCCCCGCTCACCGGCGGCATCGATCCGGAGATCGGCTGGCCGCTGTTCGAACCGCGCGACTTCAAGGGCTTCAAGTTCGCGCGCGAGGATTGCCGCGCCTATTTCCGCCGCGTGCGCGACACCGAGTTCGATTACGCGGTGCATCTCGCGGCCATGGTCGGCGGGCGCGCGATGATCGAGAACAATCCGATCGCGGTCGCGGACGATCTCTCGATCGACGCCGAATATTGGCAATGGGCCAAGCTCGCGAAGCCGAAAAAGACGCTCTGCTTCAGCTCGAGCGCCGCCTACCCGATCAAGTACCAGCGCGAGGGCAGTTACGTGCTCCTCAAGGAGGACATGATCTCGTTCGACGACGACATCGGCATGCCCGACATGTCCTACGGCTGGGCCAAGCTCACGTGCGAGTATCTCGCGCGCCTCGCCTACGCGAAGCACGGGCTCAAATCGGTCTGCTATCGCCCCTTCTCGGGTTACGGCGAGGACCAGGACGACAGCTACCCGTTCCCGAGCATCTGCAAGCGCGCGCTCGCCCATAAGGGCAAGCCCGAGCTCACGGTCTGGGGCAGCGGGACGCAAATGCGCGACTTCATCCATATCGACGATTGCGTGCGCGGCGCCCTTCTGACCATGGACCGGATCGAGGACGGCGACGCGGTCAACCTCTCGACCGGCCTCTTCACGAGCTTCATCGAGTTCGCGCGGCTGGCGGCCGAGCTGGTCGGCTACCGGCCCACCGTGCGCGGCATGTCGGACATGCCCGCGGGCGTCTTTGCGCGCGGCGGCGACACGGCGAAGCAGAAGGCGCTCGGCTTCACTCCCGAGATCGACTTCAAGACCGGGATCGCGCGCGCGCTCGCCCTATACGCGCCCTAGATCCCGCGGCGGGCACCGAAACCGCCGAAGCGGGGCCAAGAGGGCGCGCGACAAATCCGCCTCGGCTTGCCAAAATGGCGCCGCCCCGTTCGCGCCGCCCCTCACGGGCCCGAGGAGAGCATGCAAGACGACCGGCTTGCCGACGCCGTCCTTACCATCGACCTCGACGCCATCATGGCCAACTGGTCGATGCTGCGGGAGCGCGCGCGCCCGGCCGAGTGCGCGGCGGTCGTGAAGGCGGACGCCTACGGGCTCGGCGCCGAGCGCGTCGCCCCCACCCTCGCCAAGGCCGGCTGCAAGAGCTTCTACGTCGCCCAGCTCGGCGAAGGGATCGCGTTGCGGCGCGCCCTGCCCGAGGCCGCGATCTACGTGACCGATGGCGTCCTCGCGGGTGCCGAGGGCGAGCTTGCGGCCCATCGCCTGGTCCCGGTCCTCAACAGCCTCGAGCAACTCGAGCGCTGGAGCGGCTTCGCGCGCGGAGGCAAGCGGCTCGAGACGGCGCTCCATATCGACACGGGCATGAACCGCCTCGGCCTCTCAGCCTCCGACGTCGAGCGTCTCGCGGCCGAGCCCGGCCGGCTCGCGGGCCTCGCCCTCGGCCTCGCGATCACGCACCTCGTCTCGGCCGAGGAGCAGGCCAACCCGTTGAACGAGGAGCAGCTCGCGCGGTTCCAACTTCTGCGCGCGAAGCTTCCCCCGTGCCGCGCGGGGATCGCGGCCTCGTCGGGCATTTTTCTCGGGCCTCGGTTCCACCTCGATCAGGTGCGTCCGGGGGCCGCTTTATGGGGCATCGCACCCCAGGTCAGCGCCCCCAATCCGATGCGTCAAGTTGTTGAGCTGCATGGACAAATCGTGCAAGTGCGCGACGTTGACAGGGGGGGGACCGTTGGCTATGGTGCGACCCATCGCTTGCGCCGACCGTCGCGGATCGCGACGGTCGGCGTTGGCTATGCGGACGGCTATTTGCGTGCCCTCGCCAATCGCGGTGCCGGATATTTGGGGGATCATGCCGCGCCACTCGTAGGTCGGGTTTCGATGGACCTCGTGACACTCGACGCGACCGACGTCCCCGCCGAGCTGGTCCATCCGGGTGCCCGCGTCGAGCTCCTGGGGCCCCATCGCACGGCGGACCAGATGGCCGCCGACGCCGGCACCAACGGCTACGAGATCCTCACCAATTTCGGCCGCAGCCGGCGCTTCCAGCGCCGTTACCGGCGTGCCGGCGACGCCGGCGGCGACGGGCGCTGATGTTCGCCGCGGTGTTCGCCCCCGTCGGCCGCGTCTTCCTCGGCTTCCTCGCCGCGACCGGGCGCATCACCGTCTTCACGCTGATCGCGCTCTGGCATTGCGTGCGCCCGCCGATCTATCTGCGCCTGATCGGGCAGCAGATGATCTCGATCGGCTATTTCTCGCTGCCCGTGGTGGCGCTCACCGCGATCTTCACCGGCATGGTGCTGGCCCTCCAGAGCTACACCGGATTCCAGCGCTTCAACGCCGAATCGGGCATCGCGACCATCGTCGTGCTCGGCATCACGCGCGAGCTGGCGCCGGTGCTCGCGGGGCTCATGGTCTCGGGCCGCGTGGGCGCGGCGATGGCGGCCGAGATCGGCACCATGCGCGTCACCGAGCAGATCGACGCCCTCGTCACCCTCTCGACCGACCCGTTCAAGTATCTGGTCGCCCCGCGCCTCATCGCCGGGCTGGTGACCCTCCCGCTCCTGGTCTTCGTCGCCGACATCATCGGCGTGCTCGGCGGCTACGTCGTGAGCGTCTACAAGCTCGGCTTCAACCCGGCGAACTATCTCGAGCAGACCTGGGACTATCTGAAGCCGATCGACGTCGAGTCGGGGCTGGTGAAGGCGGCGGTGTTCGGCTTCCTCATCGCGCTCATGGGCTGCTACCACGGCTACAATTCCAAGGGCGGCGCCCAGGGCGTGGGGGCGGCCACCACCAACGCCGTGGTCTCGGCCTCGATCCTGATCTTCGCCTTCAACTACATCCTGACGGCGTTCTTCTTCGGGACGTGAGGGCGGACTTGACTCAGGGCCG
>DATJLQ010000013.1:0-7983 GCA_035509415.1 Alphaproteobacteria bacterium
GGGTGCCGGAGCAGCGTTGCCCTGTCCCCGGCGCGCCCTGTTCTTGGCCGATGGGTCGTGCGATATAGGGCCATGGGCGAAGGCGATGAGAGTGCCATCCGCGTGTTCGACCGGCGCATGGTGCGCCGTCACCGGGAGCGCGCGGCGCAAGCGCGCACGGGCCACGATTTCCTTTGGCGCGAGGTCGCGGAGCGTCTCGTCGACCGGCTCGCCGACACCACGCGGCGCTTCCCCGACGCCCTCGATCTCGGCTGCCATGACGGAACCCTCGCGAAAGCGCTCGCGGCGAGCGGAGACGCCAAGGTCGAGCGCCTGGTCGCGTGCGATCTCGCCCCCGCGATGGCCGCGCGCGCGGGCGGGCTCGCGGTCGTGGCGGACGAGGAGCTGCTGCCCTTCGCGCCCATGAGCTTCGATCTCGTCCTCAGCAATCTGAGCCTTCATTGGGTGAACGATCTCCCGGGCGCGCTCATCCAGGCGCGTTTGGCGCTCAAACCCGACGGCCTCTTCCTCGCGGCGCTCCTCGGCGGCGAGACCCTGTTCGAGCTGCGCGCGGCCCTCATCGAGGCCGAAAGCGAGGTCGAGGGCGGGGTAAGCCCGCGCATTTCGCCCTTCGCCGACGTGCGCGACGCGGGCTCGCTGCTGCAGCGCGCGGGCTTCGCGCTCCCGGTGGTGGATCGCGACGAGATCGCGGTCACTTACCCCGATGCGCTCGCGCTCATGCGCGATTTGCGCAACATGGGCGAGACCAACGCGGTCGCGGCGCGCCGGCGCGGCTTCACGCGGCGCGCGACCCTGCTCCGCGCGGCGGCCATCTATGCGCAGCGCTTCGCCCGCCCCGACGGGCGCGTCAACGCGACTTTCCAGGCGATCTATCTCACCGGCTGGGCGCCCCACGAGACGCAGCAGAAGCCGCTCCGCCCCGGGAGTGCCCGCGCGCGCCTCGCCGACGCCCTCGGCACCGAGGATCATTCGGCCGGCGACAAGGCGACGCCGCGGCGCGGCCGGTAAAGCGGCGTCGAAGGCGCGCGAGGAACGCAAGCGTCCAGGGCGTCTCGCGTGGCGCGCGCCGCTCCGGTTTGATATAGCTACCAGCCGGGCCGAAACCTCGATCGCCCCCGTCCCGGGTCCGCGCCCAACCGCAGGAGTAGACCGTGGCCAAATGCAAGCCCGTCTGGATCGGCGCACTCGTCGTCGCGGCCGTCCTCGTCGCGTGCGGCGTCGCTTGGTATTCGATCCCCAAGCCGCCTGCGGGCCGGGTCACCGCCTGCACCATCGATCACATCTGCTATTGCGTCGCGCGCAGCCTCGAGGACAGCATCGACAAGGACGTCGCGGTCGTGCGCGCGGATATCCGGAGCGCGCGCACGCAGGGGAAAGCGATCGGCTATCTGAGCGTGCCGCTTTCGAGCGTGGGCGGCGCCTATTTCAAGCTCAACGCGGCCTTCGCCAAGGACATGAAAGACAGGCTCGAGAAGCGGCTCGGCCCGGCCGACGCCTGGGTCCTCGATCCGGGCGAAGCGAAGTACAGCCTGCCGCACGGGGCGACGGGTGCCGACTACATGCTCGTCTGGACCAAGGTGCTCGAAGGCGAGACCGGCCTGGGCGAGGATTTCGATTTCGTCTATTTCGTCGGCCCGTCGGACTTCGCGCAATATCTCTCGCTCGGCTCGAGCGGCACCCTCGCCGCCCTCGACACGCTGTATGACGGCCTCGCCAAGACCGATCCCAACGTCGCGCGGATCAAGAAGGAGGATTTCCGCGACTATTATGGGCTGCGCGCGTCCGTTTCCTTCAGTCTCGGCTCGCACGACGAATGGAACGTGGTCGAGACCATCAACGAGCGGCGCCGCAAAAGCGCTCTGTACGGAATCCCCAAGCAGCTGAGCGTCTTCTTCGACGGGCGCGCGATCGCGCCGGGCGTCTACGAGGACACCGTCGCGGATGGCGACGCCGGCGCCTGCCGGCGCGATTAGGCATGGGCGACGGGCGATTTCGGCGCCCGGCTACGGCGCCTTGCTCATGTCCGGGCGCCGGTCGGCGCCGGGCAAGGCCGCTCCCGTCTCGAGCAAGGACTTGAGGCTCGCGAGCACGAGCGGCCAGCCGTTCGAGACGGCGCCGATGATCTTGGCGCCCGCGCGCGGGCTCGAATGGGTCACGGTGAGCTTCACGACCTCGCCCTGCTTCTCGAGCGCGAGCACCGCGCGCGTCGGCCCTTCGGCCTTGAGCTCGGGCTTGAACTCGTTCTGCCACGAGAGGACCAGGAGCCGCGGCGGATCGATCTCCTCGACCGTGCCGGTGTCGGCGACGGTGCCGTCGGAAAACACCAGCTTCCAGTCCGAGCCCTTCTTCCAGTCGCAGTCCTGGCGCATGCCGAACCAATAGGCGCGCGTGAATTCGGGCTTGGTGAGCGCCGCCCAGAGCTTTTCCGGCGTGGTGCGGATATAGGTCACGTAGACGAATGTTTCGCTCATCGCTTCTTGCCCTCCAGCTCCCGTTTCAGCGCCGCGAGCGCATCGAGGCGCCCGCGCTCGAAAGGCGCGATCCACCGCTCGGCGATCTCATGGATCGGAACGGCGTTGAGATAATGCAGCTTCTCGCGGCCCGCCCGGCGCGTCGCGATCAGGTTGGCGCGCTCGAGCACCGCGAGATGCTTGGTCACCGCCTGGCGCGACATGCCCGTGCCCGACGCGAGCGCGCCGAGCGTCTGGCCGCCCTGCGCGCGGAGCCGGTCGAGGAGCCGGCGCCGCGTCCGGTCGGCGAGCGCCTTGAACACCGCGTCCATGCTCATGGCGCTATTATGCAACCATTTGGTTGCTTGTCAAGCGGCTCGCGACGGGCGTCGCCCGGCCCGATGGCAGCGCGCGCTTGACCCAGGTCAATGCCGCTGGGGCCGCATCGCGCCTAGCGTTGGCGGCTGGGCGTAGGCGACTGGGCGTAGGCAGCTGGGAATTTCCGAGGCCGGCCATGGGACGATTCGCACGCACGCTCTCGATCGCGGCCGCGCTGCTCTTTCTCGCTTTCGCCGTGGTGGCGCTGGTCGAAAGCGTCTCGGGAGCCGAGGTCGGCGACGCGGCGCGGGGCGCTGCGCTCGCAGAGCGCTGGTGCGCCTCGTGCCACGCGATGCCGGGCCAGAGCCAGGCGAGCGACACCGCACCCTCGATCGATGCGCTCGCGCACGACCCCAAGACGACACCCGACTTCCTACGCGGCTTCCTCGCCCAGCCCCACAAGCCCATGCCGCCCCTCTCGCTGAGCCGCGCCCAGATCGAGGATCTGGTGGCCTATTTCGGCACGCGCGCCGGGCGCTGACGGGCGCTCAGGTCGCGCGCGCGGGCACGGCCGCGATCAGCGTCTCGATCAGGCGTTGGAGGATTGGCTTCAGGGCCGCCGCGCGCTCGGGGCGGAAGCGGTAGGGCGGGTTCTCGTTCATGTAAAGCGACCAGGTGAGCTCGAGCTGCACGGCCTCGATGCCGTCCGCGGGCTTGCCGTAGCGGCGCGTGATGTAGCCGCCGGTGAAGCGGCCGTCGAGCACGCTGGTGGCCCCTTCCGCGCGCTCGCAGATCGCGAGGAGGGCGCGCGCGAGCCCACCTTCCATGCTCGCCCCCGACGCGGTGCCGAGGTTGAAATCCGTGAGCCGGCCCTTGAAGAAGCGCGGCAGGCGCGAGCGGATCGAGTGAGCGTCGAACAGGATCGCGCGCCCGAAGCGCTCTTTGATGCGCCGGAGCTCGGCGGCGATACGCGCATGGTAGGGCTTCCAATAGGTCTCGATGCGGCGCGCGATCTCGTCCGGGCTTGGCTCCTCGCCCGGACGGTAGAGCGGCAGGCGCTCGAACGTGTCGAGCGGTACGATCGGCGTGTTCTCGTGCCCGGGATAGAGCACCTCGCCCTCGGGATCGCGGTTGAGGTCGACCACGTAGCGCGAGAAATCGGCCATCAGCATCGAGGCCCCCAACGCCGGCGCGAAGTCGTAGAGCCGGTGCACGTGCCAATCCGTGTCGGCAAGGACGAGGGCGGCGGGCGTCATGCGCGCGGCGAGATGGTCCGGGACCTTGGTGCCGCAATGGGGCACCGAGATGAGGATCGGCGCTTGGCCTTGAACGAAGGAGTAGACCTCGCTCACGCGGCGTCCTCGATGAGGCGCCGGAAGAGGGTCGCGTCCACGTTGCCGCCCGAGCACAGCACGGCGACCGTGCGCTCCCGGACCGGGACCTTGCCCGCGAGGGCGGCCGCGAGCGCCGCGGCTCCGCCCGGCTCGACCACGAGCTTGAAATGGCTGAACGCGACCGCCATGGCGTGGGCGACCTCGGCATCGGTGACCGCGATGCCGCTCGCGATCCGCGGCGCCATGAGGGCGAAGGTGATCTCGCCCGGCTGCTCGGCGAGGAGCGCATCGCACACGGATTTTCCGCCGCGCGCGTTCTTGACCCGGGTGCCGGCGGCGAGCGAGCGCGCCGTGTCGTCGAAGCCCTCGGGCTCGGCGGTGTGGATCGCGGTCCCGGGCGAGAGCGCCTCGAATGCCAGTGCGACGCCGGACGCGAGGCCGCCGCCGCTGCACGGGACGACGACCGCATCGAGGGCGAGGCCGCGCGCCGCCGCCTGCTCGGCGAGCTCGAGGCCCGAGGTGCCTTGGCCCGCGATGATCTCGGCGTCGTCGAACGGCTTCACGAGGGTGGCGCCCCGCGCGGCGATGATCTTGGCCGCGATCGCCTCGCGATCCTCGGTCGCGCGCTCGTAGAACACCACCTCGGCGCCGTAGCCGCGGGTGTTCGCGACCTTGATGCGCGGCGCGTCGGCCGGCATGACGATGATGGCGGGCATGCCGAGGAGCTGCGCCGCGGCGGCAACACCCTGGGCGTGGTTCCCCGACGAGAAGGCGACCACGCCTTGCGCGCGCGCCTCGGGCGGAATCTGGCTCAGGCGATTGAAGGCGCCGCGGAACTTGAACGAGCCCGTGCGTTGAAGCACCTCGGCCTTGACCAGGAGCCGGCCGCCGAGTGCTGCATTGAGCGGCGGGGATTCGAGGAGCGGCGTGCGCACCGCCTTGCCCTCGAGGCGCTCGGCCGCCCGGCGCAAAGCCGCCATATCCGGCAGCGGCGCAATTTGCATTCCGGAATCGGAAGGATTGCCGCGCGCGCCGCCCGATTTCCCGCTTTCGAGACCCATTTCCATTCTCCGCCGGGGTGTCGGTCCCCAGGCCGCCCCCCAAGCGACCCCAAGGTAAGCCGGGCGCCGCGGCGGCCGCAATGGCGGCCTCACCCCTTGCGTCGGGGGCGGCGCCGGGCGACCCTTGAACCCACCCGCCCATGCCCCGGATCGGCCCCCGGCTAGGGCCGGCGCGCGCTCTGGCACCCAATTTGCTTCCTTAGGCCTGTAACCCGCCGAGGGTTGGCAAAATGAACAATAACGGTGATGACATGAGCGAGATCAGCATGACGAGCTTCGGCGCCGCCGACTCCGCCCGCGCCCGCAACGCCGCCCGGAAAATCGCCGGTTCCTGGGACATGATCCTGGTCCTCGCGGCCTGGCTCGCGAGCTGGGGCGGGGTGTTCCTGGCGATCGAGGCCTTGCACAGCGTCTTCTAATGCGAGGGACCGGCTCCCCGCCGGCCGACGCAAATTGCGAGGAAAGCTGCATTTTGCAGCGTTCCCGCCCGACTTCCCGAAATTCTTAATGTCTGGACCGGCCGGGGCCGCGTACCGGCCCCGGACGCGGCGCTATCAGGCCGCGTCCCAGGTCTCGGCACTGGCGCCGGCGAGGGCGCGCACGCGCGCCTCGTCCTTGCCGAACTCGGCCGCCGAGCCCTCATAGACGACCTTGCCGTCGTCGAGCACATAGGCGCGGTCCGCGACCTCGACCGCGGCGCGCACGTTCTGCTCGACCAGCAGGACCGAGATGCCCTCCTTGCGCGCCGCGACCACGACCCGGAACACCTCCTGGACGATGAGGGGGGCGAGGCCCTGGGACGGCTCGTCGAGCAGCAAGAGGCGCGGATTGAGCAAAAGCGCGCGCGCGATCGAGAGCATTTCCTGCTCGCCGCCCGAGAGCTGCCTGCCCTTGTTCGATTTCCGCTGGGCCAGGCGCGGGAACAGCTCGTAGACGCGCTGGACGGTCCAGGGGCCCGGACGCTCGAGCGGCACCTTGAGATTCTCTTCGACCGTGAGGTTCGCGAAAATGCGCCGTCCCTCGGGCACGAAGCCGACGCCGAGCCCCGCGATGCGGTAGGGCGGAAGATGCGTGGTCGCCTGGCCGAAGATGCGCACCGCCCCCTCGCGCGCGGGCGTCAGGCCCACAAGGCTGCGCATAGTGGTCGACTTGCCGGCACCGTTGCGCCCGAGCAGCGTGACCAGCTCGCCCTCGCCCACCGTGAGGCTCACGCCGTGGAGAATGTGGCTCTTGCCGTAGAAGGTGTGGAGGCCCTCGGCCTCGAGCGCGTTCATGCCGCCTTCCCCAGATACGCCGCCTGGACCAGCTCGTTCTTCGCGATCTCGTCCGGCGTGCCCTCGGCGAGCATCGCACCCTCGGCGAGCACCATGATCCGGTCGGCGAGATGGAACACGACGCGCATGTCGTGCTCGACGAGCACGATGGTGAGCTTCTGATCCTTGTGCAGCTTCCGGATCAGACGCGTGATGTCGTAGGTCTCCTGGTCGCCCATGCCCGCGGTCGGCTCGTCGAGCAGCAGCAGGCTCGGCTTCAGCGCGAGCGCCATCATGATCTCGGTCGCGCGCTGATCGCCGTGGGAGAGCTCGCCCACGAGCCGGTCGGCCTTGTCGTCGAGCGCGCACATCTGCATGAGCTCGGCCACGCGCGCCTGCACCTCCTCGTCGGCGGCGCGCGACATCCAGGCCGAGAGCCGGAAGCCCGCGGCACTTTCGACCGGGATGCGCAAATTCTCGCGCACCGTGAGCTCGGGGAAGATCTCGGTGATCTGGAACGTGCGCGCCATGCCGCGCCAGACGCGGCGCGCCGGCAGGAGGTGGGTCACGTCCTCGCCCTTGAAGATGATCTTGCCCGCGGTCGGCGTCACGAGTCCGCTGATCAGGTTGAAGAAGGTGGTCTTGCCCGCGCCGTTGGGCCCGATGATCGCGCGCAGCTCGCCCTCCTCGACGTTGAGCGAGACCTTGTCGACCGCGACCAGGCTGCCGAAATGGCGCGACGCGTTCTCGACCTTGAGCAGCGTCATGACGTCACCCTGCGCCGGATGATGCCGAGCACGCCGCGCGGGAAGAACAGCACGACGAGGACGAAGAACAGGCCGATGAAGGATTCCCAGTTCTCGGTCATGCTCGAGACGTAGTCCTGGAGCACCACGAAGATCACGGCACCCACGAGCGGGCCCCAGAAGGAGCGCATGCCGCCGAGCACCGCCATGATGACGAAGTCGCCAGACTGGCTCCAGTACAGCGCGCGCGGATCGACGAAGTTGTTGAGCAAGGCGTAGAGCGCGCCGGCGACGCTGACCAAGGCGCATGAGATCGTCCATGAGACCCAGATGTGCTGGTCCACCGGGATGCCAAGGAACCGCGCGCGGCGTTCGTTCTCGCGGATGGCGAGCATGGTGTGGCCGAATGGCGAATGCAGCAGCCAGGCCATGACGCCCGCAGTGATGGCGAACACCGCCAACACCAGGAAATAGAAGGCGATCGCGTCGTGCGTGATATCGAACGTGGCGAATCCGAATGACAGCGGCTGTCGCGTCCAGCCGGTGAGTCCGTCGTCGCCACCGGTGACCGTGTTCCAGCGGAAGGCAGTGAAATAAAACACCTGACCGAACGCGATGGTGACCATCGCGAAATAGACACCGCGCAGACGGATGATCAACGGACCGATGATCGCGGCGGCGATGGTGCCGACCAACGTGCCGACGACGAGCGCCAGACTGGTGGAGGGCACGAGGTATCGGATGGTCATGCCGGCGCCGTAAGCGCCGAGGCCGAAGAAGGCGGCATGACCGAACGACAGCACGCCGGTGTAGCCAAGCAG
>DATJLQ010000014.1:0-2218 GCA_035509415.1 Alphaproteobacteria bacterium
GGCTCGGAGACTGGACCGAACCTTGCGCGCGCTCAAGACCCTGGTCATCGTGTTGGGCATCCTCATCGTCGCGGGGCTCGGCCTCGTGGGCTATGTGCTGGTGAAGCGCGGGCTCAATTCGGCCCCGCCGCAGCCGGTCGCGAGTGCCGCGGCACCGGCCGCGCCCATCGCGGCCGAAACACCTTACGGCCCGATCGCGATCGAGCTTCCGGCGGGTGCCAAGATCGCCTCGACCCATGTGACGGGCGGGCGCCTCGTGGTCGAGCTCGCCATGCCCAACGGCGCCGAGCGCGTGCTCGCGCTCGATCTCGCCGACGGCAGGCTCATCGGCACCATCGACTTGAAGCCCCAGCCGTAAGGCCCCGACCATGAGACCGATGCGGCGATGAATTTCGGCAGCGACAACGTGGCGGGGGCGGCGCCCGAGATCCTGGCGGCGCTCGAGGCGGCCAACCGCGGTGCCGCCATGCCCTACGGCAACGACGCGGTCACCGCGCGTCTCGACAAGATCTTCGCCGATCTGTTCGAGCACCCGGTCGCAATCTTCCCGGTCGCGACGGGGAGTGCGGCGAATGCGCTCGCCCTTGCGGCCCTGACGCCGCCCCACGGCGCCATCTATTGCCACGCCGAGGCGCACATCCAGAACGACGAATGCGGAGCACCCGAATTCTATTCGGGCGGCGCCAAGCTCGTCCCCCTCGGCGGCAAGGACGGGAAGCTCGTGCCGGCGGACCTTGCGTCGGCGCTCGGGAGCGCCGGCATCGGAATCGTGCATCACGTGCAGCCCGCGAGCGTCAGCATCTCCAACGAGACCGAGCTCGGGACGCTTTACCGGCCGGACGAAGTGAAGGCGCTCGCCGACGTCGTCCACCGCTACGGGCTCAAGCTCCACATGGACGGCGCGCGCTTCGCGAACGCGATCGCCGCCCTCGGCTGCAGCCCGGCCGAGCTCAGCTGGCGCGCGGGCGTCGACGCGCTCTCCTTCGGTGCCACCAAGGGCGGCGCCCTCGCGGCCGAGGCGGTGATCTTCTTCGACAAGACGCTCGCCGAGGGCTTCGCCTATCGCCGGAAACGCGGCGCGCACCTGTTCTCGAAGATGCGCTTCGTCTCGGCCCAGCTCGAGGCCTACGTCAAGGACGGGCTCTGGCTCAAGCTCGCTTCGCACGCGAACGCGACGGCGGCACGCCTCGCGGCCGGGCTCGCGCGGCTTCCGGGCGTCGAGCTCCTCCATCCGGTCGAGGCGAACGAGATCTTCGCGCGCATTCCCGAGCGCGCCATCGAAGGCGCCTTCGCCGACGGCTATTATTTCTATAAGCGCGGCGACGTGAACGAGGCGGGGGCGCGTTGCCGGCTCGTGACCGCCTTCGACACCAGGCTCGAGGACGTGGACGGTCTTCTCGCCTCGCTCGCGCGCCATCTCGGCGCCGGCGCGCGGCGCGCGGGATAGTCCGGAACGCGGGGGCCAGGATGAAGCATCGCGACCGCATGCCGCCGATCCCGGAGGAAAGCCTCACCGAGGAGCAGAAGGCGGCGTGCGCGGCGTTCGCCGGAAAGCGCGGCGCCAAGCCCTTCGGCCCGTTCGTTGCGCTGCTGCGCAGCCCCGAGGTGATGCTGCGTGCCTCGGCGCTCGGCGAGCAGCTCCGGTATCGCAGCTCGCTGCCGCGCGCGCTCAACGAGCTTTTGATCCTGCTCACCGCGCGCCACTGGACCCAGCAGTTCGAATGGCACCATCACGTGCCCGAGGCGCTCAAGGCCGGCCTCGCGCAGGAAACGATCGACGCCGTCGCCGAGGGACGCCGGCCCGACGACATGAGCGAGCGCGAGGCGACGGTCTACGAGTTCGCGGCCGAGCTCTATCGCGCGGGCTCCGTGTCGGACGCGACCTATCGCGCGGCGCTGCGGCATTTCGGCGAGCAGGGCATCGTCGACATGACCTGCGTGTGCGGCTATTACAGCCTCTTGAGCCTGGTGATGAATGTCGGGCGCACGGAAGTGCCCGAAGGCGGGCCGGCGCCGCTCCCGCCCTTGCCCTGAGGGGCTCGGCGCGTGTAATTGAGGGTAGGCTCAAGGGCCCGCGAGAGCGCGGTTGCAACCCCGCCCCGGGCGCTGTATCAAGACGGCCTTCGGCGCATGCGCTTTCGGGTCCCCATCGTCTAGTGGCCCAGGACGCCGGCCTCTCACGTCGGCAACGCGGGTTCGAATCCCGCTGGGGACGCCA
>DATJLQ010000015.1:0-22618 GCA_035509415.1 Alphaproteobacteria bacterium
CCGCCTCACGCCGCGCAGTGGTCGATCAATTTCCGCAAGAAGCGCTCGCACGCGGCGAGCTGGTCGAGGGAGACGAACTCGTCCGGCTGGTGCGCCTGCTCGACGAAGCCCGGGCCGCACAGCACCGCGGGAAAGCCCGCATTCTGGAACAGGCCCGCTTCCGACGTGTAGGACACGACGTGGGTCCGGTTCTCGCCCGAAAGCGCGAGCGCCAAGGAAGCGGCCGGCGAGTCCCGGAGCGGTGCCAAGGGCGGCACCGCGACCTTGACGCGCGTCTCGACGCCCGCCTCGGCGGACGCCTTCTTCAAGCGCGGCACGAGCGCGCGCGCGGCGAACGCGTCGAGGCGCGCCACGATTTCGAGATCGTCGCGCGTATCGGGGAGCGGCCGGCATTCCCAATCGAACGTGCATTCCTTGGGGATGATGTTGAGCGCGGTGCCGCCCGCGATGGTGCCGACGTTGATCGTGGTCGAGGGCGGATCGAACTCGGCGTCGATCGAGCCCGCGCGCGGCGGCCGGCGCGCGTAATCGGCCGCGATCGAATCCAGCTCATGCACCAGCTCCGCCGCCGCCGCGATCGCCGAGGCGCCGAGGGTGGGCGCGCTCGAATGGGCGTCGCGCCCGACGACGCGCGTCGCAATCACGGTGATGCCCTTGTGCGCGTTGACCACGCGCATGCCCGTGGGCTCGCCCACGATCGCGAGCGCCGGGCGCGGCAGCTCGCGGCCGAGTGCGGCGATCATGTGGGGAGCGCCCAGGCAGCCCACCTCCTCGTCGTAGGAAAATGCCAGATGAATCGGCGTCGCGAGCTTCCGCGCCGCCATCTCGGGCACGAGGGCGAGCGCCGTCGCGATGAAGCTTTTCATGTCGGCCGTGCCGCGGCCGTAAAGGCGGCCGTCGCGTTCGACCGCGCGATAGGGATCGTCGGTCCAGCGCTGGCCCTCGGTCGGCACCACGTCGGTATGGCCCGAGAGCACGATGCCGCCCGGCCGCTCGGGCCCAATGGTCGCGAACAGGTTCGCCTTCTCGCCGCCCGGGTCCTTGATGAGGCGCGCGCGGATGCCGTGATGCGCGAGCCGATCGGCCACGTCCTCGATGAGCGCCAGGTTCGATTTGGAGGAAGTCGTGTCGAAGCCGACGAGGCGCGCGATCGTCGCGCGCACGGTCGGATCGTCGCGCGCGCCCGCCACCCGGGCGCTCAGTGGTCCGGGTGCGACGTGGTGCGCGGATTGCCGATCATCGAGAGGAATTCGCGCCGCGTCGTGGGATCGGTGCGGAACTGGCCCAGCATGTGGCTGGTCACCATGGTGACGCCCGGCTTGTGGATGCCGCGCGTGGTCATGCATTGGTGGATCGCCTCGACCGCGACCGCGACCCCCTGGGGCTCGAGCACCTCGTTGATCGCGTTCGCGATCTGCGCGGTGAGCTTCTCCTGGATCTGGAGGCGCTTCGAATAGACCTCGACCAGGCGCGCGAGCTTGCTGATGCCGACCACGCGGCGCTGCGGCAGATAGGCGATGTGCACCTTGCCGATGATGGGGGCGAGATGATGCTCGCAATGGGATTCGAAGCGGATGTCGCGCAGCACGACCATCTCGTCGTAGCCGTCGGTCTCCTCGAAGGTCGCCTGGAGGAAGGTGTAGGGGTCCTCGTCGTAGCCCGAGAACCATTCCTTGAAGGCGCGCGCGACGCGGTTCGGCGTGTCGCGCAAGCCCTCGCGCTCGGGATTGTCGCCCGCCCAGCGGATGAGGGTGCGTACCGCGCGCTCGACCTCGTCCTGGCTCGGCGCCTCGAGGGCGGCGGCGTCGGCGCCCGCGAGCGGGCTCGGAAACTTGACGGGATGGGTGGCCAATTCGCTCTCCTCTGTCCTCTCGGGTCTTCTCGGGTCTTTTCCGTGCTCTCGACGTCGGTTGTGGGCCGGGATTGCGCTTTTGCGCCGCCCGGCATGTGGGCCCGGCCGCGGCGCAAGTCAAGCGCCTATCGAGTCACGCGCTTATGCGGCGCGCCGCCGGCGCGCGGGCGCTCAATTGATCCGGCCGCCCTGATAGGGGCTGTCGAGCGAGAAGGCGGGCACCACGATATCGAAGCGCTCGCCGTTCCCTTCCATCTCGTAGGTGCCGCGCATGATGCCGGACGGCGTGCCGAGGGGCGTGCCGCTGGTGTATTCGTAGCTCTCGCCCGGCCGCAGGATCGGCTGCTCGCCGACCACGCCCGCGCCATGCACCTCCTGGACGCGCCCGAAGCCGTCGGTGATGTGCCAATAGCGGTTCCGGAGCTGCACGGTCTCGCGCCCGCGATTCTCGATGCGCACATGGTACGCCCAGACGAAGCGGTTCTCCGCCGGGTTCGACTGATCGTCGAGGAAGATCGGGTCGACCGACACGGTGATCGAGCGCGTGGTCTCCTCGTAATGATGCGAATTGTCTCCCAGCAACTCCTCTTCCTCGCGCGACATGCCGAAGCGCGGTCTCGAGGCGGGATAGGATTTCTTGACCATGACGCGTCCCTCGTAACCGGACGGCGCCGCCTTTCGGCGCCGCCGCTCCGGCAAAGCCGGATGCCCCATATTATGATGCCCGGAGCGCTTGTCCAACCGCGCGCGTGGCCGGTGCCGCGTCGGCCCGCGCGTCACCGGGCCAGTTGAGCGCGCGTGGGCTAAGAGCTTGACCGCGCTGGGCTAATTCGGCTTCCGGCAAGACATCCATGCTGGGCCAAAGACCGTTTTCGAGGGCCGCGGCATAACCCTCGGGCAGATGCTTCGCGCGCATCTTCGCGGCCGCGCGCCCATGATCGTAGGCAAGCGGCACGAGGCGCAAGTCGATCGCGGCCGCGCGCGGCGTCAGGAGCGCGTACCAGACGCGCGCCGTGCCGTCGTTGGCGGGCATGCCGACCGCACCCGCATTGAGCCAAAGACGGGCACCCACCATCTCCGCGAAAGGAATGCCGCAATGGCCCGCAAGGATGCCGTCGGCACCCGCGCGCTCGAGCTCGAGGGTCTTCTCGGCGGCGGGCGTGGAGGCGAACACGAAGCGGTTGATGCGCTCGACCCCGCCATGGATCGCGACCAGGCTTCGGCCGCCGAGCGAGAAGCGGATGCGGCGCGGCAAGGTCCCCATCCAGCGCTTCGCGTCCGCGTCGAGGGCCGCGCGGCAATAGGCGAACCACGCGTCCGAGAGGGCCGCGCAGGCGGTTCCCTCCTCGAAGCCGCAGCCGCAATCCTCGGCGTCGGCCGCGAGCTGCTCCTCGCAATTCCCCATGACGCAGGCGATCCCCCGCGCGCGCAGAAGATCGGCGCAGGCTTGGGGCTCGGCGCAATAGGCCGCGACGTCGCCGGTGCAGACGACCCGGCGCCAGGGAATGCCACGCCGCGCGGCCTCGGCGAGCACGGCCTCGGTCGCCTCCAGATTGCCGTAAGGGCCGCCGAAGACGAGGACCGGCCCGTCCATGGCGCCAAGATCGAGCTCGGGAATGCCGAGGCTCATGCTAGCCGCCCCGGCTGCAGGAGCCGCCGCCGAGCACGCAGAAGCGCGCGCAGTGGGGATGGTTGAGCTTGACCGGCCCCATGGCATCCGCGAGAAGCGGCCCCATGACGAAGCGCTCGTCGTACGGGATGAGCGTGCAGGGCATCACGGTCGCGCGGCTCTCGCCTTTGCGCTTCACCACCATGCGCGAGGTCGCGCACATCATGGCCCCGGGATCGACGCCGAGAAGACTCCAGCAGCGCGTCGTGATCTCTGGCACGTCGAGACGCTCGTCCATCTCGGGGAACAGCACCAGCGCCTCCGGGTCCTGCGCATCGAGGGCGAGGCCGAGCGCGGCGAAGAGACGCGCATAGCCCGCGCGCAGGCTCGCCTCGGGCTCGCGCCAAAGCGTGCGCCCCGCGACCTTGGGCTCGAAGCCGTTCTTTCCAAGCCAGACGAGCCCGTCGATCGCCGGGCGCCAGCTGTTGCGGCCGCGCTCGAGCTCGTGCAGCGCCGGCGTGTAATGGTCGATCGAGACGCGTAGCGCGAGCCTCGCGCCAAAACGCCGGCGCAGATCCATGAGCGCGGCTTCGAGCTTCATCATCGGGCGCATGGCGTTGGTGAGGACGAGGGCGCGGAAGCCGCGCGCGAGCGCCGCCTCGAGGATCGGCACGATCGCGGGATTCATGAACGGCTCGCCGCCGGTGAAGCCGATCTCTCGCGTGGGCAGGCCGAGGGACGCGATCTCGTCGAGGAGCGGCTCGACGTCGGCGAGATCGAGATAGGCGAGCCGGTCGTTGGTCGGGCTCGACTCGATGTAGCAATGGGCGCAAGTGAGGTTGCACAGGGTGCCGGTATTGAGCCAGAGCGTGCGCAACGCCGCGAGCTCGACCGCGGCGCGCGGCTCGCCGGTCGCGGTCCGGTCCGGGTCGCGGAACTTGCGCGCGTCGAGGGCGGGAGGGATGGCGCTCGCCTGGTCGGTCATCGCGCCATTATGAGCGCGGAGGGCGGCCGGGCCGCAATCACAATCCCGTCAGGTCCGTGGGACGCATGAGGGCGAGGGGTGCGAGAGGCGGGTGGTGTGCGTCGGGCGAGCGGGGTACATGAGGCGGGTGCGGCGCGTCCGACGGGTCGATCGCGCGCGGCGCTCCGCCCCTTGCCCCGCGAGGCTCGACCCCTATAATGGCGGGCGATCTTGGGTCGCGGGTGTAGCTCAATGGTAGAGCAGAAGCTTCCCAAGCTTACGACGAGGGTTCGATTCCCTTCACCCGCTCCAATATTTTCATCAATTTACGGTTTACGGACACAAGGATGGCAACCGCCCTTCCCCGTCCTGACCCGCCGACATCGTAGGGGCCGCAAGTGCAATCCTTGCCGCGCCCACCATTTCGGTCGAGGATTTACCTCGATCGCCGTTCATATAATGTGACGTGTGCTTGTTGAGACATTCGTCGCGCGCCCGGCGTGCGGTGTAAGGTGGTCAGAAAATGAAGATCGCCTTGATCGGCGCCACTGGCGTGTTGGGTCGAAGCTTGATCCGGTCTCTGGGCGCGGCCGGACACGACGTGCGTGCGGTTGCGCGCGGCTTCGGCCGGCCGGAATTCGCGCCGCTCCTGGCGGAGGTCGAGCCGTTCCCGGGCGACATCCTGGATGGCGCCCGGATGAGACAGGCGATCGCCGGCTGCGATGCCGTGATCCATGCCGCGACCGCGATCCCGCGGCCGGGACCGTCGATGGACTGGTCGCTCAACGATCGCATCCGGCGCGAGGGGACCGCGAACCTGATCGAGGCGTGCCGACAGGAGGGCGTGCGTCGCTACCTGCAGCAAAGCGTCACGATGACTTACCGCGACGGCGGCGACACGTGGCTCGACGTCGACGCGCCGCTCGATCCGGTGCCGGTGCTCGTCTCCGCCCTCGACATGGAACGTCTCGTGCGCGCGAGCGAGCTCGATTGGATCGTCCTGCGCGGCGGCCTCTTCTACGGGCCGGACACGGGCCGCGAGGCGCGCTGGCGCCGCGATGCGCGCGAGGGACGCTTGAGCGTTCCCGGCGACGGCAGCGCCTACCTGTCCCTCATCCACCAGGACGATTTCGCCTCGGCCGCGACCCGCGCCTGTGCCGCACCCGTCGCGCGGAAGACGCTCAATATCGTCGACGATGAGCCGGTGACCTGGGGCACACTGTTGGGCGAGCTTGCCCGGGCCGAGGGTGCCGCGGCTCCGCCGACCGGCGCGCCGCTCCTTTTCCCCTACCAGCGGGTCTCGAACCGAAGCGCCAAGGCGGCGCTCGACTGGCAGCCGGCGTTCCCCAGCTTTCGCGCGGGGCTCAGCCGGCCGCTTTGACGTCGTTGCCTCGCTCGCGCTCGATCATCTCGCCGACCAGGCGCCGCATGCGCAGCGAGCCGCCGTCGATCGCGAGCTTGAGTTTGCGGCCGCTGCCCGCCAAGCGGTCCTCCTCGCGTTGGATCGCCTCGAGAATGAGCTTGTCCTCGTCGAACGCCAGCGCAAGCTGGCGCGAGATGGCGGCGCTGACCGCCTCGTCGCCAAGCGCGAAATTGCGGACATGGGCCCAATGATCGATGCAGCTCCGTCCATCGACGGGCGTGATGTAGTGGCAAGCGAACACGCGCATGCCCCGATCGCGATCGCCGAGCTCTCGGTCGATCAGGCCCGCATCGGCGGTGCCGAAATCGATCACCGCGATCGAGGGCGTGTGGAAATGGTAATAGTGCCAGCGATCCACGTTGCCCTTGAACGAGCCGAGCTTCGCGAATACCGGAATCACCGGCCCGTCGAGGATCCAGCGATGGACCAGGATTTGATCGCCGATGCGCTCGTGCTTGACCGGCACGTTCTCGCTTGCCGCGTTGCCCAGCGTGGAGACGTGCACGAAACTGACATGAGCCGGGTCGGTGAGATTATCGGCGAGGTTGAGATAGTTCGTATCGATCGCAAGGGATTCGCCCAGCACCACGGTCCAGCGCGCCGGGTCGTGGTACTGGGCGAGGTCGTAGAGCTTGGCGCGATCCGCGCGTAGGGCGTCGCCCGGCCAAATCCAGACGAGGCCGATATGCTCGTCGACCGGATAGCTCTTGACCGCCGCGTTGGCCGGGATCAGGTCCTGGCCCGGGATGCGCACGCATTTCCCGGCCCCGTTGAAGGTCATGCCATGATAGCCGCATTGGAGATCGTCGCCGCGCAGGGTGCCGAGGGAGAGGGGCGCGAAGCGGTGCGGGCACATATCGTCGAGGGCGACCAGGGCGCCGTCCTCCTTGCGGTAGAGCACGACGTTTTTCTCGATCACCGTGCGTCGCGTGGGCTGACGCCCGATCTCGCGTGCGAAGCAGAGCGGATACCAGGTGTCTTGCATGTACTCCATGACCTTCTCCTCGGTATCGGGCGGGGGCGGGTCCCGGCGCGCGCCGGGCACCGCCCGATTCACGGCGCTTCGGGTGCGAGCGTTACGCGGAGATCGTCGAGCGCCTCGGTCATGACGATCTGGCAGGAAAGGCGCGATGTCGGCCGCACCTCGACCGCGAGATCGAGGGTCTCGACCTCGTCGTTGCTGCGCGCGGGCAGCCGGTCGATCCACGCCTCGTCGACATAGACGTGGCAGGTCGAGCAAATGCAGTTCCCGCCGCACTCGGCCCTGATCGGCAGGCCCGCCTCGCGGATCGCCTCCATGAGCTTTCCGCCTTCCTCGGCCGCGAGACGGTGCGCGGCACCGTCGCGGTCGGTCACGGTCACGTTCATGCGACGCCGAGCCTCTTCTGCAGAACCGAGGAGGACGTCGTGTATTGGAACACGAGCTTCTTGTCCGGCCGCGCGTAGCGGAACGCCTGCTGCGCCATGAGAGCCGCCTCGTGGAAGCCCGAGAGGATCAGCTTGAGTTTGCCCGGATAGGTGCAGATGTCGCCGATCGCGAAGATGCCCTTGACGTCGGTCTCGAAGGTGGCGGTGTCGACCGGGATCCGGTTCTCGTGGAGACCGAGGCCGAAATCCGCGATCGGGCCGAGCTTGGTGGTGAGGCCGTAGAAGGCGAGCAGCGCCTCGGCCTCGAGAACGGCTTCCGCGCCGTCCTCGCGCCTCAGAAGTGCCGCCTCGAGCCGGCCGTCCGCGCCGCTGAGGCCTGCGAGCTGGCCGATCTCGAGCCCGATGCGTCCGGCCTCCACCAGCTCGAACACCCGGCGCACCGTGTCGGGGGCCGCGCGAAACTCCGGCCGGCGGTGGACCAGAGTGACGCGGCCGGCCACGGGCTCGAGATTGAGCGCCCAATCGAGCGCCGAATCGCCGCCACCGCAGATCACCAGCTGCTTGCCGCGGAAGCGCGCCATCTCGCGCACGGCGTAGAACACCGAGATTCCCTCGTAATCTTCGATCCCCTTGATCGGCGGCCGCTTGGGCGTGAAGCTGCCGCTGCCCGCCGCGATCACGATCGCGGCCGCGTCGATCACCGTGCCCGCGTCGGTCGCGACACGCCAGCCGCCGTCCGGCAGCCGGGTCACGGACTGGGCGATCTCGCCGAGATGAAATTGGGGCGCGAAGGGACGCGCCTGCTCGAGCAGCCGCTCGGTCAGCTCGCGCCCGGTGCAGACCGGCACCGCCGCGATGTCGTAGATCGGCTTCTCCGGATAGAACTCGGCGCACTGGCCGCCGGGCTTGTCGAGGATGTCGATCAAACGGCACTCGAGGCCGGCGAGGCCGAGCTCGAACACCGCGAACAGGCCGACCGGGCCGGCGCCGACGATGACGGCGTCGGTGCGCAGCGCCGCAGCCCCCGCCGACCGTCCGCCCGCTGGCCCGCTCATCGCCCCCGCCTGCCGGTCGATCATGAATCAGCCGCTCCCCGACGCCGCCAAGGGCGCCCGACCGGCCGAGATTACGGCAATTGATTATGTAAGTAAACACTTAAATGTTGCGCGGCGCAAACGCGGGCTCAGGCGCGTCGCGGCCCGGTCGCGGTCATGTGATCGAGCACGACCGCCGAAATGTGCTCGAGCCAGCGCGCGCGGCGCTCGGGCTGCATCAGGTCGACGCCCACGTAGTTCGACAGCGTGTAACGGTTGGAGAGATAGAAATAGCCCAGCGCCGAGATGGTCAGGAAGGTCTCGATCGGGTCGAGGTCGGGCCGGAACAGACCCTGGGCGGCGCCCGCGTCCAGTACGCCCTTGATGACCTCGACCTGGGTCGCGGAGAAGGTGCGCGCGACCGCCGAGCGCCTTATGTGGACGGCGCGATGAAGGTTCTCGGCGTTCAAGAGCGTGATCATCTCGGGATGGTCGAGATAGTAGTTCCAGGTGAAGGCGACGAGCGCCTTTACCCCGTCGCGCGGGTCCATTCCTTCCACATTGAGAGCCCGTTCGGCGCGCGCCATGTGGAGGTAGACGCGCTCGATCGCGACCCGGAACAGGTTCTCCTTGCTGCCGAAATAATAGTAAAGCGAGCGGTCGTTGGTGCCGGCGCGCCCGCTGATGCGCTCGATCCGCGCCCCGTCGAAGCCGTGACGTGCAAACTCCTCGGTCGCGGCGTCCAGGATTTTGGCCTGCGTCGCTTCCGGATCGCGCTTGACGGGCGCGCGCTTCGACGGCGCGTGCAAGGTGGCGACGCGCTTGGACGGCGCGCGCAACGCCGGGGCGCGCCGGCCTCTGGTGGACGTTCCCTTGTCGCGTTTCATCTTGGCTTTTGGTTGGTTCGAACGGACGCGCGCGATTATAGAGGATCGACCGCGCGAGGCAAGGCGCAGAGCCGCGGCGGCGCAACGGCGCGCCCGCGAGAAAGCATGTTGCGCCCCCCGGACGAGTGGGCTAGGATCGGAAACGAATTAAGTGTTTGCTTACATATCATGACGGTGCCGCGCGCTTCCGGCGGGCGGCGAGGCTGGGGACGATGTCGACGACGCGGGGAGATCCCGAAGCGGTTGCCGCCGTCGAGAGCGGCGCGCCCGGCGGCCGGGTCGAGAGCGGCAAGATCGCGTGCAATGCCTGCCCGGTGCTGTGCCGAATCTCGGAGGGGCGCACCGGGGCGTGCGACCGTTACGCCAACGTCGAGGGTACTCTCACGCGCGTCGACCCGCTCGTGCTCGCGGCCGAGGTTGCGCGCGAGGCGGGTCCGCTGGTGCCCTTCGCGGCCGGCAAGGAATGGGACGGCAACATCGTCGCCGGCGCCCCGGTGTTCGTCACGGGCGTGGGGGCGGGCACGACCTATCCGGACTACAAGCCGGCCCCGTTCATCGTCTCCCAGCGCCACGGCGGGGTCGAGACCGTCACCGTCGTGACCGAGGGCATCTTCAGCTACTGCAGCTTCAAGATAAAGATCGACACCGACCGCTACATCGGCCCGGAATGCGCGCCGGTGCGCTCGGACGGCGAGGTGGTCGGCCACGTCACCACCATGGAATACGGCTCCCAGATGCTCTCGCTGGGCGGGGTGCACCATCTCACCGGCGGGAGCAAAAAGGAGGGTCGCGTCACGTGCGACCTGATGATGAATCTCGGCAACAAGAAGGCGGTCGAGCTCGCGGTCGAGGGTGGCGCCGCGCTCACGATTCAGGCCGGCAAACCGCCCATCATCGACGGCGCGCCGGAGCAGCGCATGCGGGTCGGCTGCGGCTCGGCCACCATCGGCATCTTCGCCCAGCAGTGGTTCGGCAAGGTCGACGAGGTGATCGTGGTGGACGATCACATCACCGGCGTCCTGACCGAGCATCAGGCCGGCCGCTTCCTCGGCATGCGGCCCGGCGGCATCAACGTCACCGGCCGGCGCTCGACGCCCGGGCGCTATTTTCAGGTCGCAAATCCGGGCTCGGGTTGGGGCGGCACCGACATCAAGGACCCGCTCAAAGCGATCCTCTCGATCGACCCCGAGACCGCCTGGCCGGGCGAGCGACTGCTGATGGTGTCGACCACCGGCGAGGACTACGCCTATTTCGTGCTCGACCGGGGCCTGAAGCCGGTGCCGGCGGAGATGCCGGAAGACGTACGCCGCGTGGTCGAGCGCATCGGCGAGAATTGCGAGCCGGCGCTTGCGACCGTGCTGTTCATGGGCGGTGCCGGGGGCAGCCTGCGCGCGGGTGTCACCGAGAATCCGATCGCGCTCACGCGCTCGATCAAACGGATGCTGGTGAACGTGACCTGCGGCGGGGCGCCCGCCTATGTGTGGCCCGGCGGCGGAATCATGGTCCTGGTCGATGTCGCGCGCATGCCGGACAATTCCTTCGGCTACGTGCCCACGCCCGCAATCGTGGCGCCGATCGAGTTCACCATGAGGCTTGCCGACTACGGCGCGCTCGGCGGTCATCTCGACCGGGTGCGCCCGATCGAGGACGTGATCGCCCATGCGCGGTACCGCGCGATCGGCTGGAATCCGGAAAATCCGTGGCCGGAGAAGCTGAGCCGCGGAGACTGAGCCGCGGAAGCCGGGCCAGGGCCGGCAATGAGGCAAGGTGACAGGGTATTGGGGGAATTGACGACACCGTAACGACGCCGGGGGAGCATGGCAGCGACGCGCGCGAGGCTCGAAGACAAACGCTGGCACTTTCAGCACGGACCGATCGACCTGGTGATCGAGCCGTTCGGCACGGAGGCGGCAAGGGCTCGCGTGATCGCGCGCGGCTGGCGCCGGTTCCAGACCGTGCTCGACGAGCTGGTCGCGGAGCTGGCATTTTTGCGCGCGCCGGTGCAGGAGGCCGAGGGCGTGACGGGTCCGGTCGCGCGCCGAATGCTGGCGGCCTGTCGGCCCCACGGGCGAGTCTTCATTACGCCGATGGCGGCGGTCGCAGGGTCCGTCGCCGACGAGATGGTGGCCGCGATGGCGCTCGAGGACGGCGCGCCCGAGGACGGTCTCGCGCGGCTCTACGTCAATAACGGGGGCGACATCGCCTTCTGGCTCGCACCCGGCGAGCGCATGCGCATCGGCCTGATCGCAAATCCTGAGCACGCGTCCGCCCTCGACGGCGCGGTCGAGATCGGCCATCACATGCCGGTGCGCGGCGTCGCCACCAGCGGCTGGCGCGGCCGCAGCTTCAGCCTCGGCATCGCCGACAGCGTTACGGTGCTGGCCGCGAGCGGTGCGTCGGCCGATGCGGCCGCGACCTTGATCGCCAACGAAGTCGATTGCGACCATCCGGCAGTGGTGAAGCGCCCCGCGAACGAGATCAAGGACGATACCGATTTGGGTGCGCTGCCCGTGACGGTCGCGGTTGGCCCGCTGCCGCGCGCGCTGGTCGACCGAGCGCTCGCGCGCGGTGTCGCGCGCGCGGAGGCGTTGCGGCGCGAGGGTTTCATCTGGGGCGCGGTGCTGTCGCTTGCCGGCGACTATCGCATCGTCGGCGATGCGGGCTCGGCGATTCCTGCGTTGCCGATGCGGGTCGCCTAGTGACACGATCCCCGTGGAACGTTGCGCGCGGGTCGCGGTCGCGGTTCGATCCTATCCTCGGGAGGCGGAATGCCTCGCGGGGCGGCTTGATGTTTGTCATCGAAAGAAGAAGGAGGCCAACATGTTTGGACGTCATCTCAGATCTCTGGTTCTCGCGAGCGCGGTCGCGGCCACGCTCGGATTCGTCGGTCACGCTCGGGCGGATTCGGGCCCGATCAAGATCGGCGACATCAACGTCTATTCCGCCATTCCGCAAGGCACCGAGCCCTACAAGAAGGGGTGGGAGATGGCGCTCGCCGAGGTCAACGCCGAGGGCGGCGTGCTCGGCCGCAAGGTCGAAGTCTTGAGCCGCGACGACGCGGCCAAGCCCGACGTCGCGACCCGCATGGCCCAAGAGCTGGTGACCAACGAGAAGGTCGCGATGCTGATGGGCGGCTTCCTTTCCAACGAGGGTCTGGCGATCGCCGACTTTGCGAACCGCAACAAGGTGTTCTATCTCGCCTCCGAGCCGCTTTCCGACGCGCTCGTATGGGAGAAGGGCAATCCCTATACCTTCCGTCTGCGTCCCAGCACCTACATGCAGACCAAGATGCTGGTGGACGCGGTCGCGAAGCTCCCGGCCAAGCGCTGGGCAACGGTCGCGCCCAACTACGAGTACGGCCAGTCCGCGGTGAGCGACTTCCTCGCGGCGCTCAAGGAAAAGCGCCCCGACGCCCAGGTGGTCGAGCAGCAATGGCCCGCCCTCGGCAAGCTCGACGCGGGCGCGGTCGTGCAGGCGCTCGCGGCGGCGAAGCCGGACGCGATCTTCAACGTGACGTTCGGCGCGGACCTCGCGCGATTCGTGCGCGAGGGCGAGCTGCGCGGCCTGTTCAAGGGACGCGAGGTCGTGAGCCTGCTCACAGGCGAGCCCGAGTATCTCGATCCCCTGAAGGGCGAGGCGCCCGTCGGCTGGATCGTTACCGGTTATCCCTGGTACAGCATCAAGGCGCCGGCACACGAGAAGTTCGTCGCCGAGTACCGGAAGCGCTACAACGAGACGCCGCGCATGAGCTCGCTGGTCGGCTACATCACGCTCAAGGCGGCGGTTGCGATCATCAAGAAGGCCGGCTCGACCGACACCGCGAAGCTGATCGCGGCGGCCAAGGGGCTGACCTTCGGCTCGCCGATCGGCGCGATCACGTTCCGCGCGATCGACCATCAGTCCACCATGGGCGCGTGGATCGGCAAGATCGCGCTCAAGGACGGCAGTGGCATCATGGTCGATTGGCATTTCGACAACGGCAAGAACTTCCAGCCGACCGATGCGTTCGTGAGGTCAAAGCGTCCGGCCTCGGCCGATTGACGCCCCTCTGCGCCTGTGGCGACGCGGGATGCAGGCCGATCCTGCATCCCGCGCTTCCGGGACCCATCGATGTCGTTCGATCTCGCACAATTCGTCGGCCAGTTCCTCAACGGGCTCTCGACCGCCTCGACGCTGTTCCTAGTCTCGGTCGGGCTCTCGATCATCTTCGGCGTCACGCGCATCGTGAATTTCGCGCACGGCTCGTTCTACATGGTCGGCGCCTACATCGCCTACACCCTGACCGCGATCTTCCCCGATACGCCGCTTGGCTTCTGGGGCGGGGTCGTGCTCGCGGCGGGCGCCGTGGGCGCGCTCGGCGTGGCGATGGAAGTCACCATCCTGCGCCGCATCTATCACGTGCCCGCGCTGTTCCAGATCCTCGCGACCTTCGGCGTGATTCTGGTCGTCTCGAACCTCACCCAGACCGTCTGGGGGGTCGAGGACAAGTTCACGCCGCTCGCCCCCGGCCTCACCGGCTCGGTCGCAATCCTCGGGCTTCCCTTCCCGCAATTCGACCTCGCCATGATCTTCCTGGGGCCCGCGGTGCTTCTCGTGCTGTGGCTCGTCTTCGCGCGCACGCGCTGGGGCATCCTGGTACGCGCGGCGACCCAGGACCGCGACATGGCGGGCGCGCTCGGCGTCAACCAGAAGCTCCTGTTCACGAGCGTGCTGTTCGTCGGCTGCATGCTCGCGGGCCTCGGCGGCGCCGTGCAGCTCCCGAAGGGCACGATCTCGCTCCAGATGGACCTCTCGATCATCGTCGAGGCTTTCGTCGTGGTCGTGATCGGCGGCATGGGAAACGTCGCGGGCGCGTTTCTCGCCGCTCTTCTGATCGGCGAGATCCAATCCTTCGGCACCATGCTGTTTCCCCAGGGGACCCAGGTGATCGTGTTCCTCGCGATGGCGGTCGTGCTGGTGTTCCGGCCGCACGGCCTGCTCGGCAAGGCGGAGCCGGCGGCGGCGGGCGCCGGCACGTTCGAGCTGCCGCATCGCCATGCGAGCCGGAAGCTCGCGATCCTCGGCGCGGCGATCCTGGCCCTCCTCATGCTTCTCGCCGCGATCGGCGGCAGCTACGGCCAGGTGGTGCTGGGCGAGATGCTGATTTGGGCGCTCTTCGCCACGAGCCTGGCCTTCATCATGGGGATCGGCGGGATGGTGTCGTTCGGGCACGCGGCCTATTTCGGCTTGGGCGCCTACGGCGTCGGCCTGCTGGTGAAATATCTGGGTCTCTCCATGGTCGCGAGCCTGATTCTCGCACCCCTGGTCGCAGCGCTTGGCGCCATGGTGTTCGGCGCCTTTTTGGTGCGCCTCTCGGGCGTCTACTTCGCGATGTTGACGCTCGCCTTCGCCCAGATCCTCTGGTCGATCGCCACGCAATGGGTCGATTTCCTCGGCGGCGACAATGGCATCCTGGGCCTCTCGCCCGCGAGCTGGCTGAGCTCGCGGACGGCCTTCTGCTATTTCGTCCTGGCCCTTACCCTCGCGGCGATGATCGTGCTGCGCCGGACGGTGTTCGCCCCCTTCGGCTACGCGTTGCGCGCGGGGCGCGATTCCCCGCTGCGGGCGGATGCGATCGGCATCGACGTGCGCCGCGTCCAGTGGCTCGCGTTCGTGGTCGCGGGCGCCTTCGCGGGCCTTGCGGGCGGCCTCTTCGCCTATCAGAACGGAAACGTGTTCCCGACCGAGATCTCGATCTCGACCTCGATCGATGCGCTGGTGATGGTCCTGCTCGGCGGCGTGCAGACGCTCGCGGGCGCGGCCGTCGGCGCCTTCGCCTATCTCGGCCTCCAGACCGAGATGATCCAGCACCTCCAGGACTATTGGCGCCTCACTCTCGGGCTCGTGATCATCGCCCTCGTGATCCTGTTCCCCCAGGGCATCGTCGGCTTCCTGCGCCACCGTCTGGGTGCGGCCTTCGGCATGACGGCCGAGCCATGAGCCGGGAGTGCCGGTGACATGGCCCTACTCGCGGTCGAGGACCTCCACAAGTCCTATGCCGGCGTCCTCGCGGTGAGGGGCGTCTCGTTCGAGCTCGCCGAGGGCGAGGTGCTCGCGCTCATCGGACCCAACGGCGCCGGTAAATCGACCTGCTTCGGCATGCTCAACGGCCAGATCAAGCCGAACCGGGGCGCCATCTTCCTGGACGGCAGGAACATCGCAGGTCTCGCGCCGCGCCGCATCTGGCGGTTGGGCGTCGGGCGCACCTTCCAAGTCACCGCGACTTTCGGCTCCATGACCGTGGTCGAGAACGTGCAAATGGCGCTGCTCTCGGACCGCCGGCGGCTCGGCGGCTTCTGGCATCCGGTGCGCGATCTCCTGCGCGTCGAGGCGATCGAGCTCCTGGCATGCGTCGGCATGGCGGATCAGGCCGAGCGGCCGAGCGGCATTCTCGCCTACGGCGATTTGAAGCGCCTCGAGCTCGCGATCGCCCTCGCGAACAATCCGCGTCTTCTGCTGATGGACGAGCCGACCGCCGGCATGGCGCCCAAGGAGCGCGTGGCCCTCATGGCGCTCACCGCCGAGCTCGCGCGCACGCGCCGCATTTCGGTCCTCTTCACCGAGCACGACATGGACGTCGTGTTCACCCACGCCGACCGCATCGTCGTGCTCTCCTACGGCGAGATCATCGCGCAAGGCAAGCCCGAGGCGGTGCGCGCCGATCCGCAAGTTCAGAAGGTCTATCTCGGCTCGTGGAGCGGAAGATGATGCTGCGCGCCGAAGGGCTCGACACCTATTACGGCCGCGCCCAGATCCTGCACGACATCGCCCTCGAGGTCGATGCGGGCGAGGTTGTGGTGCTGCTCGGACGCAACGGCGCCGGCAAGTCGACCACCCTCAAGTCGCTGATCCGCCTGGTCGAGCCTGCGCGCGGCAAGATCTGGCTGCGCGATCGGCCGATCGACGGGCTCATGCCCTTCCAGATCGCGCGCCTCGGTCTCGGCTACGTGCCCGAGGAGCGCAGAATTTTCGCCGACCTCACGGTCGAGGAGAATCTCGAGGTCGGGCGCCTCGCGCCGCGCGGCGGACGGCCGCCCTGGACGCCCGAGCGCATCTTCGCCTTCTTCCCCAACCTCGCGCCGATGCGCAAGCGCCGCGCCGGACGCATGTCGGGCGGCGAGCAGCAGATGCTCACGATCGCGCGCACGCTCATGGGCAATCCCGACTGCGTGCTATTGGACGAGCCCTCGGAGGGCCTCGCGCCGGTGATCGTCGATCGCATGGCGGCGGCGATCCGGGAGCTCAAGGCCGACGGGCTCTCGGTGCTGCTCTCGGAGCAGAACCTCCATTTCGCCATGGCGGTGGCGGACCGGGCCTATATCATCGAGAAAGGCCAGATCCGATTTGCCGGAACCGTGGCCGAGCTCAACGCGGACGAGGATGTGCGCAAGGCCTATCTCGCGGTTTGACGAAAGCAGGAGCGGACGGGATGGCCGAGGAGCTCCGTTCGGGATGCGACGGCGCGACGTCATGCGCGCCGCGAAGCTGCCGCTCCATGCCGCGAGCCGGTTCTTGCGGCGCAGCGCGGATGGGGCGCTGAACCGTCCGGCACCGAAGCGATCCAAGGGAGGAAACCATGAAGGCGAAGATCAGGCGGCTGGTGACTTTGGTAGACGAAATTCACCGCGAGATGGGCAAGGAGATCGCCCCGCCCACGCGCCGGGCGCTTGCGATCGCGGTGATCGAGAACCCGTTCGCCGGTCGCTATGTCGACAAGCTCGACGAGCTGATCGAGATCGGCGACGAGCTCGGCGGCTTTTTGGGCGAGCGCTGCGTCAAGGCGCTCGGGATCGCGCCCGGCGGCGCCGAAAGCTATGGCAAGGCGGCGATCGTCGGCGAGAACGGTGAGCTCGAGCACGCGGCGGCGATCCTGCATCCGAAGCTGGGAGCCCCCTTGCGCAAGGCGGTCGAGAAGGGCGCGGCGCTGGTGCCGTCGGCGAAGAAGCAGGCGGGCGTGGGCGCGTCGATCGACGTGCCGCTCGGCCACAAGGATGCGGCCTTCGTGCGCAGCCATTTCGATGCGATCGAGGCGCGCGTGCCGGACGCGCCGCGCGCCAACGAGATCCTGGTCGCGGTTGCGGTGACCGACAGCGGCCGACCGCTCGCGCGCGTGGGCGGCCTGCAGAAGCACGAGATCAAGGGGCAGGACGGGCTGCGCTGAACGATCGCCCGCCGCGCCCGAAAAATCATGGAGGACGTCACATGGCAACGACCGAAACCCAGAGCGTCAAAGGCAAGGTTGCGATCAAGAATATCGGGCTCCTGCTGTCGGGCGACCTGAAGCGCCCGATCCTCGATGCCGACACCATCGTCGCGGTCGACGGCAAGATTGCGGCCGTAGGCAAGGCGAAGGACGTCGATGTCGGCGGCGCGAGCCTCGTGATCGACGCGCGCGGCACGGCACTTGCCCCCGGCCTGGTCGACAGCCACGTCCATCCCGTGTTCGGCGACTGGACGCCGCGCCAGAGCCAGCTCAACTGGATCGAGTCGACCCTCAATGGCGGCGTCACCACCATGGTCTCGGCGGGCGAGGTGCATCTGCCCGGCCGGCCCAAGGACATCGTCGGACTGAAGGCGCTCGCCGTCACTGCCCAACGCGCCTTCGACAATTTCCGGCCCGGCGGCGTCAAGGTGCTGGCGGGAGCGCCCGTGCTCGAGAAAGGGATGGTGGAATCGGACTTCAAGGAGCTCGCCGAGCACGGGGTCAAGCTCCTGGGCGAGGTCGGTCTCGGCTCGGTCAAGGCGGGCGCCGAGGCGAAGCAGATGGTCGCCTGGGCGCGCAAATACGGCATCCAGAGCACGATCCACACCGGCGGCCCGTCGATCCCGGGCTCCGGCCTGATCGACAAGGACACCGTGCTGGAGGCCGACGCCGACGTGATCGGCCACATCAACGGCGGTCACACCGCGCTCTCGGTTCAGCATGTGTGCGAGTTGTGCGAGCGCTCGAGCCGCGCGATCGAGATCGTCCATAATGGCAACGAGAAGGTCGGCATCGCCGCGGCGCGCGCAGCCAACGAGCTCGGCTGCCTGCACCGCGTCATCCTGGGTACCGACGGACCCGCGGGCTCGGGCGTGCAGCCGCTCGGCATCCTGCGCATGGTGGCGCTGCTCTCGAGCCTCGCTGAGATCCCGGCCGAGATCGCGTTCTGCTTCGCCACCGGCAACACGGCGCGGCTGCGCGGGCTCGATGGCGGCTTGATCGACGTCGGGCGCGCGGCGGACTTCACCTTCATGGATCGCGCTCAGCACACCGCGGGCAAGACGCTCCTCGAGAGCGTGGCGCTTGGCGACATCCCGGGCATCGGCATGGTGATGATCGACGGTATCGTGCGCTGCCAGCGCAGCCGCAACACGCCGCCGGCGACCGAGATCCCGACCGTCGTCGGCGCGCACTGAAGATCGCGCGCGAAGATTACGGTCCGCCGGACGCGAGACGGCTTGCGGGATCCCGCGGGCGCAAGCGGGACACGGTCTCCTCGAGGTCCGGCCAAGGGGCTTCGCTCGGCGCAAAGACGCGGCGAAGATAGGCGACCAGGTCGGCGATCTGGCGGTCGTCCAACGCCGCGCCGAACGCGGGCATCGCACCGTGACTCGAGATCATCGGGCCGGCGGCGCCGTCCAGGATGACGCGAATGACGTTGTCCGGCCGCTCGGCGTGCAGATTGCTGTTGAGCGCGAGGGAGGGGCGGATGCCGAACAGGTCGGCCTGCTCGCCGCCCTCGTGGCAGGCGGCGCAAGCGCCGTCGAACAGGCGCGCACCGTAGCTGCCCTTGGCCGCCGCGCGCGCCGCATTGCTCGCGGACTCGACGGCGCGTAGATCGTCGGCGCGCTGGGCCGGCGTGGTCTCGCGATTGTAGGACGCGAGATATTCGGCGATCGCCCGGATGTCGCCGTCGGATAGGGCGCGCAAGTTCGCGACGACGATCGCCATCGGTCCGCCCGCGGGCCCATGGTCGGCGGCGTAGCCGCCGCGGAGATAGTCGATGAAATCCTGAGCGCTCCAGGGAACGGGCGCCCGGGAGAGCGAGGTCAGCGCCGGCGCGTCCCACCCTTCCCCGACGCCGCCGCCGAGACGAGCGGCGGCGCCGGTCATCTCGGCGCCGAGCGCATTGCGCGCCGTGTGGCACGCGCCGCAATGCCCCAGCCCCTCCACGAGATAGCGCCCGCGATTCCACTCGGCCGAGCGCTGCGCCTCCGCCGTCGGCGTGCCGCCCCGGAGGAAAAGGGCGTTCCACACCGCCATCAACGGCCGCACGCTGAAGGGAAAGGACAGCCGCGCCTTCGGCGTCGTCGCGGCCACCGGCGGCTGCGCCATCAGATAGGCGTAGAGCGCCTGCATGTCGGCTTCGTCCACGCGCGCGAAATTCTGGTACGGAAACGCCGGATAGAGGTGACGCCCATCGCGACCGATGCCTTCGCGCATCGCGCGCTCGAAGGCGACAAAGGACCAGGCGCCGATTCCGGTCGCAACGTCCGGCGTGATATTGGTCGAGTAGATGGTGCCGAACGGCGTTTCGATCGCACGACCGCCCGCATTCTCGATGCCCGAGGGACCGGTGTGGCACGTCGCGCAGTTGCCGATTGCCGCGAGCTGACGGCCGCGTTCGATCGTCGCCGCCGAATAGGCGGACGGGTCGGGTCGTGCGATCGGCGCGATGGACGGGCGCCAGGGCAACGCGGCCACGGTCGCGCCCGCGATGGCGGCGGCGGCGCCGACCGCCCAACTCCTCCAGGATTTGCCGCCTTGCGGCCGCCGAGCGGGCGGCAGGCGCGCGGGCGCCGATCGTTGGGGCGGCTCGGCCGGCGGCGCGAGCTTGCCTTCGGCCGCGAGCGCAGCCTTCACCTTCTCGGCGGTGAAGGGCGGCTCGCGGAAGCGGATTCCGCACGCATCGTAGATCGCGTTCGCGATCGCGGCGGCACTCGGTACCGAGGCGGATTCGCCCGCTCCCATGGGCGGCTGCTCCGGCCGGTCGATCAGCAGCGTATCGATGCGCGGCACGTCCGGGAACTGGACGATCGGGTATCCGCCCCACTCGCGCACCGCCGGCATGCCGTCCTTGATGCGCAGCTCCTCGCGCGTCGCGCGGCTGATCGATTGGATCACATTGCCGGCGACCTGATGGCGCACGCCGGCGGGATTGATCGTGAGACCCGAATCGTGACCGGTCGTGATCTTGCTGACCACGACTTCGCCGGTCGCGCGGTCGAGCTCGACATCGGCGACCCAGGCGGACCAGGCAGCACCGTAGCCGGGGAACTTGCTGTGGACGTAATGGGCGTAGGCGAAGCCGCGGCCGCGCGCGATGTTGCCCTCGCCAGCTTCCGTGCCCCAGCGGGTCCGGGGCGTCCAGCCCGCATGGGCCGCCGTTTTCAGGATCAGGTCGCGCACGCGGGCGTCGCTCAGATAGCGCAGCCGGTACTCGATCGGGTCGACGCCCGCGGTCGCGGCCGCCTCGTCGATCCAGCTTTCGTGCGCGAAGGTGCTCGGCAAGGCCGAGACGCCGCGCAGCCACGCCGCCCGGATGATCGGCGGCATGTCGTGGATGGTGACGCGCTTGTTGGGATAGTCGTATGGCGCGATGCTCGTGCGGTCGCCGAAATCGTGGGTCGAGGGAACCGGCGCCACTTTGCCGGTGAGAAGCAGCGCGAGCGTCGGTGCGGTATTCGACGGATAGCGCGATTCGTAATCGTAGGCGACGACCCCTCCGCCGGCGTCGACGCCGCCATCGGCATCCATGAGCTGTGCCGTGCCCTTGGGCTCCCATAAATGCTCCTGCTCGCGCGTGAGCTGGACCCGCACCGGACGGCCGACCGCGCGCGAGAGGAGAGCCGCGTCCGCCGCAACGTCGTCGGCGCAGTTGCGCCCATAGCATCCGGCCGCTTCCAGGCGCACGAGATCGATCGCGTCGTCGGGGACGTCGAGGAGCAAGGCGAGATCGGCGCGCAGGGCATGGGGATTCTGGGTGCCGGCCCAGATTTTGGCACTGTCCCCGGTCACATGGGCGACGGCGCAGGACGGGCCGATCGAGCCGTGAAGCTGATAGGGCCAGGCGTAGCGCCGTTTGAGGCGGGTGGCCGCCCCGGCGATCGCCTGCGCCACGTCACCCTGGTCCAGGAGGCGGCGTGGTGCCGCGGGGTTGGCGAGCAGCGCGGCCTGAATATCGTCGAGGCTCGTGGCCGGCGGGATGGGACGCCATTCGATCTTGAGAGAGGCGGCGGCCGCGATCGCCTGCTCCTCGCGCTCGGCGACCACGCCGACGAAATCCCCCACGCGCACCACCGCGACCACGCCCGGCAAGTGGCCGACCGAGCTCTCATCGACGCGGATCAGGCTGGTGCCGACGAAGTCGCCATGGTCGATCCCGGTATAGGGGGGCCGCACCACGCGTCCGTGAAGCATGCCATCGACGCGAAAATCGTGAATGAAGACGAATTCGCCGGTCGCCTTGTCGGGAATGTCGACGCGCCTCTGGCTCTGCCCGACGACGCGATAGGCCGAGACCGGCTTGACCGGCTGAGTCTCGTCGAGCGGCAGGCGGATGCGCGCCCCCACCAAGAGTTCGGCGAAGGCAAGGCGTCGGTTGCTGCCGCGTAGGTCGATCAGCCCGTCCTCGACGGACAGCTCGTGCGCGCCGACACCGAAGCGCGCGGCCGCGCGCTCGATCAGGGCCGCGCGCGCCTGGGCCGCCGCCTTGCGCAAGGGCTGGGCCGCCGTCTGGATCGTGTCGCTGGCGATGGTCGGCCCTTGATCCGGCGTACGCCGCGTGTCGCCCAAAACCATCTCGACGGCCTCGACCGCGATGTCGAGCTCTTCCGCGACGATCTGAGCGAGCGCGGTGCGGATCCCCTGGCCCAGATCGACATGCCCGCAATAGGCGATCACCGCGCCATCGGCCGAAACGCAGATGAACGGCTCGATCGTCCCGGAGCGCTCGCGATAGATCAGCAGCGTGTCGGGCGCGTCGAACAATTCCTCGGCCGTCAGGCCGGCGAGGCGCGAGGGAGTCATGTCAAGGATGCTCCCTCATCAGTTCGGCGGCACGGCGCACCGAAGCCAGGATTTCGACATGCGCGCCGCAACGGCATAAGTTGAACTTCAGCGCGCGTCCGATCTCTTCATCGGACGGCGCCGGGTTGACCGCGAGCAGGGCCGCGGTTCGGATGACCATGCCGTTGAGGCAGTAGCCGCATTGCGCGCCCTGCTCCTCGATGAAGGCCTGCTGGACCGGATGAGGCGCCGCGCGCGAGCCGAGCCCTTCGAGCGTCGTCACCGCGTGCCCCACCGCCGCCGCCGCCGGCAGGACGCAGCTGCGCGCCGCCTTGCCGTCGATCAGGACGAGGCAGGCGCCGCATTCGCCGAGGCCGCACCCGTATTTGGGGCCGTTCAGGCGCAAGTCGTTCCGCAGCACGTACAGGAGCGGCGTGGCAGCGTCGGCGGC
>DATJLQ010000016.1:0-1063 GCA_035509415.1 Alphaproteobacteria bacterium
CCTCCTCGTCGGCACCAACCCGCGTTGGGAAGCGCCCATCGTGAATGCGCGGTTGCGCAAGCGCTATCTCGCCGGCGGCGTGCGCATCGCCTCGCTCGGGCCCGCGGTCGACCTCACCTACAAGGTCGAGAGTTTGGGGAACTCGCCAGCGATCCTGTCCGAGATCGCGGCCGGTGCCCATTCCTTCGCCGGCGTGCTGCGCGAGGCGAAGGCGCCGATGCTGATCCTCGGCATGGGAGCGCTTGCGCGGCCCGACGGAGCGGCGGTACTGGCGGCCGCGCACGCGGTCGCCGAAAGCTGCGGCCTCGTCAAGGACGGCTGGAACGGCTTCAACGTGCTGCACACCGCTGCGGCACGGGTCGGCGGGCTCGAGCTAGGTTTGATGCCGGGGGCGGGCGGGCGCGACGTGGCTGGAATTCTGGACGGTGCCTCCAAGGGCGAGATCGACCTCGTTTATCTCCTCGGCGCCGACGAGATCGACATGAGCCGGCTCGGCTCGGCCTTCGTCGTCTATCAGGGCCATCACGGCGACGCGGGCGCCCATCGCGCCGACGCGATTCTGCCGGGTGCTGCCTATACCGAGAAGGACGCGACCTACGTCAACACCGAGGGCCGCGCCCAACGCGCCGAGCGCGCGACCTTCCCGCCCGGCGACGCGCGCGAGGATTGGGCGATCCTGCGCGCCCTTTCGGGGGCGCTCGGCCGGCCCTTGCCATACGACAATCTTGCCGCGGTCGACGCGGCACTCGCCAAGGCGAGCCCCGTCTTCGCGCAGCTCGACGAAGTGGTGCCGGCGGCGTGGGGTGCGTTCGGGAAAGATGGCGCCCTCGGCTCGGCGCCGTTCCAAAGCCCGATCGCCAACTACTACATGACCGACCCGATCAGCCGCGCGTCCGAGACCATGGCGAAATGCAGCGCCGAAATCCTCGGCCAGGGCAAGGGGAAGACCGGCACCCATGGCTGAATTCTGGACCGTCTACGCCTGGCCCACGATCCTCACCGTGCTCGAGGTGGTGGCGATCATCGTCCCGTTGCTGCTGGGGGTCGCGTACTTGACCTATGC
>DATJLQ010000017.1:0-4487 GCA_035509415.1 Alphaproteobacteria bacterium
CGCACGCCCTTGCCGCGGCCCTCGATCGACACCGGCATGGGCCTCGAGCGCATCGCCGCCGTGCTGCAAGGAAAGCACGACAATTACGACATCGACCTCATGCGCGGCCTGATCGAGGCCTCGGCCGAGGTGAGCGGCACCGATCCCGACGGTCCCCATGCGGTCTCGCACCGCGTGATCGCGGACCATCTGCGCGCGACCTCGTTCCTGATCGCGGACGGCGTGCTGCCGTCGAACGAGGGACGCGGCTACGTGCTGCGCCGTATCATGCGCCGCGCGATGCGCCACGCGCATCTGCTCGGCTGCACCGAGCCTTTGATGTGGCGCCTGTTCCCGGCCTTGGCCGAGCGCATGGGTGCGGCCTACCCCGAGCTCCTGCGCGCCCGGCCGCTCATCGTCGAGACGCTCAAGCTCGAGGAGACGCGCTTCAAGGCGACCCTCGAGCGCGGCTTGAAGCTCCTCGAGGAGGCGAGCGCCGACTTGCCCAAAACGGCGCCGCTTCCGGGCGAGGTCGCGTTCAAGCTCTACGACACGTTCGGCTTTCCGCTCGATCTCACCGCGGACGTGCTGCGCGGCCAGGGGCGCGGCGTCGACACCGACGGCTTCAATCGCGCGATGGAGCGCCAACGCGCCGAAGCGCGCAAGGCCTGGGCCGGCTCGGGCGAGCAGGCGACCGGCAAGCTCTGGTTCGAGCTGCGCGACGAGCTGGGTGCCACCGAGTTTCTCGGCTACGACACCGTGGTCGCCGAGGGCGTCGTGCGCGCGATTCTCGTCGAGGGAAAGCGCGTCGAGCGCGCGAATGCCGGCCAGAAGGTCGAGCTCGTCTTCAACCAGACGCCGTTCTACGCCGAATCCGGCGGCCAGATGGGCGATGCGGGTGTCGCGATCGGCGCCGAGGGCGTCGAGGTCGAGATTTCCGACACCCAGAAGAAGGCGGGCGAGCTGTTCGTCCATGACGGCATCGTGCGCGCGGGCACGCTCGCATTGGGGAACGCCGTCGAGCTTCGGGTCGACCGCATCCGGCGCGACAAGCTGCGCGCGAACCATTCGGCGACCCATTTGCTCCATCGCGCGTTGCGCAAGACCCTGGGCGACCACGTGACCCAGAAGGGCTCGCTCGTGGCGCCCGACCGGCTGCGCTTCGACATCAGCCAGCCGCGCCCGCTTTCGCCCGAGGAGATCGTCGCAGTCGAGGGCCAGGTCAACGCCCAGATCCGGCGCAACACCGACGTCACCACGCGCCTCATGACGCCCGACGCCGCGGTCAAGGCCGGCGCCTTGGCGCTCTTCGGCGAGAAATACGGCGACGAGGTGCGCGTGCTCTCGATGGGCTCGGAGGTCGGCGGCGAGGAGGAGGGCGAGCCCTACTCGACCGAGCTCTGCGGCGGGACCCACGTGCGGCGCACGGGCGACATCGGCTTCTTCAAGATCGTCTCGGAGCAGGCGCTTGCCTCGGGCGTGCGCCGCATCGAGGCGCTTACGGGCGAGGATGCGACCCTCTATGTCGAGCGCGAGGAGAGGCTGCTCGACGAGACGGCGGCCCTCCTCAAGATAGCACCCGCCGAGCTGCCCGCGCGCGTCGCCTCGCTGGTCGAGGACCGGAAGCGCCTCGAGCGCGAGCTCTCGGAGCTGCGCAAGAAGCTCGCCTCGGGCGGCGGCGCCGGGGCCGCGGCGCCGGCGGCCAAGGAGGTGGGCGGCATCAAGTTCGCGGCGCGCCTTCTCGACGGCGTGCCCGCGCGCGAGCTCAAGGCGATGGCCGACGCGCTCAAGAAGCAGGTGGGCTCGGGCGTGGTCGCGATCGCGGCCGAGGCCGAAGGGAAGGCGTCGCTCGTGGTGGGCGTCACCGACGATCTCACGGGCCGCCTCAGCGCGGTCGATTTCGTGCGCGTGGGGGCGGAGAAGCTCGGCGGCAAGGGTGGGGGCGGCCGGCCCGACATGGCGCAAGCGGGCGGGCCCGACGTGGGGGCGCGCCAGGCGGCGCTCGACGCGATCGAGGCGGCGCTCGCCGCCCATCGCTGACGAAAATCGAGGAGCGGAACCGAGATGCGATTCGAAGGCACCGAGACCTACGTCGCGACCGAGGACCTGATGGTCGCGGTCAACGCCGCGATCACCCTCGAGCGGCCCTTGCTGGTCAAGGGCGAGCCGGGCACGGGGAAGACCATCCTCGCGCACGAGATCGCGAAGGCGCTCAAGAAAGAGCTCATCACCTGGCACGTCAAATCGACCACCAAGGCACAGCAGGGCCTCTATGAGTACGACGCGGTGTCGCGCTTGCGCGATTCGCAGCTCGGCGACGGGCGCGTCCACGACATCAAGAACTACATCCAGCGCGGCAAGCTGTGGGACTCGTTCGTCGCCGACGAGAAGCCGGTGCTGCTGATCGACGAGATCGACAAGGCCGACATCGAGTTCCCCAACGACCTCCTGCTCGAGCTCGACCGCATGGAGTTCTACGTCTACGAGACGAGGCAGACGGTGAGCGCGCGCCACCGGCCGATCGTGGTGATCACGTCGAACAACGAGAAGGAGCTGCCCGACGCGTTCCTGCGCCGCTGCTTCTTCCATTACATCCGCTTCCCCGACCGCGAGACGATGCAGCGCATCGTTGGCGTGCATTTCCCGGGCATCAAGAAGGAGCTGGTGCGCGAAGCGCTGAACCTGTTCTACGGCGTGCGCGACGTGCCGGGCCTGAAGAAAAAGCCCTCGACCAGCGAGCTCCTCGATTGGCTGAAGCTGTTGCTCGCCGAGGAGATCGGGCCCGAGGCGCTACGCGCGTCCGAGCTCGGGAAGGTGATCCCGCCGCTCTGCGGGGCCCTCGTCAAGAACGAGCAGGACGTGCACCAGCTCGAGCGCATCGCCTTCCTCGCGCGCGCCGAGCGGCGCAACTGAGCGCGGCCTCGTGTTCGCCCAGTTCTTCCTCGAGCTGCGCGACGCCCATGTGCCGGTGAGCCTGCGCGAGTATCTGACCCTCCTGGATGCGACCCAACGCGGCCTCGCGAACCACTCGATCGAGGATTTCTATTATCTCTCCCGCGCGGCGCTGGTGAAGGACGAGCGCCACCTCGACAAGTTCGACCGCGTGTTCGGCCATTGCTTCAAGGGTCTCGAGGCCCCGCCCGGCGAGACGGCAGAAATTCCCGAAGAGTGGCTGCGGAAGCTCGCCGAATTGGCGCTCTCCGACGAGGACAAGGCCAAGATCGAGGCCATGGGCGGGCTCGACAAGCTCTTGGAAACGCTGCGTCAGCGCATCGCCGAGCAGAAGGGCCGGCACCAGGGCGGCTCCAAATGGGTCGGCACCGCCGGCACGTCGCCCTACGGCGCCTACGGCTACAATCCCGAAGGGGTGCGCATCGGCCAGGACGGGAACCGAAATAATCGCGCGGTCAAGGTGTGGGACAAGCGCGAGTTCAAGAATCTCGACGACCAGGTCGAGCTCGGCACGCGCAACATCAAAGTGGCGCTCCGGCGTCTACGCCGCTTCGCGCGCGAAGGGGCGGAGGTCGAGCTCGATCTCCCCGACACGATCGCATCGACCGCGCGCAACGCGGGCTATCTCGATTTGAAATTCGTGCCCGAGCGCCACAACACGGTCAAGGTGCTGCTGCTCTTGGACGTGGGCGGCTCCATGTTTCCCCATGTGCGCACTTGCGAGGAGCTGTTCTCCGCCGCGCGCTCGGAATTCAAGCACCTCGAATTCTTCTATTTCCACAACTGCGTCTACGAGGGCGTGTGGCACGACAACCGGCGGCGCAACGTCGAGCGCTTCCCGACGCTCGATCTCCTGCACACCTTCCCGTCGGACTACAAGCTCGTCTTCGTGGGCGACGCGTCGATGAGCCCCTACGAGATCACCGCCCCCGGCGGCAGTGTCGAGGGCTGGAACGAAGAGCCGGGCCAGCTCTGGCTCCAGCGCCTCCTCCATACCTACGAGCGCGCGGCCTGGCTCAACCCGGTGCCGGAGCCGCACTGGCACTACACGGTCTCGATCGACATGATGCGCGAGATCATGGGCGGGCGCATGTACCCGCTCACCCTCGACGGGCTCGACCGCGCGATGCGCGCGCTGTCGCGTTGAGCGACGAGCGCTGCCGAACGACGATTGCGACCCTCACCCTCCCATCGCTCCGCGGCGGGTCCCGCCCTCTCCCGCTTGCGGGAGAGGGGAATGAACCGACCCTCTCCCGAAATCCGGAGAGGGTGGCGAGCGGAAGCGAGCGGGTGAGGGGAGTGAGTGGCGCCGAGCCAAAGCCGCCTTCTCTCAGGCCGCCATCGCCTTTTTGAGATTGGCGTCGATCGCGCCGAGGAATGCGTTGGTCTCGAGGAAGGGCTGGTCGGGGCCGATGAGGATCGCGAGATCCTTGGTCATCTGGCCGCCCTCGACGGTCGCGACGCACACTTTCTCGAGCGTGTCCGCGAACTTGACCACGTCCGGCGTCTTGTCGAACTCGCCCCGGTAGCGCAAGCCGCGCGTCCAGGCGAAGATC
>DATJLQ010000018.1:0-2407 GCA_035509415.1 Alphaproteobacteria bacterium
GCTTCTCCGTCGAATACTCGACATGCGCCGTCGCGATCGTGATGCCGCGCGCGCGCTCCTCCGGCGCCTTGTCGATCTGGTCGTAGGCCATGAACTCGGCCCCGCCCTTCTCCGCAAGCACCTTCGTGATCGCCGCCGTCAACGTCGTCTTCCCGTGGTCGACGTGACCGATCGTGCCGACGTTGCAATGCGGCTTGTTGCGCTCGAATTTAGCTTTCGACATGGCCGTTCTCCGTCCTTCGCTCTTCTCTCAATGCCGGGCCTTCGGGCGCGGGCTCGTCACGCCAATTTGGCGCGCACTTCATCCGCGACCGCCTGCGGCACCTGGGCGTAATGGTCGAAGTGCATGGTGTAGGTGGCGCGCCCCTGGGTCATGGAGCGCAGATTGTTCACGTAGCCGAACATGTTGGCGAGCGGCACCATGGAATTGATCACGCTCGCGTTGGCGCGGCTGTCCATGCCCTGGATCTGGCCGCGCCGGCTGTTGAGGTCGCCGATCACGTCGCCCATGAAGTTCTCGGGCGTCACGACCTCGACGCGCATGATCGGCTCGAGCAGCACCGGGCGCGCGCGCTCGATGCCCTCGCGGTAGCAGGCGCGCGCCGCGATCTCGAACGCGAGCGCCGACGAATCGACGTCGTGATAGGCGCCGTCGATGAGCGTCGCCTTGAAGTCGATCATCGGGAAGCCGGCGAGCACGCCGGTCTCGCGCGCGGCCTTGAGGCCCTTCTCGACGCCCGGGACGTATTCCCGCGGCACCGTGCCGCCGACGACGTCGTTCTCGAACTCGAAGCCCGAGCCGGGGGGCAAGGGCTCGAAGCGGATGATGACGCGCGCGTACTGGCCCGAGCCGCCGGTCTGCTTCTTGTGGGTGTAGTCGTGCTCGACGGTCTTGGTGATGGTCTCGCGGTACGCGACCTGGGGCGCGCCGACGTTGGCCTCGACCTTGAACTCGCGCTTCATGCGGTCGACGATGATCTCGAGATGGAGCTCGCCCATGCCCTTGATCACGGTCTGGCCGCTCTCGGGGTCGGAGGTGACGCGGAACGAGGGATCCTCGTCCGCGAGGCGCGAAAGGGCGACGCCCATCTTCTCCTGGTCGCCCTTGGTCTTGGGCTCGACCGCGACCTCGATCACCGGCTCGGGGAAGATCATGCGCTCGAGCATGATCGGCTTCTGCTGGTCGCACAGCGTATCGCCGGTGGTGGTGTCCTTGAGGCCGGCGAGGGCGACGATGTCGCCCGCGAACGCCTCCTTGATGTCCTCGCGATGGTTCGCGTGCATCTGCAGCATGCGCCCGATGCGCTCGCGCCGGTCCTTGGTCGAATTGAGCACCGCGGTGCCGGCCGCGAGCCGGCCCGAATAGACGCGCACGAAGGTGAGGGAGCCCACGAAGGGGTCGGTCATGATCTTGAAGGCGAGGCCCGAGAAGGGCTCGTCGTCGGAGGCGTTGCGCGTCATGGGCTCGTGGCTGTCGACGTCCTCGCCCCTGACCGGAGGGATGTCGACCGGGGACGGGAGGAAATCGACCACCGCGTCGAGCAGCGGCTGGACGCCCTTGTTCTTGAACGCCGAGCCGCACAGCACCGGCACGATGGCGCCCGAAACGGCACCCTTGCGGATGCAGCGGGTGAGCGTCTCCGCGTCGGGGGCCTTGCCGTCGAGATAGGCCTCCATGGCGGCGTCGTCCTGCTCGACCGCGAGCTCGATCAGCTCCTCGTGCAGCTTGGCCGCGCGCTCCTTGAGCTCGGCCGGGATTTCCTTGACCTCGAACTCGGCGCCCAGCGTCTCGTCCTTCCATACCACCGCGCGCATGCGCAGGAGGTCGACCACGCCGATGAAGTTGCTTTCCTCGCCGATCGGCCACTGGAGCACGATGGGCTTGGCGCCCAGGCGGTCCTTGATCTGCTCGACGCAGCGCGGGAAGTCGGCGCCGATGCGGTCCATCTTGTTGACGAAGCAGATGCGCGGCACGCGGTACTTGTCGGCCTGGCGCCACACGGTCTCGGACTGGGGCTCGACGCCGCCCACGCTGTCGAACACCGCGACCGCGCCGTCGAGGACGCGCAACGACCGCTCGACCTCGATCGTGAAGTCGACGTGGCCGGGCGTGTCGATGATGTTGATCCGGTGGTCGCGCCAGAAGCAGGTGGTGGCGGCCGACGTGATGGTGATGCCGCGCTCCTGCTCCTGCTCCATCCAATCCATGGTCGCGGTGCCGTCATGCACCTCGCCGATCTTGTAGGACCGGCCGGTGTAATAGAGCACGCGCTCCGTGGTCGTGGTCTTGCCGGCATCGATATGCGCCATGATGCCGATGTTTCGGTAATGATCGAGGGGGGTGGTGCGGGGCATGGCGCGCTCGTCGGACCTCGGCTACCAGCGGTAATGGGAGAAGGCGCGGTTC